>QBYC01000013.1 GCA_003283025.1 Pelagibacteraceae bacterium AG-325-C03
TAAGCTCTACTTATTTTACTCCAGAATTAAATTTAGCAAAAGGAAATTATTCTAATTTTCAACCTGATTTAAAAGATAAACAAGATATTCTAAATGCTTTAAAATTTTTAAAGAAAACTAGTCCATATGATCATGTTCAAGGCGCAGTAAGTAGAAACAATTTTGTAATTATGGAAAAAAATGAAGGTACGGAAAAAATGTTAAAAAAAATAAAAAAAAAGGGTAGTATTCAAACAGGAGTGCTAGTTAAATTTCCTAAAAAGAAACAAGATACTAGAATTGATTTACCAACAGTTGGCATGGATACTCTTAAACAATGTAAACGCTCAGGTTTGAAAGGAATAATATTAAAACATAAGAGAAACATTTTCTTAAACAAAAATGAATGCATTAAATACGCAAATAAAAATAAAATCTTTATATTAGTGAAATGATGAAACAGGTTTCAATATTTCTATTTTTTTTTCTTTATATCCTAAACTTGGAAGCAACGGAACCAAAACTAAAAGAAATAGTTAGTGGAATGACTAATCCTTGGAGTCTAACTTTTATAAATGAAAATAAATTACTCATAACTGAAAAACCCGGAAATCTGATTTTGGTAAATTTGAATAATCAAAAAACTAAAAGTTTGAAACATAATTTGAAAATTTTGGAAGACGGGCAAGGAGGAATGCTCGAAGTTTTATATTTTAAAGAAAATATTTATGTTTCTTACTCAGAAAATCGGGGAAATGGAAATTCTAGCACCTCCGTAGCTATTGCTAAATTCAATGATAAAAAACTTAATTTTAAAAATATTTTTAGAGCCGAACCACCAATAAATTCAGGATATCATTTTGGTTCGAGAATGGTTATTAAAGACAAATATCTCTTTATATCAGTTGGCGAAAGAGGTAAAGGTATGATAGCTCAAGACCCAACAAAACATCCTGGTAGTATTATTAGAATTCATCTAGACGGAAAAATCCCAAAAGATAATCCAAAATTTAAAAATAAAAAGATTTGGTTGCCAGAAATTTATCAAATAGGCGTAAGGAATCCTCAAGGAATGGACTTATCACCATTTGATAAAAAAATTTATATCACTAATCATGGAGCTAGAGGGGGAGATTGGTTTGGAGAAGTTAGATATGGTGAAAATTATGGGTGGAAAATCTTAGGTTGGGGTGGAACAAATTATACAGGTACAAAAATAGGACCAAAATGGAAACCAGGTTTTACTAAAGCTATAAAATATTGGGTTCCTTCTATAGCTGTTAGTTCAATGATTATATATAAAGGAAATGAATTTAAAGAATGGGAAGGGGACGCTTTAATTGGATCTCTTAAAGATCAGTCACTTCGAAAAATTAGATTTAAAAAAAATAAATTAATTGAAGAAAAAATTATTTTTAAAGGTACTATTGGCAGAATAAGGGACTTAGAAATTCAAAATAACTCAGGTAAAATTTTTATCATAACCGATCAAGGCTCACTTTGGAGGCTTCAAAAATGAAAAAAATTTTTATTCTTACCGGTGAAGCTTCAGGAGATAAATTGGCTTCAAAAGTTATAATTAATCTGAAAAAAATCTATCCAAACATTGAATATTTATCGGTAGGTGGAGAAAGTCTAAAAAAAATAGGAATTAAATCTATTTATGATTTCAAAGAAATTACTTATTTAGGATTTACAAATGTTGTTTTAAATATTTTTAAGATTAAAAAAAAAATTAATGAGACTATTAATGCTATAGAAAATTTTAAGCCAAATATTTTGTTCACTGTAGATAGTCCTGATTTCACATTAAGAGTAGCAGAAAAAATAAAAAAAAATAATCCTAATATTAAAACCATTCACTATGTCGCTCCTCAAGTGTGGGTATGGAGAAAAGAAAGAGTAAAAAAAATTAAAAAGTTTATAGATCATATATTTTTACTATTTAATTTTGAAAAACCTTTTTTTGAAAAAGAAAATATGAGTCATGAATTTGTTGGCCACCCACTTCTTGAGTCTAATCAAGAAATTTCAATCGATCCAAATCAAATTTTAGGAAAAAATAAAGCAATTATATCAATTTTTGCAGGAAGTCGAAAAACTGAAATTAGTATTTTGTCACCGATATTAGTAGATTTTATAAAATTGATGAATAAAAAATATAATGATTTCACTTTTGTTTTTCATTCAACAAAAGACTATTCCAATTTAATTAAATCATTTATTCTTAGAAAAGACTTAAAAAATTGTGAAGTTATAAGTGACACTAAAATTAAAACATATATCTTACAAAAGTCTATATTTGCTGTATCTAAATCTGGCACGGTGTCTTTAGAAATATGCAATGCTAAAATTCCTTCTATAATTATATATAAAATGGGATTTATAAATTTTTTAATAATAAGAATGTTAGTAAATACAAAATTTGCTAATATTATAAATATAGCTGCAAAAAAAGAAATTATACCAGAGTTACTTCAATCCAATTGTAATGCTAATAAAATTTTTAAGTATGTTTCAAATTATTTAGAAAATCCAAGTAAAATGCAGGAACAAATAAAAAATACTCAATTAATCCTAAAAGACTTTAAAAAAGAAAATTCTCCTTCAAAACAAGCAGCTGAATCTCTAATTAAATTTTTATGATTATATACACTCATAATGATTGTTTAAAAAAATTTAATGGCGTTGGGCATCCAGAAAGTAAAGAGAGACTTGATAGTATTATTACTTCAATAAAATCTTCTGATATTAATGCAGAGTTCAAAGAAGCACCTAAAGCTGATTTAGAAATCATTTCTTTAGTACATCCAAGAAAATACATTGAAGAAATTTTTAAAAATATTCCTATCAGTGGGATAATTGGAGTAGAGAAGGAGCCTTATGCAGACACCATCTTATGTCCTAACAGTAAAAATGCAATTCTAAGATCATGTGGAGCAGGTATAGCAGCAGCTGATGATTTAATCGAAAATAATGAGAGAGCTTTTTGTGCTGTACGTCCACCAGGACATCATGCAGAGACTGTTAAAGCCCATGGTTTTTGCTTTATAAATAATGTAGCAGTTGCTACAAAATATTTAAAAAAGAAATATAAAATTAATAAAATTGCGATAGTAGATTTTGATGTACATCATGGTAACGGTACACAAGAAATTTTTTATAACGATAGTTCTGTTGTATATGCTTCTTCACATGAATTTCCTTTATTTCCAGGTACTGGTTCTGAAGATGAAAAAGGGATTGGCAATATATTTAACGCACCTATTAAATCAGGTACAAAAGGATCAGAATTTTTAAAAATTTTCGAAAATAAAATAATCAAACCTGTAGATAAATTTAAGCCAGAGGTTATATTAATCTCTGCAGGTTTTGATGCCCATTATAAAGATCCACTTGCTAATATTAATTTAGAATCTGAAGATTATCTAGAAATAACTAAAAAAATTGTAGATATTGCGAATATACATTCAAATGGAAGAATAATTTCTTTTTTTGAAGGAGGATACGATTTAGTTGCATTATCAGAAAGTATTAAAGAACATTTAAAGGCTTTAAAAACCCATATTTGACCAATTATCCGGATCATTAAACTTATCAATTTCTTTTTTAGAAATAGGCCTAAAGAGATAGTAGCCAATATAGATAGTTAAAAAAAATAAAAAAATTGTTTTCATATAAATATTATTATAATTTAAATTATGAATTTTTTAAAAAGAAAATTTTTGCGTTTAATGGGTTTTTCGCTTATCTCATTACTTTTTCCTATAAATTATTTATTTGCATCAGCAAAGAAAATAATTAATCCAAAATTATCGGAAAAACAAAAAAATATTATGTTCAATGAGGGTACAGAAAAACCATTTACAAGCGATTTGCTTAATGAAAAAAGAAGAGGCTTCTATTATTGCGCCAATTGTGGAAATAAATTGTTTGCTTCATACTCTAAATTTGAAAGTGGAACAGGATGGCCTTCTTTTTCTGAGGCTTTACCAGGTGCATTTAAAACCAAAATTGATTATAGTTTTGGCATGCAAAGAATTGAGTACCATTGTGCTAAGTGTGGAGCACATCATGGACATGTTTTTAATGATGGTCCAAAAGAATCAGGTAAAAGATTTTGTAATAATGGGCTTTGCTTAATTTTTAAACCTGAGTAAAATTTATAAATTACTTTAAAACATATATTTATTGGTCTTTTTGTTCACAGACAATATCAAATTTATAAATGTTTATCTGTGATTTTAATAAATTTAGGTTTAATATTTAACTATGGAGTTTATTGCTGTAATAATTATAGGTATTATAGTTACCGCTACAGGTGTAATAAATCCAAAACCAGTAAGTTCAGTAGATATATCAAAAGCTAAAGAAGCACAAGTAACAGCTCAAGTTGTTAAGGAAACTAAGCCCGTATCCGAACCAGCAAAAGAACCTGAACCTGAACCAGCAAAAGAACCTGAACCTGAAACAGCAAAAGAACCTGAACTAGCAAAAGAACCTGAAACTCAGCAAGATGAACCTAAAGAAGAAGTCCAGGCTGAACCCACTCAAACACAAGATGCAAAACCTGAGGAGGAAGAAGTAATACCTGTTACTGAAGAAAATACAGAGGTAAAAGAGGAAAAAGGTTTGAGCATAGTAAACATTCTTCTATATATTTTTGGTGCAATTGCCGTAATTGCCGCTGGAATATATTTCTTTATGAGAAGAGAACCGTCAGCACAAAGTGCAGCTGATTTAGCAAGAGCTCAAACTCAACAAGACCCAACTACTGAACCGCAAGATGAACCGGCAAAAGAAGAAACATATTCAGAACCTGAACCTCAATCAAAACCTGAACAAACAATTCAAGAAGAAACTCCATCTGAAAATATAGAGGAAGAATCTCAAACAGAAAATAATAATCAATCCTCTAATGATGATGAGAATAATAATAGATAATTTTTTATAGATTATAAAAAACTCTTTAAATTTAATATTAATTATATAAAGTGTTTCATATGAAAAAACTTTTTCATCTATTTATTTTAATTTTATTTCCAATTAAATCCTTTTCAACTGAGTTAAATTTTAATAATGCTTCGCAACAGGAGTATGATGAGGCAGCTAAAGCAAAAGGAAGCTTAAGAACAATTCAAGAGAAAACAAAAGGTCTTTGGCCTAGAATGAGTGAGGGTAGAAAATATACTTTAGAAGAATCTAATAATTTAAAAATAACAGAAAACGAAAAATTTTTGATTTATAAAACTAATAATATTCCGGATCATGATTTATTTTCAAACAATCCAAATTGTGCTACAAAAAAATTATATACATTTAAAATTCCAAAAGAAATTAAATATTTAGACAAACCTAGAAAAATAACAAAAGATATGCAAGCAATCGGAGTGATGCTTAATGGAGTAGTTATAGCTGGTCCATATGATTCTGAAAATAAAATTGCTCCATATAATCGCGTAGTAGGTCCTTGTGGAGCCCATGCAGACCCCCAAGGCATGTATCATTATCATTTTGCTCCAATGTGTTTAATCAGCAATGGAAAAAAAATAGGTCTTGAAACAAATTCACAAATTGGTTGGTCCTTTGATGGAATAAAAATTATGGGATTAGCTGATAGAACAAAACACAAACCATTAATAGATGAAGCTAATGGGCATGAACATGATGGTGAATATCATTATCATGCTACAATAGATTTTCCATTTTTTATGGGAGCTTATAAAGGTAAGCCAACTACTTCAAATTTTAATCAGAAAAAAAAAGGTAAAGCATCAGGTCGAACTTGCGTAGGTGAAGCTGCATTACAAAAAGGATCTGGTAAAGGTCCAGGAGGAAAAGGAAAACCTAAAAAACCGAATTTTAAAAATGCAGAAAAAGTTTTAGGCATTAAAACTAAAGATTTAAAAAAAGCTTTAGGCCCTCCATCACCTAATCCAGATCTTGAGTCAGCAGCAAAACAACTTAATGTTTCTGTAGAAGAATTAAAAGCAGCGTTACAGTTATAAAAACCTTTTTCCTCCCTCCAAGTAAGCACATTTCTCGCAAGTCTTTTCAATTTGGGGGGGGTTATCAAGATTTAAAACATCTTTCATTTCAATTAATTTTTCTTCAATCCACGATGTATCTACACGGTATGGAATCAATGTAGTTTTAAAATCTATTTTGTTATCAAATTTATTATTTGTTTTTTCTCCATTACAAACATAAAAAAATGTTCGATCTGAAACTTTAAAATTCATTTTTCTTAAAATATGAACATAAATATCCATTTGCAATTTATAACTAAGATGCCACTCTGCATCTAGATAAGATGAAACTGTTACAGGATAAGTTGAAGACTGAGCTTTATAATCTACTACAACTAGTTTATTTTCGTTTAAATCAAACCAGAGATCATCAATACCACCGTAAATAATTAGATTATTTTTTTCATCTAAATATGAAATTCCACCCTTTAAGGAATTTCTCCATGAATCTAAATCTTCGTGCTGATAAGGTATAAAATTTAAATTATGCTTTACCATAATTGGATGGGGTTTTTGCTCTTTTCTATAAAGATCAAACTCTTTCTTTAAGAGCTCATCTACAGCAATATTTAGAGCCCAACCAGGCATTGAGGGCTCTTTTAATCCTTTTACACGATCTAAATAAAAACATCTTTTACAATTAAGAAAATTGAAAAATTTAGACCTACTTATTTTAAAAGGGTTGTCAGATTTTTTATCGTAAATGGACGTTTTTCTAGTTCTGAAAGATACTGCATTTTTCATTTAAATTTGTTTTAGTCTTTTTGTCACTTCAGATTTATCCAACGATAGAATTATATCATATAAGCCAGGCCCAAATCTTGATCCAACTAGCGCTATTCTTAAAGGCTGTCCCACACCCTTAAAATTTGTTTTATGTTTATCTATTAACGATTTAATTATAGGCTCTAAAGTTTCTCTAGATAAAGAAGGTATTTTCTCATATTCACTAATAAAGTCGTTGATTACTTTTTTAGAAAAATCATCAATTAATTTTTTATCATCTGTGTTAATCTCAATTTTATCGTTAATGATATACTGTGCATTATTCCAAATATCATCTAGAGTTTTTGCTTTGTTCTTTAGGAAGTTCATTGATCTTAAAAGAATACTCTCTTTTAATTGATCAATAGGTTTTTTATATTTTGAAACGTATTCTTTGAAGAAATTAAATAGATCTCTTTCATCTATTGTTTTTATATATGTTTCATTTATGGAGTAAATCCTATTCATATCTAACTTTGAAGGTGATTTTCCGACGCCATTTAAATCAAATAAATTAATACTTTCTTGCTTGGTAAAAATCTCTTTATCTTTATAAGACCATCCTAATCTTAATAAATAATTTCTTAAAGCGTCTGAAATAATTCCAATTTTAACATAATCCTCTAAAGTAGATGCATTATCTCTTTTAGATAATTTTTTTCCTTGTTCACTATGAATTAGCGGAATATGAGCGAAGTTTGGAACTTCCCAACCCATGGCATCATATATCTGTTTTTGTTTAAAAGAATTAATCATATGATCATCGCCTCTTATCACATGAGAAATTTTCATCTCATGGTCATCAACTGTTGCTGATAATTGATATGTTGGTGATTTATCTTTTCTTAATATTATAAAATCTTCAATTGTAGAATTCGATATATTTCTTTCTCCTTGAACTAAATCTTTTATAATTGTATTTCCTGAAATTTTACTCTTAAATCTAATTACCGGTTTTACACCTCCTGGAATTTTAAGGTCTTTTGCGGCTCTCCATTTTCTATTATAAACATAAGGTATACCTTGTTTTTTACACTTCTCTTTTTGTTCATTTATCTCATCTTCAGAGCAATAACATTCATAAGCAAAACCTTTTTTAATAAGCTCTTCTGCAACCGCAACATGTTTATTAATATTTTTTGATTGAATATATTCTTCACCATCATGTTCAATGCCAAGCCAAGATAGTGAAGAAATAATTTGTTTTTTGAATTCCACTTTTGATCTTTCCTTGTCAGTATCTTCAATTCTTAAGAAATATTTACCTTTATTTTTCTTAGCTAAAAGCCAATTAAATAAAGCTGTTCGTACACCACCAATATGAAGAGGCCCAGTAGGAGAGGGCGCGAACCTACAATTAAAAGACATTTTTATTAATTAGACTATTTTAGTGAAAGTTTCTATATAAAGAAACAAGTTTACCTTGAATTTTTATTCTATTAGCAGCGTAAATCTTTGTGCCATAGTTTCTATTTGCAGCTTCTAAAGCAATAGTGTTTCCTTTTTTTCTTACTCTTTTTAAAGTTGCTTCTTGGTCATCAATTAATACAACTGCAATTTGACCACTATCTACATTTGAAGTTTTCTTAACGATTACTGTATCGCCATCATTGATACCAGCTTCAATCATTGAGTCACCTTTAACCTTTAAACCGTAATGCTCACCATTATTCTGCAACTCTTCTGGTAAAGCAACTCTATCAACTTCTTGCTGAATTGCTTCAATAGGTGTTCCTGCAGCTATACTTCCTAATACAGAAACGTCAGTTGAGTTTGTTTTTTCATTATCTAGACCACCTTTAATAACACTTGGAGTGAAAGTATTGAAAATATCATTCGCGCTTGCGTTTTCGGGTAATTTTACAACTTCTAAAGCCCTTGCTTTATGTGCTAATCTCTTTACAAATCCTCTTTCCTCTAATGCTGAAATTAATCTATGAATTCCTGATTTCGACTTAAGGTTGAGTGAGTTTTTCATTTCTTCATAAGATGGAGATATTCCAGAAGATCTGATCTTCTTGTTAATGAATATAAGTAGATTTTTTTGTTTTTTGGTAAGCATAGAACAAACCTCGTACATTTATGTTCTATAAAAGTTCTGTTTAAATTACAACCTGAAATAAGGCCTTATTTTATTGGATTATTTGAACAAATTTTTTCATCAAACCTCCTGGATTGTCAGATTTTAAAAGTGATTCACCAATTAGAAAATTTTTAATTCCTGTCTTTTCATAAATATACTTTGCATCGGCTTCATCCTTTATTCCACTTTCTGAAATAATAGGGCCATTATGTTCTTTTAATATTTCAAAAATTGAAATCGTATTATTAATCGAGATGTTCAATGTTTTTAAATTTCTATTGTTTATTCCAATTAAAGCATCTTCATATTTTAAAGCTGTTTCAGCCTCTTTATAATCATGCACCTCGATTATTACTGAAAGTTTATGTCTAACTGCTTCGGCATAAATTTCATCTGCTAACTTATTATCGAGAGCAGAAATAATAATTAAAACACAATCACTACCGTAGCTTTTAGATAGCGTAATTTGATAAGGATCCACAAAGAAATCTTTAGCTAAAACTGGGATTTTAAACTTATTTTTAATATCTTTTATATAATCAAGTTTACCAAGAAAATATTTTTCCTCAGTTAAAACCGAAAGACATGTTGCGCCATTATCAATATACATTTTCGCAATATTTAAATGATTAAAATCTCTTACCAATTCTCCGGCGGAAGGACTTGCTTTTTTAATTTCTGTTATTAGTGATACACCTTTATTATTACATACAGCATCTTTAAAATTTAAAAATTTATTTAAAGATTTAATTGTATTTTCAAGAGAGTCTAAAGAATAAATTTTTTTAATTTTTTTTAATGAATCTTTTTTATCATCGATAATTTTTTCTAAAACGTTAGTCATTATCAAAATTGCAATTTATTTAAAAATTCAAATACTTTACCAGAACTTAGATGTTTAGATGTTTTATTAAAAGCATTTGTAAATTCATTTTCTCTTCCCGAAACAATTAATCCAGCAGCAGCATTTAGTGCAACTGACTGAGAAAACTCGTTTGAAACACCTTTATAGATCTCTATAATCTTATCAGCGTTATATTTTGCGTTTTTACCTTTTAAATTTTCTTTATTATTAGAATTAATACCAAGATTTTTTGGATCAATTGTAAATTCGCTTATTTTACCGTCTTTAAGTTCAATAACATTTGTTTTAGCAAAAGGTGAAATTTCATCCATTCCATCGTCGCTATGAACAATGTAAGCATGTAAGACATTATTTACTTTTAATGCTTCAGCAAAAGGTCTCATCCATTTTTTTTCAAAAACACCTATAACTTGTCTTTTTACTTGCGCAGGACTACTTAAAGGACCAATTAAATTAAAAATAGTTTTCTTACCCATTTTTTTTCTTGCTGGCCCGACATGTTTCATTGCAGAGTGATAATTTGGAGCAAACATAAAAGCAAATTTAAAATTTTTAATACTCTCCTCAACTTCATTAGGTTTTAAATTTATATTAATTTTCAAAGCCTCTAAAACATCTGCAGATCCACAATTAGATGAAACAGCTTTATTTCCATGTTTTGCCACTTTAATGCCCATACTTGCTAAAACAATTGCGGCAGCTGTTGAAATATTTAATGAATTTTGACCATCACCACCAGTTCCACAAGTATCTATAGTTTTTGAATCAGCGAACACTTTTATGGCTTTATCTCTTAAAACAAAAATGCCCCCGGCTAATTCATCTTTTGTTTCACCTTTTTTAATAAAAGCTTCTAGAATTTCAATAATTTGATTTTCTTTATGTTTACCCTCCATCAAATTTGAAAACAAAGATTTGCTTTCTTCAAACGTCAGGTTATTGCCTTGTTTTAATTTAGTTACAATATCAGACATATTAGTTTGTAATAAAATTTTTAATTAATTTCATGCCCATTTTAGTACTAATACTCTCAGGATGAAACTGAAACCCATGAACATTATATTCTTTATGCATTAATCCCATTATAGTCTTATTCTTTGTTTCCGCTGTAATTAATAGGTCTTTTGGAAAGTTTTTACGATTAACTATAAGACTATGATATCTCGTAGCCTCAAAATTATTTTGGACATTCTTAAACAAACCTATTCCTTGATGCTTAATTTTACTTGTTTTTCCGTGCATTAAATTTTTAGCTCTTACAATTTTTCCACCGAATACTTGACCAATAATTTGATGCCCTAAACAAACGCCGAGAATAGGTATTTTTTTGTAAACTTCTTTGACAATTTTCAAACAATTACCTGCTTGATCTGGATTACCTGGACCAGGTGAAATAACAATTTTATTATATTTTTTTTTCAAAATTGTTTTTCCATCAATTTTATCATTTCTTATGACTTCGACATTTTTTTTAAAATTTGAAATATAATGATATAAATTATATGTAAAACTGTCATAATTATCTATTAATAAAATTTTCATCTAGTCGACTGCTTTCATTAGAGCTTTGGCTTTATTTATGGTTTCGGCATATTCTTTTTCAGGTTTGCTATCAGCAACTACTCCGGCTCCGGCTTGCACGTAAAATTTATTATTTTTTATTAGAGCCGTCCTTAAAGCTATACATGTGTCAAATTCTCCATTTGAAGTAAAATAACCTATACCTCCCGCATATAATTTTCTTTTATTTTTCTCTAGTTCATCAATAATTTCCATGGCTCTTATTTTTGGTGCGCCGCTAACAGTACCTGCAGGAAAACCTGATAAAAGCGTTTCAAATAAAGAAATTTTTTTGTTAAACTTTCCTACTACATTTGAGACAATGTGCATGACATGAGAGTACCTTTCTACTTTAAACTTTTCAGTTACTTTTACAGAATTTATTTCTGTTACTTTACCAACATCATTTCTGCCAAGATCCAATAACATTAGATGTTCTGCTAATTCTTTTTTATCTCTTAAAAGATCTAATTCATATTTTTTATCCTCTTTAATATTTTTTCCCCTAGGTCTGGTTCCTGCAATAGGTCTAACTGTTACTTCTCCATCTCTAAGTCTTACTAAAATTTCAGGACTACTTCCAAGGATATTAAAATCATTATAATTAAAATAAAACATAAAAGGGGAAGGATTTGATTTTCTTAAATGATTATAAATTTCAATTGGTCTTTTATTTATTTTTCTTTCAAACCTTTGACTTAAAACAACTTGAAAAATATCTCCTTTTTCAATGTACTTTTTTGCTTTTTTTACTAAAGCCTTAAATCTTTTTTTTGTAGTATTTGATTTAATTAAATTTTTGTTAGGTTTGTATGTAAACTGAGCGGGGAGTTTTATTTTTTCAAAATCCTCATATGAATCAAATTTTTTATTAATTAAATAATATTGTTCTTTAAAATCTTTAATTTTAGTATCAGCATAGACATTTTCTATGTAAAAAATTTTCTTTTTTAAATTATCGTAAATGACTAGATTTTTAGGTCGAGATAATCTTACATCTGGTATTTTTAAATCATCTTTACATTTATTTGGCACACTCTCTATGTAACGAATTACATCATAAGAGAAATAACCCACAAGCATCGAAGACATTGAAGGTAATTGTTTAGGAATTTTAATTTTAAAGTTCTCTATTAATTTATTAATATATTTTAAAGGTTTTGATTTAATCCTTGTTTTTTTACCTGAGCTATCCAATGTAATAATATTATTATTGATGTTCCAAATTTTATCCGGATTTAAACCAATAATTGTATAACGACTTTTAATAGTGCCTTTTTCAACTGACTCAAAAATAAAGCTATTTTTTTCAGCTAGAAGAAATTTAAAAAGATTTTCGACTTTATTGTACTGATCACACCGTTTTACCCTAAATAAAATTTGATGTTTTTTTTTAGAGTAATTCATCTTGAATTGTTTAAGACTAAGGTTTATTTTCATTAAAATGAATTTTTAACACGGTCAATAGTTCTTTGATTTAATTCAACTTTATATTTTTGATTAACATATTCATCGTATGATTTGTATATATTGTTAATCAAGTTTAACCGAGCTTTAGCCTCATATTTTTCAAATTCGTTACTTTTTTTATCTAAAGTTTCATATTCAGTCTTTTTTGTAAAAATTAAAAAACTTTTTGTAAGAGTGTTGTTTGTTATTAGATTTATTTCACCATCATTTGTAAGAAAGATTCTTTTAATCAATCCTTCTTCGAAAATATCATTTTGTTTTAAGCTAGAAATTTTATAATCGACAACTAAAAGTTTATTATCACTAGCAAATTTTTTAAAATTTTCATTATCAAATGCACCGAGGCTGATATCTTTTGCCAAAGACTTATTATTTTCAATTTTTGTTTTGAAACTTAATTGAGCATTTAATGCTTGTAAAACCTCAGGGTCGTCTATTGGTCTATTTTTTATTTGTTGATCTTTAATTTCAGCTATATAATATTTTCCATCAGCATTAATTATTTCCGGAGAATTATTTATTTTAATCTCATAAATCTTTTTAAAAAGATTGTCGGACAAATTTTTAATTTTGTTATTAGTCTCATCTTCTTTTTTAATATTTATTTTATTGAATTCTAAAATTTTTAAGTTGTTTGCCGCAGTTGTTTCATTGAAGGTTTGACCATCCAAGACATTATTTTCAATAAGATCTAATTGTTTGAAGAAATTCTCGTTGTACTCTGAACTTCCACTAATTAACTCTGGTTTGATCTCAGCAAATCTTAATGATTTTAGTTCAGTAATAAATATATTTTTATTTTTTTCGTAAAGTTCTTTTATATTTTCAGGTGAAGGTTTATTTTTCAAATGATATTTATCTAAATCTATATATTGAATTGTTTTTATTTGATTTTCTTTCTTAAATTCTTTCTCAGTTATGATTTCCGGAACCACTATCCCTCCAGCTAATGAACTTAAAAACTGCCGTTTTTTTTCTTGTACGACCAAGTTTTCTTCAAATTGTGGAGCAGTAATACCGCTTTTAATTAAAAATTTTTCATATTCGGTTCTAGAAAATTTACTATCTTTGAAAAATAACTTATCATTTTTGATTAAATCTCTTAAAGATCCATCGCTTACTTCTATATTAAGTTTTTCAATCTCAAATGCCATTACCTTTTTTCCAATATAATCTGATAAAATCTGTTCAATCAAATCTGTTTTAGATAAATTTTTTACCTGCACTTCATCTAAGTTTAATTGCTTAACATAATTCATAAATTCTTGAGTACTCACTTTTTTAGAGTCTATTGTTGCAATTACATTTTGATTTCCACCTCTAAAAACATCACCCATGCCCCAAAAAACAAATGGCAGGATAATAATACCCACAAGGAGTTTAATAAAAAAAGACTTTGATAATTTACCTATTGATGTTGCCATTATATTAATTTAATAACTTCAAAATTATACACCTATAGATTAAATTTTAAATTAAGGCAAATTATGAGGTATTTTATCGGAAATTGGAAAATGTTCGGTGTTCCAAAATCCAGAAATATACTTAATAAAATTAATAAATTTAACACTAAAGATAAAAATAGAAACAAATATAAAGTAATTATTACAC
This sequence comes from Pelagibacteraceae bacterium AG-325-C03, assembly GCA_003283025.1. Classification (GTDB taxonomy): domain Bacteria; phylum Pseudomonadota; class Alphaproteobacteria; order Pelagibacterales; family Pelagibacteraceae; genus Pelagilacustribacter. The sequence continues at coordinate 14,363 of QBYC01000013.1, forward strand.
CACCATATACTTTAATTGAGAGTTACGCTAAGTACTTCAAAAATAAGAAAATTGTTGTAGGCTCACAAAATTGTTATCAAAAAGATCAATTCTCATCGAATACCGCTGCCATAAGTCCTTATATGATAAGAAGTATTGGCGCTAAGTATACTCTAGTTGGACATTCAGATAATCGTGCAGAAGGCGATACTGACTTAATGCTTAAAGATAAAGTGAAATATGCTCTAAAAAATAAATTGAAAGTAGTTTTTTGCATTGGAGAAAATAAATTAGAAAAAAAAAATAAAAAAACATTGAGTGTTTTAAAAAAACAGATGACTAAAGTTTTAGAAAAAAATTTTAATAAAAATAATATTATTGTTGCCTATGAACCAATTTGGTCTATTGGCACTGGAAAAATTCCAACTGGAAGTGATTTGAAAAAAACAACGGTTTATATTAAAAAAGTACTAAAGGATATATTTAATAAAAAAAGTCCTGCTGTTCTCTATGGAGGATCTGTCGATGGAAACAATGTTGAGATATTCAGAGAAATTGAAGAAATCGATGGTTTTTTAATTGGAGGAGCTTCAAAATCCTCAAAAAAATTTATTGATATAATAAAGAATTACTATAGATAAACATCATGGAAGAATTACTTGTTTTTGTAAACATTATTTTAGCTGTAATATTGGTAATAATAATTTTATTACAAAGATCTGAAGGAGGTGCTCTAGGTTTAGGTGTTTCACAAGATAATTTCACGTCAGCAAGATCAATGGGCACCTTCTTAACAAAACTTACTTCAGTAGTAGCAGCTTTATTTATCATTTGTAGCATCACAATAGTTGCAATATCTCGAGACGAATTGCGTGAAACACAATCAGTTCTTGAAAAGGAAGAAGAAGAAAATTCAAATCTTCCACAAATACCCAAGTCTAAGTAATTAAGACTTTGTAATTTAGTTTATTTAAAGTATAACATACTTCCATGGCGCGATTTATATTCGTTACTGGCGGCGTGGTTTCATCCTTAGGAAAAGGGTTATCATCAGCATCACTTGCGTACCTTCTCCAATCTAGAGGATATAAAGTAAGAATTCGAAAACTCGATCCATATTTAAACATTGACCCAGGCACCATGAGTCCGTTTCAACATGGGGAAGTTTTTGTAACAGATGATGGAGCAGAAACTGATTTAGATCTTGGACATTATGAAAGATTTTCAGGAATTTCTGCAAAAAGATCAGATAACATAACCACAGGAAAAATTTACAGTGATGTTTTAAAAAAAGAACGTCAGGGAAAATACTTAGGCAAAACTGTTCAAGTCATCCCGCACATAACAAATAGAATTAAGGAATTTATAAGATACGATGTTTCTAAAGAAGATTTTATAATTTGTGAAATTGGAGGAACAGTAGGTGATATTGAGAGTTTACCCTTTTTAGAAGCCATAAGACAATTTTCAAACGAGGCAGGAAGAAAAAATACTTTATTTATACATCTAACTTTAGTTCCATACATGAAAGCTTCAGACGAAATTAAAACTAAACCTACTCAGCACTCTGTAAAAGAATTAAGAAGTATTGGTATACAACCAGATATAATTATATGTAGGTCAGAAAGATCTATACCATTAGATCAAAGAAAGAAGATCTCATTATTTTGCAATGTTTCTATCGAGAATGTAATTGAAACAGTTGATGTGAAAACAATTTATGAAGCTCCAATTAGTTTTAATAAAGAAAAATTAGACGAAAGAGTTTTAAAATTTTTCAAAATATATTCAAGAAAAAAAGTAAACCTAGCTCCTTGGAAAAAAATTACACAATCTATTTTAAATAATAAGAATAAAGTAAAAATTGCTATAATTGGTAAATATGTTGAATTAAAAGATGCTTACAAATCTTTGGATGAAGCTTTAACTCATGGAGGAATAGCTAACAATTTAAAAGTAAATTTAATAAGAATTGAATCTGATTATTTAAAACCAAAAGATGTAAAAGATAAACTTAAAGGTATTTCAGGAATTTTGATACCTGGTGGATTTGGAAAAAGGGGAACAGAAGGAAAAATAGCTGCAATTAATTATGCAAGAATTAATAAGGTGCCGTTTCTAGGCATTTGTTTTGGAATGCAAATGGCTGTAATAGAATTTGCTAGAAATAAATTGAATATAAAAAAAGCAACTTCTAGCGAGTTTGGACCATCCAAGGCTTCTGTAGTAGGTTTGATGAGTGAATGGGTGAAAGATGGTAAGAAATTAAAAGGTACTAATAAAAACTTAGGTGGCACTATGAGATTAGGTAGTTTTGAAGCAATATTAAAGAAGGGCTCATTAATAAATAACATATATAATTCCAATAAAATTAATGAAAGACATCGTCACAGATATGAAGTTAATATAAATTTCAAGGATAAATTTGAAAAAAAAAATATGATTTTTTCCGGTTTATCTCCTGATTTAAAATTACCTGAAACAATAGAACTAAAAAATCATCCTTGGTTTATTGGAGTTCAGTTTCACCCAGAATTTAAATCTAGACCTTTGACTCCACATCCTCTATTCTCGTCGTTTATAAAAGCTGCTAAAATTAAATCTAAAAATAATGATAAATCATAAAGTCAAATGTTCTAATTTTGAAATAGCCAATGATAAGCCGTTTACTCTAATTGCAGGACCCTGTCAGTTAGAAAATGAAGAACATGCTTTAAAGATTTCTTCAGAACTTAAAAAAATTACTAACGATCTTGGAATTAATCTTATATATAAAACCTCATTTGATAAAGCTAACAGAACAAGTCTTAAAGGCAAAAGGGGTATTGGCTTAGATAAATCTTTAAATATTTTTGATAAAATAAGAAAAGAAGTTGATTTACCTGTTTTAACTGACGTTCATACTGTAGAACAATGTTCAATAGTTGCTAACCACGTTGATGTTTTACAAATCCCAGCATTTCTTTGTCGCCAAACTGATTTGTTAATAGCTGCAGCTAAAACTGGAAAAGTAGTTAATGTTAAAAAAGGGCAATTCTTAGCACCGTGGGATATGGCAAATGTAATTAAAAAAATTGAGGAATCAGGAAATAAAAATATATTAATCACCGAAAGAGGAGTAAGTTTTGGTTACAACACACTAGTATCGGATATGAGAGCTTTGCCCATCATGTCAAGATTTGGATTTCCGATTGTTTTTGATACCACACACTCAGTCCAACAGCCAGGTGGTATGGGCGAAAAAAGTGGAGGTCAAAGAGAGTTTGTTCCTTATTTAGCTCGAGCAGCAATAGCTGTTGGAGTTGGAGCAATTTTTATGGAAACACATGAAGATCCTGACAATGCGCCATCAGATGGTCCAAATATGGTTCCATTAAATGAAGTAAAAACATTATTAAAAAAATTAATTGAAATTGATAAATTAATTAAATAATAGAATGGCAAAAATCAAAAGCGTTAAAGGACGACAAGTTTTTGATAGTAGAGGAAATCCTACTGTTGAAGCTGAAATATTTTTAGATAATGGTGCGTCAGCTTTAGCAATATCCCCATCCGGTGCCTCTACAGGCGCATTTGAAGCTCACGAGTTAAGAGATAAAGATCAAAACAAATTTTTGGGTAAAAGTGTGAATACCGCAGTTCAAAATATAAATAGTAAAATTTCTAATAAACTAAAAAATTTAGACCCTAATCATCAAGAAAATATTGATAAAATTTTATTAGAATTAGATGGCAGTGAAAATAAAACTAAACTGGGAGCAAATGCAACTTTAGCAGTTTCGTTAGCTAATGCAAAATTAGCAGCCATAACTAATAAAAAATCACTTTATAAAAATTTAGGTAAATCGTATTCACTGCCTGTGCCACTAATGAACATTATAAATGGCGGAGCACATGCTGATAATGATTTAAATATTCAAGAATTTATGATTAGACCTGACTCATCTAAAAATTTTACAGATGCTATAGAAAAATGTTTTCTTGTAATACAAAATTTAAAAAAATTATTAAAATCAAAAAAAATGCTCACAAATGTTGGGGATGAAGGTGGTTTTGCTCCATCTATCAATTCCAACGAAGAAGCTTTAGATTTAATAGTTCAAGCTATTGAGGAGTCAAAATTAAAACCAGGTAGTGATATCGTTATTTGTTTAGATGTTGCTGCTAATGAACTTATGAATGAAAAAGGTGAGTATTCAGTTCAATCGTCAAATTTTATATCAGCAGACGATGTTTTAAGCTATTACAAAAAATTAACATTGAAATACCCAATTAAATCTATAGAGGATCCATTTGGTGAAGAAGATTGGCAATCATGGAAAAAAATTACTGCAGCAATAGGAAATAATGTTCAAATTGTAGGAGATGATTTATTCGTAACTAATTCCAAAAGACTCGATAAAGGTATTAAAGTGAAATCAGCTAATTGTATTTTGGTCAAGCCTAATCAAATAGGAACTCTAACTGAAACTTTAGAAGTTATTTCAATGGCAAAAAAAGCAAATTTTAATAGTATTATTTCACATCGATCAGGAGACACCGAGGACACATTTATAGCTGATTTGGCGGTAGCTACGATGTCCTCACAAATCAAAACAGGTTCTTTGGCAAGATCTGAAAGAGTAGCGAAATATAACAGATTATTACGCGTCGAAGAAGAACTTGGCAATCAAGCCAAAATGGCTAAAATATAGCTGATGAAGTTAACTGAAAGTTTAAAAAAAAAAAAATTTCTTTTATTCAATATTTTTTTTATTCTATATATAGGTATCAATCTAATTGGCGGTGAAAGGGGATTAATCTCTTATTTTGATAAAAAAAAAACTTACGAGGAACTGATTGAAGCCGAAAAGGTGTTAACTGCTAAATTAAAAGACTTAGATTATAAAATTTTATTGATTAATAAAAATGATCCAGATTATTTAGACATGTTATATAGACAAAAATTTAAATATGTGACTCAAGATGAAATAATAATTAAAATAAAATGAGCGAAAAACCAAGACATCCAGAAAAAGCCAACAAACCAATTAATCCAATTAAGAAAAAACCAGATTGGATAAGATCTAAAATTTTAGACTCTCAAGTTTTTTTTCAAACTAAAAAAGTCGTGAACCAAAATAATTTAGTAACAGTTTGTCAGGAGGCAAATTGTCCAAATATTACAGAATGTTGGAGTAAAAAACATGCAACTTTTATGATTATGGGAGATACTTGTACAAGAGCTTGTGCATTTTGTGATGTTAAAACTGGTAAACCAACTGAGCTTGATATCTTTGAGCCATTAAAAATTTCTAACGCGGTAAAAGATTTAAATTTAAAACATGTAGTAATAACATCTGTTGATAGAGACGATCTTAAAGATGGAGGTTCAGAACATTTTTATAAAGTTGTTAAAGCAACAAGAGAAAAAAATCCTGAAACTTCTATTGAAGTTCTTACACCAGACTTTTTAAGAAAAGGTGATGCATATAAAAAAGTTTTGGAAGCAGATTTAGATGTTTTCAATCACAATATTGAAACTGTTCCAAGACTTTATACAAAAGTTAGACCTGGCGCACGTTATTTTGCATCATTAGAATTACTAAAAAAGACTAAGTCTTTTAATAAAAAAGTTTTTACAAAGTCAGGGATAATGGTTGGCCTTGGTGAAACTAAAGATGAAGTAATACAAGTAATGGATGATTTAAGATCAGCAGAAGTTGATTTCTTAACAATAGGACAGTATCTGCAGCCTTCTGTAAGACATCATCCACTTGATAGATATTACAACCCAGATGAATTTAAAGAACTGGGTTCTATTGCTAAAACTAAAGGTTTTTTATTAGTTTCTTCCTCACCATTAACAAGATCATCTTATCATGCTGATGAAGATTTTAAAAGATTACAAGACGCAAGAAATAAAAAGCTTGAATGTCATCCGCAAGACTAAAAAAAATTATTCCTTGTAAAAAAGATCAACTTGTTGAAATGGTTCTTGATATTGAAAAATATCCTGAGTTTGTTCCATGGTGTATTGAAGGTAAAATTATTAATAAGGAAGAAAGTTCTGACCTTATTACTTTTAGTGGTGATTTAAAAGTTGGTAAAAGTATTCTAAATGAAACTTTTTCGAGCCATGTTTCTTATCATAAGGAAACAAATAAAATTATTGTTACAAATTTAAATGGTCCCTTGAAGTATTTAAAAAATGAATGGCATTTTAAAAAAATAAATAACAATACTCAATTAGAATTTTTTATAGATTTTGAGTTAAAAAATCCAATTTTAAATGCAATTATGAAAAAATCTTTTGAACTTGGTTTAAATAAAATTGCTAAAGCTTTTGAAGAAAGAGCAATTCAATTATATAAATAATGTTAATTATATCAGTTTTATTATTAATTTTGATTTTTACATTTAAAAGTCTAGCTTCATATATAAAGAATATTAGAACTGGAGACCCTAATGAAAGTGACATAACTTATTGGATGTTTTCTTATGATTTTAAATCTCCAAACAAAGATTGGGTACCCGAAAACAAAAATCTCCTAGCTAAAAAAAGATCAAGAAATTTCCTAGTTTTTATTCTCTATCTTAACGCTTTTGGAATATTCTTATTATTGAATAGTTTTACAGCTCATTTATTAAATTTTATCATAAACCCAGAGTTCAGTTATCCTATTTAATTAATTTTAATAATAAATTAAGCGATTTTTTAACTGTTTGTCTTTGAATGTTAGCTCTGTCTTTATTTTTAAAGTTACATTTATATACAAAAACCTTATTTCTAAACCTAATTCCAATATAAACTAAACCTACTGGTTTTTGTTTAGATCCTCCTTTAGGACCAGCTATTCCTGTTATTGAAACACATACTTTTGATTTACTAATTTTACTCAAATTATTTACCATAGCTAAACAACATTGATCACTTACAGCACCATATTTTTTTATTATTTTATGAGATACTTTTAATATATTTGTTTTGGCATGATTAGAGTAAGTAACCAATCCCATCGTAAACACTTTTGACGATCCACTTACAGATGTAATAGCACTAGATAACAATCCACCTGTACAAGACTCAGCAATTGAGATCTTTACTTTTTTTCTTTTAAGTAATAAAATTATTTTTTTATTTAAACTCATTGAAAAAATTTAGATTTAATTATCATAAAAATTATTAATGTAAGGACTACATATAGACCTGCAAATACATCATCTAAAATTACTCCAAAACTATTTTTAAATTTCTCATCAAAAAAATTGATTGGAAAAGGTTTTTTGATATCAAAATATCTAAACAAAATAAAAATATAGAAATAAAATAAAACTGATTCTTGGGAGTCTTTTACTGTTCCATGAGATATTTCATAAATATAAATTGGAATAGACTGACCAATGAACTCATCTACAACAACTTCTTTAGGATCTTTGTTTTCTTTATATCTTATATATTCCGATACTGCGTAAAATGAATAAATTAAAATTATTATTAAAATTGTTAAAATTATGTTGCTAGATAAGTTTATTATATGAAATAAACTGTATAAAAAAATAGTTGTGACTAAAGATGTTATTGTTCCTGGAGCAAATCTAAAAGATCCAACACCAAAACAGGTAACAAATAAATAATTTATAGTTTTAATCATATTTGACAACTGAACATATAACTTCGCATGCAATTGCTTTTTCTTTTCCAATCACTCCGAGTTTTTCAGTGGTTTTTCCTTTTAAATTTATTTGATTTTTCGAAATATCACATACTTCAGCAATATTATTTAATATTTTATTTTTGTATTTTTTTATTTTAGGAGTTTGAGTAATAATATTTATATCAATATTATTTATTAGGTAACCATTTAATCTAATAAGCTCTAAAACTTTTTGGAGTAAAATTGTTGACCTAACATTCTTAAATTTTTTGTTCTTATCCGAAAACATTTGACCGATATCTCCCATTTTACAAGCACCTAAAATTGCATCTGTAACAGAATGCAAAATTGGGTCGCCATCAGAATGACCTAGTGTACCAAGCTTTGATTTAATTCTTAAACCACCTAAATAAAGCGCCCTATTTGGTACTAATTTATGAACGTCAAATCCTATTCCGACACTTTGTTTTGATTTATATATATTTCTTAAATTTTCAAAATCTGATTTATCTGTAATTTTAAAATTATTTTTTTCACCTTCAATAAATTTTACTTTATTTAGATCCATGTACAAAGAGATGTCGTCATCTTTGTATTTTCTAGAGCTAGTCTTATGTAAATGATATATTTCCTCCAAATTAAAAGATTGAGGAGTTTGAGTTAAAAAAAAACTATCTCTTTTTTTTCCTACTATGTACTCTTCTTTACTAGAATCAATTATTTGTTTGATTGCATCTTGAACTTTTATTTTAGGCACTACTGCTCTAGCATTTCTCATGTTTCTTAATATTGATCTTAAAAGCTTTGTTGAAAAATTAGGTCTAGCAACATCATGAATTAAAACTTTAGCAGTACTTTTCTGACTGATTAAATACTTTAAAGCATTAAACGTAGATTGCTGTCTATTGATTCCTCCAATGATCAATTTCACATTTTTAAGTTTAAGTAATTTGACTAGTTTTGAGTCTTTTTTGTTATATACAAGAATAATCTTTTTAATTTCTTTAAATTTACGCGCTTTAATTAGATTTATTTCAATTAATGATTTGCCTGCTAATTTTTGATAGGGTTTGCCAATATTAGACCTAAATCTATGGCTATTACCTCCAGCAAGAATAATTAAACAAAAACTCATGGTTTTAACTTATATAATATTTATATACATATTTAATGGTAATTTAAGATGTTCAAGATAATAAAAAATTTTAATTGGATTATTTTATCCTCATTTTTGTGTATTTTAATGGGGATTGTTACTTTTTTAACCTTTATTAATGAAGGATTTGTTCCATTAACAGATCAAAATTTACAAACACTGTTGATCGTAGATATATTATTATTATTAATTTTTTTTACTTTGATTTTTAATAATTTTTATAGATTTTATTATACAGGTAAAAAAAATAAAAAGGGATCACAAACAAACCTTAAATATATTTCTTTATTTTCACTATTTACCCTTATTCCTTCTTTAGTTGTTGCAATTTTTTCATTATTTTTATTTAATTTTGGTATTCAAAATTACTTCGATAAACAAATAACAAAGGCTGTAAATAACTCATTTGATGTTGCAAAAAACTATTTAGAGGAAAGTAAAGAGAATGTACTATCTGATGTAATTCTAATGAGCGTTGGTTTGAATCGAGCCTCAGGTTTTTACTATTCAAATCCAAATAGATTTAAACAAATCATGAAATCAGAAAAATTTTTAAGAAGAATTGACGATGTTTACTTAATTGATAGTGTAGGTAATATTTTATTATCTGATGTAAGGGATATTACAGAAGAATTTATCATTCCTGCTGATGAAGATTACGACCAGGCTTTGGAAGGAAAACCTGTTTTTATTACTGATAGTTTAGAATATAAAACTGCCGTTATGACAAAATTAACATCTTTAGTTGATACTTATTTGTATATTTCAAGAGATATTGATCCTGAAATTTTAAGATATTTAAATGAGACAGAACAAGCGGTTAGTTTTTATTACTCTGTTGAGAACAGTCAAACCGGAATAAAAGTTACTTTTGCAATAATTTATACTATTGTCGTTACTTTATTACTTTTTTTATCAACTTCTATTGCCATAACATTTGCTTCTAGATTAACAAAGCCTATTATTAATTTGATTGGAGCTTCAGACTCTATAAGCAGGGGAGCTTTGGATGTTAAAGTTCCAGAAGTTGATACCGATGAAGAATTTAAACAATTAAATAAAAACTTTAATCAGATGATTGAAAGACTTAAAGAACAACAAAATAAACTTTTAATTAATGAAAGATATGAGGCTTGGGAAAACGTTGCTAGAAAATTAGCTCACGAGATTAAGAATCCTTTAACACCAATACAATTATCAATAGATAGCCTTCGAGAGAAATATAAGAATAAGTTATTAAATGACTCAAAAGAATTTGAAAAATATCTATCGACTATAAATCGACAAATAAAAGATATTGAAAATTTAGTAAACGAATTTTCAAACTTTGCTAGAATGCCTAGACCAATTTTAAGAAAAATTGAGATTTATAAGCTTGTTAATAAATCATTAGATTTTATAAAATTAACATCTAAAAATACAATAAACTTAATAAATATAAATAAAAAAAATTTTGTAAATGGAGATGAAGATCAACTAAATAGAGTTTTTATAAATCTGATTAAAAATTCCGAGGAGTCTTTTCTCGAACTTTCCAAAAAAGACCTTAATTTTAAAGGAAATATTGACATAGAAATAGGTGATAATAAAGATTATATAATCATTAAAATAAATGATAATGGCACAGGTATAATAGACACTAAAAAAGCTATGACACCTTATTTTACAACAAAAAAAACAGGAACAGGATTAGGCCTACCAATAGTAACTAAAATAATTAATGAACACTCTGGATATTTTTCGATTAAAAACAAACGAGATAAAAAAGGGACAGTAGTAACAATCTCATTACCAAAATATGTTTAAAGAAATTTTAGTTATAGATGACAATCCGGATATACGTTTTTTAATTTGCAATATTTTAGAAGAACAAAATTTTAAAGTACGCTCCGCAGCCAACTATGATCAAGCTGTCTTAGAAATAAATAAAAGACTTCCCGATCTTGCAATAATTGATATTAAGTTGGATAAAACAGATAAAGATGGAATTGATCTTTTAAAATTAGTAATAAAAAATGATAAACTAACACCTGTAATAATGATTTCTGGCCATGCTACAGTTCAAATAGCAGTTGAAGCCATAAGGTTAGGAGCATATGAATTTATTGAAAAGCCATTTACAAAAGAAAAAATTTTAAATTATGTAAAAAGAGGCTTAGAGTCTTTATCACTCAAAAAAGAAAAAGATATTATTGAAAACAAGCTTTTTCATTCTTTTGAATTAATTGGTGAAAGTCAGGCTTCACTTAAAGTTAAAAAAATTATAGAAAAACTTGCAACATCTGAAAGTAGAGTTTTAATTTCAGGCCCAACTGGATCGGGCAAAGAATTAGTAGCAAGAAAAATTCATAAAAATTCCTCAAGATCAAAAGAGCCTTTCGTAATAATTAATGCAGCCATACTAAGAGAAAAAACATATGAAAAGGAACTCTTTGGAGAGGAATTTGAAGATGGTAATATTTCCTTCGGTGCATTAGAGCGAGCAAACAAAGGAACATTATTAATTGATGAAGTATCAGAGATACCTTACGAAACTCAGGCAAACGTTCTAAGAGTTTTAATTGATCAGAAATTTAAAAGAATGAATGGCTCTAAAGATATAAACGTAAATATTCGACTCATTTCTTCCACTTCAAGGAACTTAAATGTATTAGTTAAAGAGAAAAAATTTAGAGAGGATTTATATCACAGACTAAATGTAATGCCGATAGAATTGACTTCTCTATCTTCAAGGACGGAGGACATACCTCTATTAATAGATTATTTCAAAACAAAATTATCTGAAATTAATGGCGTTCAAAAACCTGATATTGATATTAAAAATGACAGTTTATACACGTATAATTGGCCTGGAAATGTCAGAGAGTTAAGAAATTTAGTTGAAAGAATAACCATTTTATCTTCGAACGAGAGTAAGGAAAAAATTAGCAAAATTATTGATGATGTATTAAACCCTTCATCAAAAATTCAAGATAATAAAGATATTTTAGAATTATCATTTCAATCACCTCTTAAAGAAGCAAGAGAGCATTTTGAAAAAGAATATTTGACAACTCAATTAAAAATACATCACGGAAATATTTCTAAAACAGCAGACTTTATTGGAATGGAAAGGTCTGCTTTACATAGAAAATTAAAATCTTTAGGAATTAAAGGAATTAATTAAAATGAATATAATAATTTGTGGAGCTGGAAAAGTAGGTTTTTCAATAAGTAAACAATTATCCGCTCAAGGACATTCCGTTACTGTTATAGATCAGTCCTCTGAAGATATTAAGAAAATTAACGACACTCAAGATGTTAAAGGTATTGTAGGTAGGGCTTCATTACCTTCTGTTTTAGAAAACGCAGGTGCAGAAAAGGCTGACATGGTAATAGCAGTAACAAGAAATGATGAAACAAATATGATCGTATGTCAATTAGCTAGCTCATTATTTAATGTATCAAAAAAAATTGCTCGAATAAGGACTAAAGATTTTCTGGAGGGAAAATGGGGTAAATTGTACAATAAATCAAATATACCTATTGATGTAATTATTTCTCCCGAATTAGAAGTTGCTAAATCTTTATTTAGAAGATTGGAAGCTCCAGGTGCATTAGACAATGTTCCTTTTGGTAAAGACAGAGTGAAAATGCTAGAAATTTCAATAGAAAAAAATTGTCCTATTAAAAATATACCATTAAAAAAATTAACTGAAAAATTTCCTAATTTTAAAGCAAATATTTTAGGCGCTGTTAGAAAAGAAAAATTTATTTATCTTAAAAAAGAAGACCAAATGTTAGAAAATGACAACGTTTATGTTGTGGTTAGTAGCGATCAGCTAAATCCAATACTAAAAGCATTTGGGCATGATGAAAAAATTGCAAAAAATGTTTTAATAATTGGTGGTGGAAACATAGGCTTACAATTAGCTAAAATGCTTGAAGAAAACTTTGAAGATGTAAGAGTTAAAATTATTGAAAAAAACAAACAAAGAGCAGAAGAAATCGCAAATGAGTTATCATCATCAATAGTGATTAATGGCGATGCCTTGGATGATGAGATACTTAAGGAAGCAAATTTGGAAGGTTCAGAAACAGTGATAGCTTTAACTAACGACGACGAAAATAATATGATGGCGTGTGTTTTGGCAGAAAAAACAGGTTTAAAAAAAAGAACAATCGCAATAGTAAATAAGACTAATTATAATCTTTTACAAGACTCACTTAACATTGATGATTTAGTAGATCCGCGTATGACAACAGTATCTAGAATTATGGAACATGTTCATAGAGGAACTATTGGTACTGTATATTCTTTGTTAGATGGCGATTACGAATTCATTGAGGGAAAAATTTCTGAAAAGTCAGAATTAGTAAATAAAAAAATTCAAGACTCAAATTTACCTGATGACATAAGGATTGGTGCAATTATAAGAAAAAATAAAGTATTCATCCCTAAATCTAGTTTTATTTTTGAAAAGGATGATCTTGTTGTATTTTTAGCGAAAAGAGAGGAATTAAAAGCTGTAGAAAATATCTTTAGTGTAGGCACAATTTAAATAAATGAATTTTAAAAGTATTAGTTTTTATTTGAGTTTGTTCTGTTTCCCGATAAGTTTATTGGCTTTCATCAATATTTTGTATGCTTCTTATTTTGAATATTTTCTAAGTATTAATTCTTATTTTACAACTTTAATAATTTCTTTATTTGTGGGGTTAGCACTTTTTTACTTCGGAAAAAATTCCAAGAAAAATATTAATTTTATTGAGCAATTAATTATAATTATAATTAGTTATTTTTTAACATCAATATTTATTTCCATTCCTTTTTATTTAAGTGACTACCAGGTAACATTTTTAAATTCTATTTTTGAGTCTATTTCCGGTCTAACAGGCACTGGTTTTTCTATTTTTAAAAATATTAAATACCTTGATCCCACCTTAATTCTTTGGAGGTCATCCTCTCAATGGATTGGGGGTTTGTTTTTTTTGTTTTTCTTAATAATAATATTCTCGAATAAATCTTTTAATTATAAAATGACTAATCTTACGTTTAATGGAGAATATAGTTTTAATTCACAAGAAAATATTAAGAATAATACTTTAAAAATTTTTATTATGTACTCTATTTTAAGTATGATAATTTTAGTGTCGTTAAATTTATCAGGTTTAAGATTATTTAATTCACTTAATATGACTATGACTTTAGTTTCTGGTGGCGGTTTTTTACCAATTAATAACTTAGATAAAATTATATCGAGTAATTTTCAAAAATTAATTTTTACCTTTTCCCTTATATTATCAATGTTAAATTTTTATTTACTTTTTAATTTTTTTAAAAAAAAAGTTTTAGTAAAAGAACATAAAGAGGATTTATATTTAATCACATTATCTTTTATTTTTTTTGCTTTAATATACTTTAATAATATTAAAGGACTTGATATAATAATAGGTGTAATCAGTAGTTTAGGAAATTCTGGCCTTTCTCCTATTAAGTCAAATAATAATTTAGATTTATACTTTCTTTTAATTACAATAATTGGAGGTTCTTTAATATCTAATAGCTCAGGTATTAAATTAACTAGATTTTATATTTTGTTAAAGATTACTTCATTAGAAATAATTAAGTTAATAAGTCCTAATAATATTATCAATAAAACAATTTTCAGTTCAGATAAAAAAATATCAGATGATCATATTAAAATATCTTTTCTAATATTTATCTCTTTTTTTTTAAGCATATTTTTATTATCTAGTTTCTTAGTCATTGATAATATTGGATTTGAGAAATCATTTAAATTGTCGATATTAACTTTAACTAATACTGTGAATTCTGAAATGTTTAATATGCAGAATATAAACTTTGCCAATCTATTAACATCTTCAAAAATAAGCTTAATTTTATTTATGATAATTGGAAAAATTGAGCTAATATCAATTTTTTTAATTTTCAAAAAAATATTTTTTAAAGATTAATGTCAAAAATTGTAATAATTGGTGCCGGTGCAATGGGTTCAGCGTTTGCTTTACCTTGTTTAGATAATAATCACGATATAAATATTGTAGGAACTCATTTAGAAAATGAATTTATTGATCAATTAAAGATAAATAAAAATTTACATCCAGGTTTAAATGCTCTCATTCCTCAAGAAATAAAAATATTCAAGTTTGAAAAATTCGATAAGTTATTAAAATCAAGTGTTGACTTGATTGTACTTGGTATTAGTTCAAAAGGAATAGAATGGGTAGCTGATCAACTTAGTAAATTATATAATGATGGAAAAATTCCTAAATTGTTGATGCTTACAAAAGGTTTAAGTATTTATAAAAATCAATATGAGCTGTTAATTGATAAACTTGAAAGATTATTAGCAGATAGAGGAATTAAAAAAGTAGATATCTCAGCAGTTGGAGGCCCTTGTTTGGCAGCAGGATTAGCAAATAGAATCCATAGTAGTGTTGTAATAGCCAATAAAGATCTTCAAACAGCTAAACAAATTGCAGATATGTTAAACACAAATTATTATCACACTTCTCACTCAAATGATTTAAATGGAGTAGAAGTTTCAGCTGCAATAAAGAATATTTTCTCAATGGCCGTTGGTGCAGCAAAAGGTTTGTGTAGTAAAAATATTTCACATGATGTAAGGGAAAAGAACTATTTAAATACGGCCTCTGCTTTAATCAAACAATCTATCTACGAAATGGAAATTTTTGTTGAACACTTAAAAGGTAAAAAAGAAACAGTTAAAGGGTTAGCGGGTTTAGGCGATCTTTATGTTAGCTCAGGCGGAGGTAGAAATGCAAAAATGGGATCTTATATAGGTGAAGGACTAACTTTTTCAGAGGCTAAAAAAACAAAGATG
>QBYC01000014.1 GCA_003283025.1 Pelagibacteraceae bacterium AG-325-C03
AGTAAATCATGGAATGATAAAGGCATCTGGTTATATGTTTGATAAAATTGCATATATTAGCGATTGTAATGGTATTGATAAAGAAATAACAAAAAAGTTAATGAATTTAGATTTTTTAGTTATTGATTGTTTAAGAAAAAAAAAACATCCTTCCCATTTTAATTATGAGGATGCTATAAACTTTATCAAAACTATTAAACCTAAAAAAGCAATACTTACAAATTTACATATTGACCTAGATTATCTTAATCTAAAAAAAAAATTACCTAAGAATATAATACCAGCTTATGACGGATTAAGTTTTAATTTTTAATTTGGCTTTCAATAAATTTTACAAATTTTTTTGATGAAGGTTTTACTATAGAGGAAAAAGTCTCTGCAATTTTACCGTCTTTTCCTATAATAATCTTATGAAAATTCCATTTTGGAACTGCACTATTTCCATGATTTTCTTTTGCCCATTTAAAAAAAGGATGGGCTTTGTTTCCAATTACATCGATCTTTTCAGTCATTGGGAAATCAACATTAAAATTTGTTTCACAAAATTGTTTTATTTCCTTATTAGATCCCGGCTCTTGTTTAAAGTTATTAGTTGGCACTCCAATTACCACTAAATCTTGATCCTTATAATTTTCCCATAAATCTTGCAGATCCTGATATTGATTTGTGAAACCACATCTTGAAGCTACATTTACTACTAAAATTACTTTATTTTTGTAATCTTCCAGATTCAAAACACCTCCCTCAATTGTATTAAAACTAAATTTTTGAGCTAGAAGTTCATAATTTGCGTTCACTTTATTAAAAAAACTAAACATAATAATTGTTATAATAATTATTTTTTTCATTATTTTAAAGCTTTTAACACAGCATCTAAAGGTAAAAAGATGCAATTTAATCTTGTTAGATTTTTTTTATTTAATAAACTCTTAAATTCTAAAAAATTTTTTGGAAAAATAACATTTTTTTTATTTAAAGAAAACTTTTTAATTTTATTTAAATCATTTTTAACATTTTTGACTGATAAGTTTTTAATTTTCTTTGCAAGAAGACTAGCTGACGCTTCACAATATATGCATGACTCAGTTTCATACTTCATAGAATTAATTTGAAAATTTTTTTCAATTAATTCAATTCTGATTATATCACCACAGATAGAATTTTTTTTAAAAGATTTGTAAGTGTAATTATTTGTTAAACCAACATTTGTAGTGTTGGATGCCATTTTAATTATTTCGCTATTAATCATTTTTTTGCAAAAATTAGTAAAAGTACGTAACCAAATATAGTTGAAAATAAAGATCCAGCAAGTACACCAATTTTTACTCCATCAAGATATTGTATATCATTTGCAAAAGCTAAATTCCCAACGAATAAACTCATTGTAAAGCCGATCCCAGTCAGAATTGATACAGCATAAAAGGCTGGCCAAGTTGAGTCATTAGGTTTATTTGCAATTTTTAGCACTACTGATAGATAAGACAAAACAAAAACTCCAATCTGTTTTCCAAAAAATAAACCTAATACAATTCCTAAAGGCACAGGGTTTAATAATGTTGAAAAAGTTAAACCTTCTAAGGATACCCCAGCATTAGCAAATGCAAATACAGGCATAATACCAAATGCTACATATGGAGAAAGGTTATGTTCTAATTTTAATAATAAAGAATTTTTATTTACCTTGGTATTGTGTGGTATCGTTAATGCCAAAAGTACACCTGCTATCGTAGCGTGAATACCTGATTGGTGAGTAAAATTCCATAAAAATATTCCAATAATTAAATACGGTATAAAACTATTTATCTTAAATTTATTTAACATAATTAAAATTATTAAAGAAATAAACATTAGTATTAGATACATAATTTCAATATTTCCAGAATAAAAAAAAGCGATAATTATTATTGCTCCAAGGTCATCTATTATAGCCAAAGCAGTGAGGAATACTTTTAAAGAAATTGGAACTCTTTTACCTAGTAAAGACAATACACCCAAAGAAAATGCTATATCTGTAGCAGATGGTATAGCCCAACCTTTTAGGGTAGTGCTATCTGAGTAATTAATCATTATATAAAATAATGCTGGAACCACCATTCCCCCGATTGCTCCTATTATCGGCAGTAAAGCTTGTTTAGGATTTGATAATTCACCTTGTAAAAATTCTCTTTTTATTTCTAAAGAAACAAAAAAGAAAAAGATCGCCATTAAAACATCATTTATCCAATGCAAAACACTTAATTTAAGACCAAAATCTTTAGTACCAAGAACAATATATTTTTTTAAAATTGAAAAGTATTCATCAGCGTAAGACCCGTTACTTAACACTAAAGCTAATATTGCAGCCAATAAAAGCATTATCCCAGATGCAGCTTCTAGTCTAAAAAATTCTTTAAATGGTTTTGTTAATTGTTGGATCATGTATATTACTTACTTCTATAGTGTCTATCTTTCAATTGCCAAAAAGACTTATTTAACTTATAAAACAGACTATCGGGGCGTAGCGCAGCCTGGTAGCGCATCTGGTTTGGGACTAGAAGCGAAACCACCATTGATAAAATCTAAAAATATAGCTTTCTCAACACTATTAGAGCATAAATGAGCACTGTTCATGATGCAAGAAAAAACAGCACATCCCCCAATGTACTCCCAAATATTTATACCCGCATAAAAAATCAAGGAAAATGGACCTTTGTAAAACACCACGAATAAGCAAAAAGGCGTGGTAAAATAAGGATAATTTAGACTCGTAGAAGTTGTATCTATGGGCTCGCTGTTGCTCGCCCAAACGGCTCTTCACACGCGTTTCTGTCTATGCGTGGCGGATGATGCGGGTCGGGCAGCCAATGCTTCTGTATGGGGCTAATAGGGATCCTAAAGCATGCTTTTTCAATATAGTTCGGTCTATAAACGGGTAGGGGTCCCTAAACAGATCTAGGTACTTATAGCGATAGTATATAGCAAAGGTTTATAAACTTAATCACACCAAATTCATTTTCAAAAAAATTTTTTGCAAATCTGATACATACATCCTATATTTTCCCATATATGAAATTAGTTAAATGCAAAGATTGTGGGGATAGTAAAGAGATCCTTATTGAGATCAATAGCTTTGATCAAACATTCCAATGCAAAGTTTGTTACAATGAGCAGCACTCCACTAATTACTTTTTAAGGAAGCAAGAAGAGATAAACGAGAAGCCAAATCTTTTTGAGTAAGATGCGCTAGCAGCCGATATGGGCAACACAGCAGCTGCTAACGACAAAGGTAATTATCTACTAATGTTTTTTGATTATAACACACTCAATCTCTCACACCGAATAAAAAATCATGCATCATGGAAAATGCAAAATGGAACATGGAGCTTCTGACCATGTTTGTAGTCGTTGAGTAATTATTTTTTTTAAACTTTCTTTTCACGCCTTTCGTCCAGATAAGTTCCCTAGTTGAAATCCAGATTGATCCGATTGTTACCTAACTAATCCATCAGGCGTTATGCTGAATAATTTGTCCGAAGAAAGTTAAGTGAGAGATCCAAAAGAAAAGAAAAAAGGTCGTTTCCTCACCCCACTCAAAGCACTCAAGGATATTTGAAACTTTGGGGCATGATTAATGGACCAAGCACAATGCATCATGCAGCTGCTGCTCAAGGTTATTTGCGCCTTGAGGGTGAGTGTGAGCCACCAAAGACTAGATTGTTTCTTTTGCGTTCCAGATCTAATGAATTTTTTAGTCGTTGGTTATCATCAAGAAGCTGCTCAATGATTTTCATGAATAGATCCATAACCTTATTATCATCAATCGTCTTTGTTCGCGTAGGTAGTTCCATCAGTTGTGACAACACCAATGTTTTCTGCTTTTTCGCCATAGAGTTTTCCTAGTTCGGTTTCTGTTTTGTTAATTAATAAGTCATACCAATAAGCTTTAGCTTCTTTCTCTCTTGGCAAGATCATATATACTCTTGGTCTGGTACCATCTTCCATACGGATCTGTCTGGTTAAGTTACCATCTTTCCATTTCATGCATCTTCTTTTGCACCAATCTTGCAGCACATCTTGAGAACAGTTTTGACCAAATCCTTTTGTGACAGCTGTATGCAGCCAACTTATGCCCGCAAGGAAATTAAAGTTTTTGTATTGGCTTTCTCTTCTGAAAGGACCACTTTCTTCATCAAAGTGTGTATCTAACCATCTGAATATTGGGTGTTCACTATTAGCTGCCATCTCTTTGAAGTCGGAAGTTTTAGGAGCTCTGTCTTTGTAGAGATCTGGATCTTTAATAGTTAGATTTTTAAGATGGTGAGTTACAGCTGCAGCTCCATCAGTTTCTAGCCACTTCCATTTTGGTTTCCAATATTCTCTTCCTTGTTCTTGGCAGTTTATTTTCTTAATCCAATATCTTCTTTCCTCATTGTTCACATACATGCAATTCTCATGATTTGAGATAAGCACAAAGTTACATGTGTTGAAGTAGTCAAAAGATCTTCTGAATTTCTGCTCTATATGGATAAATGGTTCGGTTATAAGGTCCTTGATCTCTTCTGACATTTCCATTTTTACATCATGTTTATTCTTGATAAATATTTCATTGATCACAGCAAACTGACATCCAATGATCCAATCTGGAAAGCTGCTTACAACATTTTTATATTTTAAGTTTGGTCTGCTGTTATGCATGCCCATAGCTTTAGACATCAAAAGAGTTATCCAATTCTTTCCAATTCCTCTCTGTTCAGATATCCATAATGGAGCCCACATAGCTTTATCACCCATGTTCTGAAATATGTAACCAAAGTATTGTTCAACAAAGTCTGCATCTTCACCAAACATATAATTCAGCTGCTCTTCCCAATGATCAATAGGTAAGTTCTTTCCTATAATGTTGGGAGCTCTAAATCTGTTTGCATAAGTTATATTATCAATCTCAATTATTCCTGTTGGATGCTTCGGATGATAAATAAATTTATTTGCTCTTTTTGTTGTTTCTTGTTCAAGAAGATATGTTCCAGCTCCTTTGTTTGCTATCTTCAAGTAAGCATGCATATTGTTGAAATGTTGTAGAGGAACAAGAGTATCTTTTTTTAAATCAAGCATCTCGTTAAGCTCTTCAATATAAACAACACTCTCACCAAGCTGCAGCAACCTTTGTGACTTTTCTTTGTTGATTTCTTTCTTCTCAACCTTTGTATCTATGTCATGCCAGATAGATTGATAGTCTGGGAAACAATCTTTGTAGGAAGCTGCTAAAGTTCCAATCAATGTATGATTGTCACTTACTCCACTTTCTTCTGTAAATTTTTCTGGAATATCATCAGCAAGATCCCATCCGTCTGGAAAATGTTCGCTGTATCTAATCCACTTAATACAAGTAAGATCATAATGAAATTTTTCTTTTAGGTGTTTGACTAGCTTATGCATAGCCATTTCACCATTCTTGTCATTGTCGGGACAGATATAAATATTTTGATATTTGATTACAGGTTCCCAATCATTTTTAAGAACAGCATATGCTCCGCAGCTCCATGTAGTTACTTGATAAAGTCTGTTCCTAGCATAAGCTTCGGCTGCCTTTTCACCCTCAACAATAACTAGATTGAGTTTGTGTTTATCGTTACCGAGTTTTTGTAAGTTATATATCGGTCTTGGTTCTGGATATTCTGCTTCCATCCATTTGTGGTAACCTTGACTTTTATGTTGTTTTTTAGAGTGAAGTGAAAAATATTTTGACCCATCATCTTTCTTCTTCCTTTCCACAACAAAGCATGTATTTCCGCTTTCGTCAGTATAGATGTAATGTTTGTCATATCCTTTTTTGTTCTTTGCTCTGATGTTGCTCTCTTTGGAAAAGTCAAACGAAGTAGGGGCTTCATGATAAGATCCTTTTATGGTTTCCCAATTTGCCGATACTTTTTTGAATTTTATTGGTGTTGTAGTGCTCATAGTAGTTTCCTTTGTTAGTTTGGTTTATCCTCTTCATAATTTCCCTCTGTTAGTTTTTCTTTCTGTTGGATTTCTTCCTTTAACTCTTCAATAGTTTCCTTAAATGCATCAATGTCACTTAACAGCTCGCAGTTTTTATCTGCAAGTTCTTCACACCTTACCTCTGCATTGGTTGCATCTTCTCTAGCTGCTTTCAAATCATCTCTCATGTTGTTGATAGCAAGCACAGCTCTATTGAATTTTTTTCTTATTCTATCGCCAAACTCTTGAGCCAATACTTCGGCTTTCTCTGCTTCTTGTCTGTGTTTGAGTTCAGCATGGTATTTACCATCTTTCATCATGCCTTGTTCTTTTAGACCTTTGATGGTTTTATCTTTGATAGCGATAGTAGAATTCTGAACAGCAATAATCTTTTCTAAAGCTGTTATTTTCCGCCTATATGTTCTCGGCTTATAGATCTTTGAGGATTTTGCCATTAGCTAATTTTTCCTTTGTAAATTCAAGCGATAAACCATTCTCTTTTGCCCGATTTATCGTTGGTTTTGGTATGTTATTCATCTCTTTCCGCAGCTTAATCATTTGCTCCATTTGAGTGATCTCTTTGCTAATCTTACTGATTTCATCAGATAGATTTAATTGGTCCATTGCTTTGAGCTTTTTCTTTGCAGCTTCTTTTTGTGGATCTTTGTTTTGTAGTCTATCAAGCATTGGTTCAAATAGTTTTTCTCTTTGCTTTGGGTCACTAGGATATGTTGATGGATCCAGATTATCGAAAGTCTTAATCTGATCATCTGGGCGTCTGTATTTATTTAATTCTTTGTTAATTGTATTTACATCTGGCGGTGCTGTATCTTTAACAAGTTTCTTAACAGCAGCTGTTGGATCTGGTGAATTGTATATCTCATCCACTAACTTATTATCTTTGGGATCCATTGCAGTAAATTTGTTTGTAGATTTATCAAACATGACTTTTGGAAATTTATCTTTGATATTCTTTGGTCTTACTAATCTTCCATCAGCATAATCTTTTGATAGCTCTCGTCCCGTTTCAGCTAATTTAAAATCAACACGCGGTGTTGGATTTCTGGCTTCTCTAGTAAGATAAGCCATCATTTGATTATATTCTTTTATCTTCATATCTTTGGTAGCCCCAAAACTTTTCTATCAGCATTTATTCTTGCAACAGTTTTTTTGATTTCTGCGTTAATATCCATATGAGCAGCCCATTTGTTTTTGTTAAACCACTCTTTAAACTTCTCTACATTGTAAAGGATCTTACAGCTGCCTTTTACAGTAAAACAGATATCCATATTAAATTCTTTTTCTCTTCTTAATCTTCGCAGTAAGTTCAATGCTATACAGAACATTTTTGCGATTTCTCTTTCACCTACATTAACGGGATTAATTGTTTTGCTGTAATGAAAGTCTAATGGACCTCTTTTGTATTCAATCATTTTTTATCTTTCGCTTTGTTGAGTAGGGCATCCAACATGAATTGAAGATTTTTCTTCTCTTCATCTGACATCTGATTTAGCTGCAGCTGCAGCTCCAGATATTCTGATGGTTTTACAGGACCACCATCATTGTAATAATCAAATCTAGGGTCTTTGATTATACCCCCACGCTTCATTTTGATTTTATAAACTCTGTCAATAACCTCATCTAACAGATCATCTAATTGATCTTCGTTAAGGTCTTTGATTGCATCTTCCGAGTAGAAAGGAGAGAGATAATACATAAGCTCTTCCTTTGAAGTCTTTGCCATCTTCTTTTTAGGAAGCTTCTCTTTTCTGCTTTCGTAACTTATCTTTTCTTCAATCATGATTTACCTACTGATAAATTTTCTAAATTCTTATCGCTTTCAAATAAGTCATAGAGGACTTTTCCATTAAGCTTCACCCATACAAGAGGACCATCATGACCATAGATAGATCTGTTCTTCCTCAAAGTCTTTGGGCTGTAATTATAATATCTGGCAGCAGCTTCGGTATCTGCCCATCTTTGTGAAATGTTATCTTTTGTTTCCATGAGATGCTTTTAGCATCACAACGATACTCAAAAAATTACATTGTTTCCGCGTGGGAAAAATTTATGAAAGCATCCTATTGTTAATATAATCTTTAAATTTTTTAGGATTTTTCTTAACGAGCCGTCTATGGCGTTCAACAATTCTACTAATAACTTTATCTCTGTCTAATGATCCTTTTGCCTTTAATCCTTTTTGTTGCTTATCTCTCTTGGAATGATCAATCTCGCTAAACGGAACATTAATCAACGGAGCAAGTGTTTTTAAATTATCATTTACAATAGCTCTTAACTTCTTCTTTTTGTTTTTTCTTTTTCTTCGCTTCTTTGAAGATAATTTTACAGAGTTCAAAAGTTTCAACAGATCTTTGTTTAAATAATCCTTGTCCTTTTGTGAGAGCATTATGTGCATCTGATGGTTTATCAAACACAGCTTCTGCTAAATCAGCAATATGTTTTCTGGATTTGTTGGTCCAATTACTTAAACTAACACCATCTTGTTCAAATAGATCGTAGAGATCTTTTCTCTTATCTGCGCTGCCCATCTTGTGAAATTATCACAAGAGAGCAGCTTTACCACGATAAAATTAGCTAGCGTGGGATCTATGTTTATTAAGGTATGTATTAGTTGTTTTGAGTATTTTCCTTTTAACTCTATCTGAAACTTGAGTGTAGATCTCAAGGGATTTAAGATCTGACCAATTATTTGATGCGGCTATACCTTTGATATCACCCGTAGCAGCATAATTGTTTGTCGCCCATGTATGTCTTAAGAAGTGAGGACATTTGTATGGCAGCTTTGCAAGCTTCAAGATTGATTGATATGTTTTTCTCGGATCCTTACAAAACTTATTTTTTGATTTTTTGTAAGGGGTAGGGAACACATAAGCAAATCTCTTATCTCTGTGATTAATGCTTCTTCTATGCTGTAACATGATCCGAAGAATAGCAGCAGCTTTATAGTCATACTCTTTCTTGAAAGGTTTTTTATTCTTTGTATCAAGAATATTCATCTTTCTATCTCTGACATTTACTACATCCCACATCAAAGAATATACTTCACTCTTGGATCTCAAGCCCAAATTAGCAGCGAGCAACAGCTGCATGCATGGCACAAGATACCTTTCTCGGTCTTTACGGATCAAGGACAAAGCAGCAGCTCTAAACCTAAAGATCTCTTGTGGTGTAAAAGGATCTTCTTGTTCTAATCTTTTCAGTTCTTTGTTCAAAGATTTTTTAGGAAAAGATATTGCAGCTCTAGTCATGACCTTATTCTCAATCGCATACTTCTCAACTAATCTAATATCTTCCATCAATCTATTTGCTTGGAATGGAAAGTATTGAGATACAGCTGAATGAAGAGCAATATAATCATCACGCTGCAGCGTCTTAATTGGAGCATGAACAATTTTAAATGCATCGCGGAAAGATCTATACATCTGTTTATGTTTCTGGTGTTTGCTATTCTGCAAAATATAAACATTGTATCTGGACCTATAATCATCAACCGATTTCTTATACTGAACAGACTTCAATCTTTTCTCTATCCAATCAGTGAATACCATCCTTAAAGATTTACCTTTCTTTCTTGCTTCAAGGATAGAATAAGGATCTTCACCAGACTTAATTTTCATCTGCATGTCTTGCGCCATCTTTCTAGCAACAGCGGGTGTAACACCAATCTTATTCATCTCTTTAGGATCTGACGGATCAAAGTATCTACCAAGATAGATAGTTAAATGATCTAAAGGTTTGTTGTTTTCTTTCTTTCCTTTTGGTCTGTATCTGTAAAAGAAAGATCTTTGTCCGCCTTTATGAGCAATAGCTCTAAAGCCGAGCAAGTGTCTGTCTTTGATAGTATGAGGAAAGTATTTGTCATCTATCAGTTTAGGTTTCAGCAGCTTCATAACTTCTGGTGAAATCTTTACTCTTCCATCTTCATCATAGTATGCTTCAATGGAAGTCTTATTATGGTTCTTATTCATCTTTTGTCTTTCTGTTGATTGTTAATATAAGCTTCAAGAAATTTAAAAAAATGATAGCTTTTCCGCGTGGCACAAATAGTTGGATCACAACCCCCACACATACCCCAAACGAAACTCCCAGATAAAATCGTGAAAATAATCTAGGAATTTTCACAGCGACAAAACTCCCAATATACTCCCAAGCACAGTAACTAAAGTTCTCGTTCTGTATCATTTCTTTTTCCTTTCTTTAGTTGAAAACGCTTGTATTATTTGACATAACAATGGCATCGGGGCGTAGCGCAGTCTGGTAGCGCATCTGGTTTGGGACCAGAGGGTCGCAGGTTCAAATCCTGCCGCCCCGACCAATTTACTATGAAAAGAGCTAAAATTTACATACCTTCAAAAACTGCTATGCAATCAGGCAGGGGGAAGAATAAAAAATGGGTTTTAGAATTTGAAATTAAAGATCCTTCTATAAATCCACTTATGGGCTGGGAGACATCTACTGACACGTTAGAAGAAGTTAATCTTAAGTTTCCAACTAAAAAACAAGCTATTGAATATGCAGAAAAAAATAATATTTCTTACAAAGTTATCGAACCAAAAAAGAATAAATTTGTCATAAAATCGTATTCTGACAATTTTCTGAAAAATTAATCATGTGGCGTAGTTATTTTACAGAAAATAAGTGGTTACTTTGGTCTTGGGGTGGTTTTGCCTTTATAATTTTATCTCTTTTAGCTCAAACTTACATCGATGTTAAAATAAACGAATGGTACAAGGGTTTTTACGATTTATTGCAAGATGCACCTAATAGAGAGTTATCTGAGTTTTACGATGGTATAGCTTTATTCATGAAACTCGCTATTCCTTATGTAATTATTTATACCATAACAAATTACTTCACTAGATTATGGGCTTTTAGATGGCGAGAAGCAATGACATTCTCCTACATGCCATATTGGCGTGCAGTAGATGCTAAAGTAGAAGGGGCCTCACAACGTATCCAAGAAGATGCAATGAATTTCGCTAAAATTGTAGAAAGTCTTGGATTACAAATTGTTAGGGCAATTATGTTACTTATTGCTTTTCTTCCAATTCTTTGGGGTCTTTCATCAAACGTAGTTATACCTTTTTTCAAAGATATTTCAGGATCACTAGTATGGGTCTCATTAACAGCTAGTTTAGGTGGTTTAGTTGTAAGTTGGATAGTGGGAATTAAACTTCCTGGTTTAGAATATAATAACCAAAAAGTAGAAGCTGCATTTAGAAAGGAACTTGTTTATGGTGAAGATGATAGAAAGAACTATGCTCAAGCACCAACTATTCTACAGCTTTTTACTGGTATAAAATTTAATTACCATAGGCTTTTCTTGCATTATGGATATTTTGATCTTTGGATTATTATGTACAATCAGACTATGATAATTGTTCCATATTTGTTAATGGGACCAGGCTTATTTACTGGAGCTATGACTTTAGGTGTACTAATTCAAACTTCTAGCGCATTTAGAGAAGTGCAAAGTAGTTTTTCACTTTTCTTACAAAATTGGACTAGAATTACTGAATTAAGGTCTATTCACAAACGATTAATGGAATTTGAAAATGCAATCAACTTTAGAAATAAGTTGAGAAAGCCTAGGAAATCTGATGTAAGAGCTTAATGGAGCTCTACATAAAACTCATTGATGTTATTGTCCCTGTTTTTTTTGTAATTGGCGTAGGATATTATCTTGGAAAAAAAAATCCAGAAATTAACACTGACTTTATAACAACTTTTGCAGGTAATGTAGGTACACCTGCAATGATTTTTTATACGATTACAACTACAGGAGTAACCTTAAATGTTTTTACTGAATACTTTATCTATGCATTAATCATAATTGGAGGTTTTTCTCTGGTAGGTATTTTATTTTTACTTTTACTCAAAAAAGATTTCATTAGTGAATTACCACCATTAATTTTACCAAATACTGGAAACATGGGTATACCTATTTGTTTATTTGCTTATGGAACAGCTGGGTTAGGGGTCGCTTCTGCAATAGCATCAGTAATTATTCTTCTTCACTTTACAATTGGAGTTTTGTTAGCAAAAAAAAGTTTTTCATTTGAAATATTAATTAAGAATATGCCGATTTACGGAATAATTGTTTCAGTCATATTTTTATATTTTGAATGGGATGTTCCTGGATATTTAGAAAACACTACATTTTTGCTTACATATGCTACTATATTTTTAGTTTTAATGTCTTTAGGTATTGCTTTATCAAGATTAAAAGTAGTGTCATGGACCCACGCATCAATTCTCGGAGCTGTTAGAGTAATTATTGGACCTTTGATAGGGTTTGGATTAATTAAATTTCTTAATTTAAACGGATTTGCTGCTGGTGTTCTTCTTATTCAATCATGTATGCCAAGCGCTGTTTTAACCTATCTGGTGGGTTCAATGTATTCAGAGAGAAAGGTGGTTGATAGTGTAGCTAGTGTTATCGTAGCTTCTACCATCATGTCTTTTTTTACTATTCCAATTGTAGTTTATTTAAGTCTTAAATTTTTTCAATAAATACAGTATGTTACATGTAATAATTAAAGTAAATTATTAATTAATAGGTAAATATTATTTATACATATAAAAGAAAAGTTAATTATAAATTGAAAAATAACACTTATATAAGATAAAAAAATTACAAAATAGTTAAAAAAATGACTTAAAATAAGACTTTACATCGCAAATCAATGAAAATTAAAATCGTGAGCGTGAAAAATCAAGCAAAATAGGCATTTTTAAAGTAAAATAAAAGCATCAAAAATTAAGATTTTTAGTAGCTTTGCGTATAAGGAATATATCGTTTAAACGGCCGTAGAAGGCTTTTTTTTTGCAATAGCTGATTTTATAGTACAACTGACTGGTGTGTGGATAAAAAAAAAAGTGAAATAGGGGATAATAGACCTAATCGCCCGTCAAATAACAATTCTAGAGCTTAATACCCTCTTTTTTTAGTAAAAATCTCTTTGTTTTTACGCCTCCTTTGCCTGAATAGCCTCCAAGCGATCCGTCAGATCTTATAACTCTATGACAAGGAATTTTGGGCGCATAAGGGTTTTTACCCACAGCATTTGCCACAGCACGTGCAGCTAGCGGTTTTCCTATGCCTTTAGCCACTTGAGAGTAGGTTTTAATACTTCCACGAGGTATTTTCTTCAAATAAGCCCATACTTTAAGTTGAAATTTAGTACCTACTAGCTTCATTAGTCAAAAATTAGGTAAATTGTTAATGATATGCCTATTATAAAGGCTATTATTAAGCTTAAAGCTATCATTTTTTTGCCTTTTGAATTAGAGTTATTCCAGAAATAAGAAATTCCGTAAACAGCCGCTATAAATACCACTATTGGAAGAATAAATTTAATCATGAGTTTTAAAATTATATCTATTGACATCTAAAATCACTTAATATATTACTAATGATAATAAATGGTTATCAATAGTAATAATAAAGATCAGCAATATATATGAAATTATTTAACATATTACTAACGATAATTAATGCTCCTCAAAAGTTGTATTTGATATGAATAATATTGTTACAGATTTAAAAGCACTTGAAGGTGAAACTATAAAAAATTTAAAAAACTCTAAAGCAAAAAATACAGTAAGAGCCTATAAATCCGATTTTCAAGATTTTGGACTTTTTTGTTTAAAAAATGGTTTCAAAAATTTACCAACACAACCAAAAATTGTCTCTCTTTACCTCACATATTTGTCTGGCAAAGAGGTTAAAATTAGTACGATAAAGCGAAGATTAGTCTCAATTGGAGTTATTCATAAGATTAAAGGTTTTTATCTAGATACTAAACATCCTATAATTATAGAAAATCTAATGGGCATAAAAAGAAGAAAAGGAATTAATCAAAAAGCAAAAAAACCGTTATTAATCAATAACTTAAAAAATATAATTGATGTAATTAATAAAGAAAATGCTCCAGATATTAAAAAACTGAGGAATAAAGCACTTTTATTAATTGGATTTGCTGGAGGTTTCAGGCGAAATGAGCTTGTTTCGTTGAATTTTGAAGATATAGAATTTGTTTTTGAAGGCGTTAAAATTACCTTGCAAAAGTCTAAAACCGATCAGTTTGGAGAAGGTTTTGTTAAAGGCGTCCCCCACTTTGAAAATTCAATTTATTGTCCGGTAAATAGTCTTAAGAGATGGATTAATTTTTCTAAAATTAGAAAAGGACCAATATTTATTAGATTTGCAAAAGGTTCAAAAATAACAAAAGAAAGATTAACAGACCAATCTGTGGCTTTAATAATCAAAGAATATTTACTAAAAGCAGGAATTGATAGTAAAAATTACTCTGGACACAGTTTAAGATCTGGCTTTGCAACTTCGGCTGCAGAAGCCGGCGCAGAAGAAAGAAGCATTATGGCAATTACAGGTCATAAATCAACTGAAATGGTTAGGAGATATATTAAAGAAGCAAATATATTTAATAATAATGCATTAAATAAAATAAAATTTTAATAATGATAAATTATTTAACAAAAATATATTATGAAAAATATTCAAAAAAATCTTATGCATTAAGCAACGTTGATCTAATTATTGAAAGAATATTTAAAAAAAAAATAAAAGGTATTTTCATAGATGTCGGATGCAATCATCCTATCAAATATAATAATACTTATTTATTATATAAAAAGGGTTGGAATGGTATTAATATTGATTTAGATGAAGACTCAATTAAACAATTTAATAAATTGAGAAGCAGAGATATTAATGTACAAACTTTAATAACTTCGTATGATGATGAAGAAAAAGAACTTTATTTTTATCATAAAAGATCGGCTATAAATACAGTAAGTAAAGTATTAGCTGAGAGTAGAAATATCCAATATAAAGAAATTAAAAAAATAAAAGGTAAGTCTTTAAATTCAATTATTGAAGGCTCAAAATTTAAAAATTTGAAAATAGATTTGTTATCGATAGATATTGAAAATTATGAGTATCAAGCTTTAAAAAATTTTAATTTTGAAAAGTATAATATTGATATTATCGTAACTGAAATAACAGATACAAATATTAAAAATTTAGAAACTGTTAATTTGTCATTAAATAATATTATGGAAACAGATTTATATAAATTATTAATCAATAATAATTATAAATTAATCAATTGGGTAAACGCTGATTTAGTTTTTATAAAAAAAATTAAATAAAATCATCTTGATAAAAGTACCTGATAATCAGTTTCAAAGATTATATTATAATCATTTTTCTTTAAAAAATTAATTGAAAGATTGGTCTTAGAACCTTTGTCATCTAACAAAATTAGAGAATTTTTATGTAGTTTTTTTATTCCAATTTGAACCTCTTTTAATTGATGTTCTGAAGCTGCAATAGGATTATGACCATCTAAAGAGTCTAAATATAATAAATCAATTTGCGCATTAAATTCTTTTAAGAAAATTAAACTATCTTGAACATAAAACTTGATATATTCGGAGAAATTTCGAGTAAAATTTCTTGCATTATCAATATTATTAGCAGAAATATCACATGTATGTAGTTTACCATTAGTAAATTTAGCATATTCTGCAAACATTAATGTGCTCATTCCATCTTTCCAATTATATTTATTAATAAAAAAAAATTTTGTTTTACCTCTTGCGGTACCAGTCTCTACAAAAGTTTTGAGATTTCTTTCATGACATATATTTACAGTCTTTTCAAAAGAATTAAATCTTATATTTTTAGAATTGTTATATTTATTTAAAAATTTCATAATTTTTTTATTATACTATCTATTAAAAAATTAATTTTATCTCTATATAAGAAATTATAATTTCTAAAATGATTAGTCCATCTACTATAATTATAAGATTTATCAATTATATCTATTTGTTTTATTCTATTCGCAGCTGCAACATGTGAAATCGCACCATGACAAGATACTAGAATTGATGCATTAGATGTAATTTTTTCTAGCTCATCGAAATCCAAATTTTCAAATATTTTAACATCTAGATGTTTAATTTGAGGTAAAATTCGTTTTAAAACATCAGGTAATTTAAAGCCAGTAGTAATAATTAACCTTTTATTACTCTTAACTAATAACTTTTTTATGAACTTTAGTAATTGTTCTTCAGTAGGTTCAATATTTAAAAATTTTCTAATATATTCTTTATGAACCCATTTTTCATCAAAATGTAACTGTATAAAATTTTCCTTTTTAATCATCTTCGACTTGTTGTGTGAAAGTATATTTAAAGAATTCTCATAAAATAAAAAATTCATCTTATTTAAAATCATTTTGATAATATCTATATGAGAAGAGTTATTAGGTTTTTTAATAATTATGCGATTGTTTGTTTTCAAAAAAAAAGAAATTAATTTCGATCTTTTTTTATTGTCATGAACAATTACACTTTTATATACATGTGTTTTTAGTTTAAAAAAAACATTTATCTTACTAAATAAACCATTTTCTAGTTTTACAACATCATCAACATAAGGAAATTTTTTAATGTATGAATAGTTTTTTGATGAGGCAACAAGTATTATTTTTGAAGATGGATCATTAATTCTAATACATTTTAATAATATTGCAGAAACTAAAAAATCTCCTATTCTATCCGTTCTAAAAATTAAATATTTATTCACTATATGTTTACTTAAAAGATTTTAAATCTGAATTAACCATTTCTCTAACTAATTGATTAAAATTTATTGTTGGCTTCCATTTTAAAATTTTTTTTGCTTTATTATAATTTGCTCTTAGTGTGTCTACTTCTGCAGGTCTCAATAGCGCTTTATTAAATTTAACATATTTTTTGTAATCTAGGCCAACCAATGAAAATGCTAATTTAGCAAAATCTTTTACAGAATGCATTTTACCAGTTCCTATAACAAAATCCGATGGTTTTTTTTGCTGAAGCATTAACCACATTGCTTTGACATAATCCTTTGAATGCCCCCAATCCCTCTTTGCTGAAATATTTCCTAGAAAGAGTTTTTTTTGATTACCTAATTTAATTTTAGCAACTGAACTTGTAATTTTCCTAGTTACAAATTCAAAACCCCTTCTAGGTGACTCATGATTAAATAAAATTCCTGTACAAGCAAAAATATTATAAGCTTCTCTGTAATTTTTTGTTAACTCAAATCCTGCGACTTTAGAAATACCGTATGCTGATCTTGGATTAAATCGTGTTTTTTCATCTTGTCTATTTTTATTTACTTTACCAAACATCTCAGATGAACCAGCAAAATAAAATCTTGTTTTTGGTGAAAAATCTTTTATAGCAGATAAAATATAATGAGTTCCATTAATATTTGTATTTAAAGTTGAAAACTCGTCTTCAAAAGAGTAAGCAACATAACTTTGTGCACCTAAGTGATAAATTTCATCTGGTTTAATTTTTTGGATTATTTTTACTATACTTGCATAACTCTCTAATGATGCACTACTTAATTTTAATTTATTTAAAAGATGTTTTATCCTCCACAACCTATGAGTTTCATCCTCTAAAGCTATTCTTCTAACTAATCCATAGACTTGATATTTTTTTTTTAATAAAAATTCACTTAAATATGACCCATCTTGTCCTGTTATACCAGTAATTAAAGCTTTTTTTATTTTTCCCATAAATATCTATTTTTATCATTAAGATTAAAAGTTTTATTAATTATGTAATCAGATACTATATTTGAATTAAAATATTTCATATATTTAGCCTTACCTTTTTTTGCAATTTTTCTTCTCAATCTATCGTCTCGTGATAACTTCATAATTTTTTCAGATAGATCATCTACATTTTTATAAAACACCATTTCTTGATCGGTAAAAAAATTCTTATATTGCGTTCTTTCATCGATTAAACAAACAAGTCCATTGCCGACTATTTGAGTTATTCTATCACTACTATAATATTTTATTGCTTCTCCTCGGCTAAGGTTTAAACCCATTTTTGCGTTTGATATTGTTTTAAAGTAATGATCTGCCCAAATAGGCTGAATTTTATTTATTCCGTATAAATCAAATTTTATGTCAGATGTTATATTTTGTAATTTTTTTAAAAAAATTATCCTATCATCCTCTTTGCCAGATTTTAATTTTCCTCTGTGAACTCCATGACTTAATGCAAAGAAAACATCAACACTGCATGATTTATTGAAATTATTTAATGTTTCAAAAGATTTGTCGCTTGGATTTGGAATATAAAAATTATTATTTTTTTTTGGTAGAAAATTTAATACTGTTGGAGATGTTGTTAAAAAAGTTGCATCCATAAGGTCAATTTTATCAAGTATTCTTGATTTGTTTCTCTCATAATCAGGGCCTTTTTTGTTTAAAGGATCTAAAAACCATTGAGCAAATTTTGTATTTGGATTGTCTTCTTTAAGTTCTTGAATTTGATTTCGAGATAATAAATCTGCGTGACCAGTTACAATTAAATCGGGCTTATAATTATAACATGTTTTTTTTAATTTATCGTTTAAAATTTTAGATCCTCTAAAATCTTTAAAAGATTTATAATATTTTTGAATGTCGCGATCACTAAAACCCAAAACACTGTGTCCTAGACGTATAAAACCATTATTTAATCTTCTACCAGTATTAAAAAAAAGTCTACCATCTAATCTTTCATTAAAATTGGTTACATGTAAAATTCTTAAATTCTTTTCTTTGGTTTTTAAAAAAATATTTTTTCTAAAATAAAATTTTTCTGATCTATAATTGTCAATCATATTCGATACAAATCTATGTGTTAAATAAAAATTTTTAATTGACAACGATTGAAGTTTTTTTCTTAATAAATTATTTTTTACTAGCTCAGAAATATTCTTAGTTAAATTTTTAATATTTAGGTTTTTAATTATCTTTGCATCGGTAACCGTTTCGGGAAGGCCACCTCTGTCAGTAATTATTACAGCACAACCATTTGCTGATGCTTCTAAACTCGTTCTTCCAAACGGTTCCTCCCAACGTGAACAAGCAACTGTTATACTTGTTTTTTTAAAAATATTTAATACCTCAAAATGTTTTTTGAAACCTAGAAGAGACGCTCTTTTATGATTCAATTTAATTTTTTCTCTTTTTTCATCGCCAATTACCATTGCTTTCCATTCAGGATATTTATTTAAAACTTTAATTATTGATTTTGAAAAAATATCATAACCTTTTGCTCGATTCAATTTACCTACAAAAGTTATCCATTTTTTTTTATTTTCAATTAGAGAAATATTTCCTTTTTTAGCTGATTGATAAAAAATAAGTAATTTATTACTATTAACAAATTTATTTTCTAAGCCTTCTAAAAATCTTTTTTTTGACCATGAGCTATTAAATATTATCTTATAACATATTTTCAAAAGTCGCTTTCTTTGTTCAATACTTTTTGACCCATCCATTGAAAGAGGATCATTGTGAAAATAAAGTGTTAATACTTTATTTTTGATATTTGCGTTTAAAATATGAATATAACTAGGTCTATTGTGAACTTCTATTATAGATGAGTCAATTTTTTTTTCTAATGAAATAAATTTATTAACGTAATTTTTTGTTTGGCTGGAAAAAATATTTTTTTTTAAATGTATGTTTATATAGTTTAATTTAAATTTTCTTTTGAATTTTGTATTGCCAAAAATATTTATAGTTTTTTTATATTTACTAATTTTTGATGTTTCATATACAAATAAAGAGACTGCACCCGGATAATCAGGCGAAAAATTTTCTTTATAGGGCAATAGAATTGATATTTTCATTTTTTAATTTATTACGAAGTGCTCTATTACTCTTTATATAATATTCTCTTGAAATTGCTTCTTTTTTTGAAATAAATCTTTCTTTATAAATAAGCATCCATTTTCTGCCTCTGGTAAATTTAGCACCTTTTCCTAAATTATGAAGTTTTATTCTTTTCTTTAGATTACTTGTGTAGCCTACATAAGTAATAGGATTTATGCTTTTTGATCTGAGCATATATACATAATAAGTCATCAAAATTAATCGTCTTTTGAAAGTTTTTTGTTTTACCTTGTAATTTATTTTTGCTTATTCGTAAGAAATACCAAAATGAGTATATTTAATATTCAAATAATCTTTAATAGCCATTGAGCCGCCTTCTCTACCATAACCAGTTTGTTTGATACCTCCAAAGGGAGCTTCAGCAACTGCTACTACAGGGGTATTAACTGCTACACAACCAGTTTCTAAAGTTTCAGATGCTTTATTAGCTTTCTTTAAATCTGT
This sequence comes from Pelagibacteraceae bacterium AG-325-C03, assembly GCA_003283025.1. Taxonomy (GTDB): domain Bacteria; phylum Pseudomonadota; class Alphaproteobacteria; order Pelagibacterales; family Pelagibacteraceae; genus Pelagilacustribacter. The sequence goes on from QBYC01000014.1 coordinate 20,190, forward strand.
AGTATAAACATAACTACATAAACCTAAATCATTATCGTTAGCTCTAATCATGACCTCATCAAAATCTTTAAAAGTTAAAATTGGAACTATTGGACCGAAAGGTTCTTCTTTCATAATAGTAAAACTATCTTCAATATTATCAAATATTGTAGGTTCGTAATAATAACCTTTATTAAAGTTTGCTGCCCTTTTACCTCCTAATAAAACTTTACCACCTTCTTTTTTTGTAGTTTCAACTAATTTTTCTACTCCCTCTAATCTTTGTTTAGTACATAATGGACCAAGTAATGTATCTTTATCCATTCCATTACCAATTTTTAATTTTTTAGTTTTTTCTACCATTAAATTTGCAAATTCATCTTTTTTCTTTTCGTGAATGTAAAATCTATTTGGCGAAATACAAACTTGTCCGTTATTTCTAAATTTAGATGTAATTGCCATATCGGTAACTTTATTTAAATCAACATCATCAAATACTATAAATGGAGAATGTCCACTTAGTTCCATTGTAACCCTTTGAACTTTATCAGCAGCCTGTTTTAAAATTAATTTTCCGACTCTTGTAGAACCTGTTATTGAAATTTTTTTTATTATACTTGATTTAATTAGTTCTTCTGAAATACTGGCAGGATCTCCTGATAATAAATTTACCACACCTGGTGGAACACCTGCTTCTCTGCAAATATCAACTATTTCCATTACGCTACCTGGAGTTATAACATCTGGTTTTACAATAACAGAGCATCCGGCTGCTAAAGCTGTAGAAATCTTTCTTGAAGCTAAAACAACAGGAAAGTTCCAAGGTATTAAAGCTGCAACAACACCAACTGGTTGGTATATTACATGTATTTTTGTATTTGGAAAACGACTTTGATTTATTTCGCCAAATATTCTTTTAGTTTCTTCAGAGTTCCATTCAAAAATATCTGCTCCTCCTCCTATTTCTCCCGGTCCTTCAGTTAAAGGTTTTCCGACTTCTAATGTTAACCATTTAGATAAAACATTAACTCTTTGTCTCATTAAATCAGAAATCTTTCTAATAATTTTTGATCTTTCCCAAGGAGAAGTATTTCTCCAAATTTCTAAACCTTTTTCTGCTGATTTGAGAGCTCTTTGTACATCAGAACTGTTAGCTTTAGAGGCCTTACCTATTACTTCTTCGGTAGCTGGATTTATGACGTCGTAGCTTTCACCACTAGTTGATTTTTGCCACTTTCCATCAATGAACTGTCCGTATTTATCGTACATAAATTATTGTTGAATAAAGAATATTAATTAAATAGTTTATATTGAATTTATGAAAAATATTCAACTTACTTGTGCTCATGCCATAGTAAAATTCCTAATTGCTCAAAAAACTATAATAGATAGAAAAAAAGTACCTTTATTTCCAGGTGTATTTGGAATATTTGGACATGGCAATGTTGCTTGCTTAGGACAAGCTCTTCAAGAGAACCAAGAAGAACTTCCTACCTGGAGAGGTCATCATGAGCAAAACATGGCACTAACAGGCATTGCATATGCTAGAGCAAAAAGACGTAAGCAAATTTTTGTTGCAACTTCCTCAGTTGGTCCAGGGTCAACTAATATGATTACTGCAGCAGCTGTAGCAATGAGTAACAGATTACCTATTCTTTTTTTACCAGGTGATACCTTTGCAAATAGAATGCCAGATCCGGTATTACAGCAAGTTGAACATTTTAATAATCCAGGTACAACACAAAACGATAGTTTTAAACCTGTTGTCAGATATTTTGACAGAATAACTCGACCAGAACAAATTATTCCAAGTTTACAACAAGCTATTCAAGTAATGTTAGATCCAGCAGATTGTGGTCCTGCATGCATTTCTTTAAGTCAAGATGTTCAAGGAGAAGTTTTTAACTATCCAGAGGAATTTTTTAAAGAGAGAATTCACTCAATAAGAAGACCTAAACCTGATGATTTTCAAATTAAAGAAGCAGCAGAACTTATTAAAAAATCAAAAAAACCTATAATAATTTCAGGTGGCGGAGTTTTTTATTCTGATGCAACAAATGAATTAAGCACTTTTGCAACTAAACATAATATTCCTGTAACTCAAACAGTAATGGGTTATTCAACAATGAAAAAAGATCATTCTCATTATTTAGGTGCTATTGGTGGTTTAGGAGGTCGTGCTGCAAACAACTTAAGCAAAGAAACAGATATGGCTATTGCAATAGGGACTAAATTAGCTGATTTTACTACAGGATCTTGGGCTAATTTTGAAAATCCTAATTTTAAATTAGTGTCCATTAATGCTGCAAGATTTGATGCAAATAAGCATATGGCCCAGGCAATTGTGGGTGATGCTAAAGTTTCTATAATGGAGCTTTCTCAAGCCTTAGGCAATTGGAGAGCAGATGATAATTGGCACAAAAGATCAAGAATTGAATTAAAAAATTGGGAGTCTTATGTAGATAAAGAAAGCGGTCCGACAAATCAAAAACTTCCAAGTTATGCTCACGTTATTGGCGCTTGTTATAGAAATTCAGATCCAACTGATATAGCCGTAACTGCTGCGGGAGGTTTAGTCGGAGAAGTAATCCAAGTATGGAAACCAAGAGAACTTAATACTCATGAAACTGAATGGGGTTTTAGTTGTATGAGTTATGAAATTTCAGGTGCTCTTGGTATTAAAATGGCAAATCCAGATAAGGAGGTAGTTTCTTTTGTTGGAGATGGATCTTATCTTTTATATAATTCTGATATTTATAGTTCTGTTATAACAAATAATAAATTAATTATTATTGTGTGTGATAATGGTGGACACGCAGTTATAAATAGATTGCAATTATTTAAAGGAGGTAAAGAATTTAATTGCCTTCTAAAAAGCTCAAAAACTCCTAACTTAGTTGCAGTTGACTTTGCTACACATGCTAAAAGTATGGGAGCAGATGCAGAGCAAGTAAATTCAATTGCAGAATTAGAAGAAGCTTATAAAAGAGCAAAAAAATCAAAAAAAACTTATGTTATTTCAATACATACTGACGGGTATCAATGGCTCGAGGGCTCAGCATACTGGGAAAGTCCAACCTTAGGGATACCTTCTACCGAAGAAAATAAAAAATCACTCAAAGAACATCTTGAAGGTAAAAGCAAACAAAGAAAAGGTGTTTAGACTAAATGACAAAAGTTTTTAATGTTGGTCTTATTGGCTGTGGTCATATAGCTGAAACTTATTTTAAAAGTCATGAATACTTTAATAATTTCAGAATTATTAAATGTGCTGATATAAAACATTCGGTAGCGAAGAAGTGTGCTTCATTAAATAAAATTAATGCAGTTACCGTTGAAGATATTCTTAAAGATAAAGAAATTGAAATAATATTAAATCTTACAATTCCAAAAGCTCATTTTGAAATTTCAAAGAAAGCACTTTTAAATAATAAACATGTTTACACAGAAAAACCTATGGCGATTGATTTCAAAGATGGAAAAGAATTAGTGAAAATTGCAAAAAAAAAGAAATTATATATCGGAAATGCACCAGATACTTTCCTTGGAGGAGGAAATCAGAAATCAAAAGAATTAATAGAAAAAAAAATAATTGGAAAAATAAATCTAGGAAATATTATTTTTGCATACCCCGGTATTCAATCTTATCATCCAAATCCAGAGCCTTGGTTTGCAAAAAAGGAAGGTGGTCCAGTTATTGATATGGGTCCTTATTATCTAACAGCATTAGTAAATTTACTTGGTCCCGCTAAACAAGTTTGGGGAAGCTTAATGTGGAATAAAAAAAAAAGAATAATAGGAATTGGTCCCAGAAAAGGTAAATCTATAAAAGTATTTTGTCCAACAACTTACCTTGGGACAATTTTTTTTAAAAATAGAACAATAATAAGATTTACTCTATCTTTTGATGTTATAGCACATCATAGAAATCATATTGAATTATATGGAGATAAAGGATCAATTCTAGTACCGGACCCTAATATGTTTGGTGGGTCTGTATTTGTCTGTAAAAAACTAGGCGGTAGTTGGAAAGAATATAAAACAAACAAAATGCCTCTTGGTAAAATTAATATACGCCAAAAAAGTTTAAGGGCTAACGAAGCCCCAATAAATGCAAATTATAGAGGAGTTGGTTTAGCAGAAATGGCGTATTGTATTAAGAATAAAAAAAAACATAGATGTAACGGCGAACTTTCGCTCCACGTACTAGACATAATTAAATCAATTATGTACGGAGCAAAAATAGGTAAAAGAGTAAATATAAAAACGTCTTGCAAAATACCAAAATTATTTTCAAGTAAAGAAGTCAATAAAATATTGAAATAAAACAGTCTAAGTATGATATCTTTTTTTGTTGTTATCAAATAAAAATATTTTATTCTTAGAAAATGAAATTTGTTTAAGATCATGTGAGATATTGTCAGATGTCTTAATTCTTAATTCTTGACCTTTGAAAGTTGCATAAATAATTTTTTCAGAACCTAGATTTTCAATAAGATCGACTTTTATATCAAGTTTTATTTCTGCATCTCCGTTGGTATAAATGTGTTCCGGTCTTATCCCTAGATACGTGTCTGACTTAAGATTTAAATTCTTTAATAAAGACTCGATGCCATTCCTTAAGATATTCATTTTTGGAACACCTATGAATTCAGCTACAAATATATTGCTTGGATTATTGTAAATTTCGTCTGGAGTTCCAACCTGTTCGACATTTCCATTATTCAAAATGACAATTTTATCAGCTAGTGTCATTGCTTCAATCTGATCATGAGTTACATAGATCATATTGGTGTTTAACTGTTTGTGTAATTTTGATATTTCGACACGCATTTCTGATCTTAGTGCTGCATCTAGATTCGAAAGTGGTTCATCAAATAAAAAAAGTTTTGGGTTTCTAGTTATTGCCCGACCAATGGCTACTCTCTGTCTTTGACCACCTGAAAGCTGCCCAGGTTTTCTATCAAGCAAATTTTCAATTTGAAGAGTTTTGGCAGCATCTTTTACTTTCTTATCAATTTCATTTTTTTCAAGTTTTTCTGTTTTTAAACCAAAAGACATATTTTCATAAACATTCATGTGTGGGTATAAGGCGTATGATTGAAAAACCATGGCAATTCCTCTTTTTGAGGGAATCAAATCATTTATTATTTTGTTGTCCAAATGTATCTCGCCTTTATCAATTGACTCTAAACCTGATATCATTCTAAGCAGTGTTGATTTTCCGCATCCTGAAGGACCTACTAGAACAATAAATTCACCATCATTAATTTTAATAGTAAATTTATTAATTACTTTGTTTCTACCAAAAGATTTTTCAATATTTTTTAATTCAATATTAGCCATGCAACTTCTAGTTTAACTTAAGGTTTAAAGTTTAAATTTTCCCAAAAAAATAAAGTAATGTAAAAACTCGATAGCTTCTATTATTTTTTTTAAAGGGTTCACTTTCTCGACAATTTTGGTAGGTTTTTTGTTAAATATATTATTTAAATGGGAGAAAAAATGAGAAAAATATTAATTTATTTATTTGCTTTTACCCTTTTGGCTAACTCTAGCTACGCCGAAATAACTTTCTGGACGACTGAGGTACAGCCAGCAAGAATGGAAAAGCAAAAAGAGATGGCTAAAGCTTTTGAGGCTAAGTCAGGCATTGCGGTTGAAGTAATTCCTGTTGAAGAAAAAGATCTTGGAAAAAGAGCTACAGCTGCAGCAGCTGCGGGTGATCTACCAGATGTTATTTATCATACACTTCAGTATGTATTACCATGGGCAGAAGCCGGAATATTGGATGTAAGTGCTAATAACGCAGTTGTTAAGTCTTTGGGCAAAGATACTTTTGCTCCAGGTGCACTTAACATGGCTAAAAAAGGTGGAAAAATTGCTGCTGTACCGGTTGATGGCTGGACACAGATGGTTGTTTACAGAAAAGATTTATTTAAAGAATTTAATCTTCAACCACCAACAAATTATGAAAACATTTCTAAAGCTGTAAAAGCTTTATCTAATGCAGACAGATTTGGATTCGTTGCCGCTACTAAAACAGATGAAAACTTTATGAGCCAAGTACTAGAACATGTACTTTTGGCTAATGGAGTTAACTTTGTTAAAAAAGGTGGAACTAAGAAACAAGGTAAAGAACTTAAAAATGCTTTAGTATTTTATAAAGAACTAGCTAAAGCTAGCCCTCCAGGAGAATTATTCTGGAAACAATCAAGAGAACTTTACTTCGCTGGTAAAACACCAATGATTATATGGTCACCATTTATTATGGATGAATTAGCAGGTTTAAGAGATTCTGCTCCACCAACAATAAATAGCGATCCAACATCACCAGAACTTGCATCAAAAACTGGATTCATAACAAATTTTAGTGGTCCAGATAATAAATCAGGTGCTGCTTGGGCAGATGTTAGATACTTTGGCATTACTGCTGATGCTGATACTGATGAAGCTAAAAAATTCATCGAATACTCAATGGATGAAGGTTACACAGCTACATTATCTATCGCACCAGAAGGTAAATTTCCTGTAAGAAGAGGAAATGCTAATGATCCAGCTGCGTTTACAAAAGCTTGGAGTAAACTTCCAGTTGGTGTTGATAGAAAGAAACCTTTAACAGAACTCTATTCTGGTGATGTTATTAATAATATTGTTGCAGGTTTAGATACTGCGAACAGATGGGGTGTAAAAGAAGGCGAACTTTCTAGAGCATCAAAAATCATTAATGCACAATTCTTAAATAGAATCACTAGAGAATTTATTGATGATGAAATTTCAGTTGATGAAGCAGTCGATAAAATCAACGCTGAATTAGCTAAATTTTAGTAAAATTATTTTTAAAAAGCGGGTAACATAATATTATCCGCTTTTTTTATGACAGATACTTTATCAAAAATAGAAAAAAGAACTGCTT
>QBYC01000015.1 GCA_003283025.1 Pelagibacteraceae bacterium AG-325-C03
GTATTTAAAGAATAGGTCATGATAGTAGAATATTAAATGTCTGAATTTTTTTTTAATTTTATAGGTTTTACTTTATTAGGTGCTGTAGCCATAGTTTTAATAATGGGTATATATACTTTATTTAAGGGTGGTAGTACTAGTAAAAAATATTCAAACAAATTAATGCAATTGCGTGTTCTACTTCAGTTTATTGCGATTATAGTTTTGGTTTTAATGGCTTATTTTTTTAAAAATTAAATATATTTTTTTATTAAGCTGATAAAATCATCACTTACAAAATCAACTTCGCCGATAACTCTGCCAAACTCATTGCCATTTTTATCGATTAAAATACTTGTGGGAAGTCCTCGCATTTTGAATTGCTTTACTAATTTCAACTTTGGATCATAGTAAGTATCCAAACTAGCAACACCAATGCTTCTGAAAAAGTCTCTAACTTTTAGCTTATTAGGTTGTTCCATGTTAATAGCGTAAACTTTAACTTGTGGAAATTGATTTGTTAGTTTTTCAAGCGAAGGCATCTCTCTTTTACAAGGAGCACACCAGGTTGCCCAGAAATTCAAGATCATGATGTTGCCTTTTTTGTTAGTTAAATCGACATCATTAAGATCTGAATCTTTGAATTTTAATTCTTTAATTTGAGTCGGTCTTTCGTGGATTACTATATTTTTTGAAAAATCTTCTGCCCCGTAAAGATTGTAGCTAATCAGATATAGAAGGATTATGTGAATATAGATTTTAAAAGATTTACTAATTTTCATATTAATTTAGATTAGAAATAACACAGTAAAATGAAAAATAAAACAATTTGGTCTAATAGATTTAAAAACAAAACGTCTCAATCTTTTCAAAAGATTGGGTCTTCAATTCATATTGATAAAAGACTTTATGAACAGGATATCGCTTCATCTGTTGTACACACGCAAATGCTAGTGAAACAAAAGATTATTCAAAGTGAAGATGGTAACAAAATTATCAATGGACTTAAAAAAATTAAAGTTCAGATAGATAAGGGAAATTTTGAATTTAAAGAAAAGTTCGAGGATATTCACTTAAATATAGAAAAAGCATTATTTGAGATCATTGGTCCATCAGCTGGGTTTCTGCATACCGGTAGATCTAGAAATGATCAGGTCGTGACTGATTTTAAATTGTGGATTAAAAAAGCATCAAACGAAATTATAAAAGATATTTCGGTTGTCATGAGAAATCTTATAAAAAAAGCTGAAAAAAATACAGATACGGTTATGCCTGGATTAACGCATTTAAAAAATGCACAACCTATTTCATTCGCACATTATTTGTTGTCATACTATGAGATGTTAAAAAGAGATAAAAAAAGATTTGAAAATAATCTTGAGCTATTAAATGAGTGTCCGCTTGGATCAGCGGCACTTTCAGGAACTTCTTATAAAATAGACAGAACCTATACTGCAAAAAAACTTGGTTTTAAAAAACCTACAGATAACTCTATGGACTCTGTATCGGATAGAGATTTTGCAATTGATTTTTTATATGCTTCTGCTGTTTGTGCAATGCACCTATCTAGATTGGCAGAAGACTTTATTATTTATAATTCCGATGCTTTCAATTTAATTTCATTCAAAGATAGCATGCTTACAGGATCATCAATTATGCCACAAAAAAAGAATCCTGATCCTGCAGAACTAATAAGAGGAAAAGTTGGAATGAATTATGGAAAGTTAAATGCAATGCTGACAATAATGAAAGGTCTTCCCATGTCATATTTTAAAGATATGCAAGATGACAAGGAGTTAGTTTTTGGTGGCTATGATACTTTGAAAGATACTCTAACTATGAGCGCAGAATTAATAAATTCTGTAAATGCTAATAAAGCAAATATGCTTTTTATGGCTAACCAAGGATATACAACAGCAACTGATTTTGCAGACTATCTTGTTAAAAATAAAAATTTATCGTTTAGAGAGTCTTACGCTATTTCAGCAAAAGTTGTGAATTATGCAGAAAAAAATGAAAAGATGTTATCTGAATTAAATTTGGATGAAATCAAAAAATTTTATAAAGATTTAGATAAAAGTGTTTTTAAAGTATTTGATATAAAACATTCTATGAATTCAAAAATATCTCATGGAGGAACATCTATAATTAATGTTAAATCAATGATAAAAAAATATAAAAGGGAAATTTAATGAAACTAATAACTGCTTTTTTCCTGGTGATTTTTATTTTAACTAGTTGCGGAAAAAAATCTGAACCTAAATACCAAGGTCAAATAGATCAGGTCAATATAATTTCATAATCTTATGCAAAATCTAAGATATGTAGGAAATAATTTATTTGTTGAAAAACTGTCAATTAAGAATATTTTAAAAAAAAATAAAACACCTTTTTATATTTATTCAGAGAGTCAAATTGCTTTCAATTTTTTAAAGTTTGCCAACACATTTAAAAAAACTGATCCTTTAATTTGCTTTGCAACGAAATCTAATAGTAATCTAAATATACTAAGAGTTCTTGGTAAATTAGGTGCTGGAGCCGATGTAGTTTCAGGAGGTGAATTATTAAAAGTCATAAAAGCAGGTATTAGACCTAATAAAATTGTTTTTTCTGGAGTGGGTAAAACTGAAGAGGAACTTAAAATTGCAATTAACAAAAAAATATTATTAATCAATTGTGAGTCCGAAAGCGAAGCCAAATTAGTAAATAATTTATCAAAAAAATTAAGAAAGAAAGTTTCAATAGGATTTAGATTAAATCCAAATGTTGATGCCAAAACACATAAAAATATATCAACTGGTAAAGCTGAAAATAAATTCGGCTTATCGATTAAAAATTTTAAGGTTTTTCTAAAAACAGTAAAAACTTTTAAAAACGTAAAATTAGAAGCTTTAAGTGTGCATATCGGTAGTCAAATATTGAACGATACACCTTTTAGAAAAACTCTAAATGTAATGAGTAAATTAATAAAAGAATTAAAACTGAATTTGAAATATGTCGATTTAGGTGGTGGTTTCGGTATTAATTATACTGATAAAGAAAAACCTATTAATCTAAACAAATATTCTCGACTGGTACATAATTTTTCTAAAAAGTTAAATTGTAAAATAATCTTTGAACCTGGAAGATCTATTATTGGTAATACTGGTCTTCTAATAAGTAAAATACAATTTATTAAAAAAGGTGCTAATAAAAACTTTATTATACTAGATGCTGGTATGAATGATTTTATGCGCCCTGCTTTGTATGAAGCTTTTCATAAAATTATTCCTATTTCTAAAAAATCATCGAGAATGAGAGGTAAAATAGAATTCGTTGGACCAATATGTGAAACCACTTGCAAATTCGGAGTTTATAAAAACTATCCTAAAATAAATGAAAATGAGTTTGTGGCTATAACTAATGTTGGTGCGTACGGTTCTTCATTGTCCTCAAATTATAATACAAGGCCGCTAATTGCTGAAATTTTAATCAATAAAAATAAGCTTAGATATATAAGAAAGAAGCAAAATTTGCTAAAATTAATTAATTCTTAATGCAGTTAATTAGATCATTAATCTTTAATATTTTTTTATACTTTGGTCTCATAACGATTTTTATTTTAGCTATACCAACATTAGTTTTACCGAGTAAATTCACAATATTTTTTGGTAGGTTATCTGCAAAATATATAGTACTGATTTTAAGAGTAATCTTAAGTACAAAAGTAATCTTTCATGGAACAGAAAATCTTAAAAAAGTAGATAATTATTTTGTTGCTTCTGCACATCAGTCTATGTTTGAAACTTTTGCCCTTCAGATACCCTTAGATGGTCCAATATTTATTTTAAAAAAAGAGCTACTTAATATTCCGTTGTTTGGTTGGTATTTGAGAAAAATAGGTTCTATAGCAATTGTTAGAGAGACAACAACAAAAGAAAATTTGAACTTTTTTGATAAAATAAAAGAAAGAATTGAAAAAAGTAATAGACCACTCTTAATATTTCCACAAGGTACAAGAGTAAAACTTTATGAACAACCTCCCTTTAAAAAAGGAGTTGGTAGAATTTATAAAGCTTTAGATTTACCTTGTATTCCTGTAGCATTAAATTCTGGTAGAGTCTGGCCGAAAAATAGTTTTATGAAATATCCAGGTGATATTCATATTTCATTTTTAGAGCCAATTATTTCGGGTAAAGATAGTAAAGAATTTACTAGAGATATAGAAAATCAAATCTATACTGAAATAAAAAGGTTCTCTTAATTATTTTCTTCCAAAACCAGGTTTGTCAGTATCTTGTCCCGCTTCGATAATTTCTTTTCTTACTTTTTTAGTTGATGAAAAAATCTCTAAAAGTTTTTTACTATCTTTATCCTTTATGGCGTTTTTTAACTCATTAAGATTATTTAAATAATTGTTTAAAACTTTTAAAATGTTTTCACTATTATCAATGAATATATCTTTCCACATTAAGGGGTCCGATGCTGCTATTCTTGTAAAATCTCTTAATCCACCAGCGCTGTACTGAATTACATCGTCTTTAAATTTATCATCATTGTTTATAGCAGTTTTTACAATACTGTAAGCCACAACGTGCGGTAAATGACTAGTTAATGATAAAACATAATCATGGTCTTCAAATGTCATAAATTTTGTCTTGCTTTCAAGCTTAGACCAAAAATTTTCTAAGGATTTTATCTTATCTCGGGACACCTTTTTATCTGCAGATATTATGCACCATCTATTTTTGAAAAGACTTGCAAAACCTGACTCGGGACCGCTGTATTCAGTTCCTGCTATAGGATGTGAAGCAATCCAATTAACATTTTTAAGGCTTAAGTTGCTGATAATTTTGTTAACTTCTTTTTTTGCGGAACCTGTGTCGGTTAAAATTACATTTTCTTTCAAGTTAGATTGAATGGAAAGAAGTATTTCTTTGTAGCTACTCAAAGGAGAAGCAATTATTACTAAATCTGAGTCCTTAACTACATCTGAGATATTGTTGCAAATTTCACCAGAAAAATTTTTTTTTAAATAATCTGTTACTTTTGACGATTTATCGTAAGCACTTATTTTAGATGCTAAATTTTTTTCTTCTACAGCTCTCAAGATAGAAGATCCAATTAAACCACAGCCAATTACACTAATCTTATTAAACATTTAATATTTTTTTCATTTTGGAAATTAATTTTCTATTTTCCTCACTTTTGCCAATTGTGATTCTTAGTGAATTTTTAATACCATAAACATCCATTTTACGGACTAAAATACCAACTTTAGCTAACAATTTAAAAACGTTTGATGAATTAATTTTTACTTTGTTAAAATTAACTAACAAAAAATTACTATAGCTTTTATTTGTTGCAATTTTCATTTTTTTAAATTCATTAAACATTTTTTTATTCCAATTATTAACATGCTTAATTTCTCTGTTTAACCAATTACTATCTTTAACTGCAGCTGATGCAGAAAATAAAGCTGCTTTGTTAACATTAAAGGGTGGTTTAATTCTATTCATTACATCAATAATGTCTTTTGATCCGTATCCCCATCCTACACGCAATCCAGCTAAACCATAAATTTTAGAAAATGTTCGTGTAATAACTACATTTTTATAGTTTGAAAATAATTTCAAAGCAGAAGAATAGTCTTTTTGTTTTACATATTCATAATAAGCATCATCAACTACTAATAAAATATTACTTCTTAATTTCTTTCGTAAAAATATTAAATCTTTTTTACCAACATAAGTCCCAGTTGGATTATTCGGATTAGCCAAAAAAACAACTTTTGTCTTTGTTGTTACTTTTTTTAAAATATCATCAACCCGGACTGTAAAGTTATTTTCTTTAGAAAAAATAACTTTTGCTCCATTTATCTTACTGTAAATTCTATAGATGATAAAACTATACTTAGGTACAATTACTTCGTCACCTTTTTTTAGATAAGATTTGCATATTAACTCAAAAATTTGGTCAGATCCTGCGCCTAAAATAATTCTATTTTTATCGATGTTAAATTTTTTGGATAAGATATTTTTAAGAAAGGTTCCGTCAGAGTCGGGGTACCTTGCAAAACTTTTTGATACTTTAATGTATTCTTTTATTGCTTTTGGACTTGGCCCAAGTGCTGACTCGTTAGCTGATAATTTTATCCTAGCTAATTTGCTTTTAAATAAGCTCATTCCAGCTATATATTTTTCTGCTTGTATATTATTTGGCTTAGGTAACTTCATTTATTAATGTAATATCAAATTGTAAGAGTTTTTTATATAAGTCTTTATCTTATATAAAATTGACAAGTTTGTGATGATCTAGTAAATAGATATCGCGCTGATTTAACCATATTGCAAGCGCATAATAAATTTAGCTAAAAAGGGTGATGCCCAGTTTAGCTGGGCTTTTTTTTTGGATGAATAAAAAAATTAAGAATATAAATAAAATTATTGTTTCTAAACCACTTAAACTTGACTGTGGTAAGACTATAACAAATTTTCCTCTAGCATATGAAACTTATGGAAAACTTAATGAAAATAAAAATAACGCTATTTTAGTGTTCCATGCATTAACAGGTGATCAATTTGTTGCTGAGATAAACCCCGTAACTAAAAGAGATGGTTGGTGGGTTACAGCTGTTGGGCCGGGAAAGGCTATTGATACTAATAAATATTTTGTAATTTGTGCCAATGTTATCGGCGGTTGTATGGGTTCATTAGGGCCTAGTGATATTAATAAAGAAACTAACCAGCCCTATGGATTAGATTTTCCTGTAATAACGATCAAAGATATTGTAAGAGCCCAAGAGTCTCTTCTTGACCATCTTGGTGTAAAAAAACTTTTATGTGCGACCGGTGGGTCTATGGGAGGAATGCAACTCTTACAATTTTGTACTACTTTTCCAGATAAAAGTTTTTCTGCAATTCCTATTGCCTGTAGTTCAAGTCATAGTGCTCAAAATATTGCTCTGAATGAACTAGCACGTCAAGCAATAATGGCTGACCCTATCTGGAACAATGGAAAATATTTTTTAAAAAATACACAACCTAAAAATGGTCTTGCTGTAGCAAGAATGGTTGGTCATATAAGTTATTTATCAAAACAAGGTATGCAGGAAAAATTTGGAAGAAAACTTCAAGAAAAAGCGGATTATGAATTTAGTTTTGATGCAGATTTTCAAGTTGAAAGTTATCTTAGACATCAAGGTAGTTCTTTCGTGGAAAGATTCGATGCTAATTCTATCTTATACATAACTAGAGCAATGGACTATTTTGATTTATCAAAACAATTTAAAGGAGGATTAGTTGAGGCTTTTAAAAATCAGTCAACTAAATTTTTGGTGATTTCATTTTCTTCTGATTGGCTTTATACGACCAAAGAAAATAAAGATATAGTAATTGCCTTAAATGCTTCTGGAGCGGATGTATCTTATTCTGAAATAGAAACAGATAAAGGTCATGACTCATTTTTATTGAATGAAACTGAATTCTTAAAAACATTGAAAGCTTTTATAGACTCTATGTATGATAAATTTAAAAAATGAAAAAAGAATTTAAAGTAATTGCAGACCTTTTGCCCAATAATTCAAGGGTACTTGATGTTGGTTGTGGTGATGGCGCTTTAATGAACTTTCTTCTAAAAGAGAAAAATATTGAAACAAGAGGATTAGAACTCGATCAAAATAATGTGCAAGAATGTTTTAATAAAGGTTTAACAGTGATACAAGGAAATGCAGAAACTGAACTCTATCAATTTCCTAAACAATCATTTGATTATGTAGTGCTTAGTCAAACTCTTCAAGCATTTTATAAACCTGATAAAGTTTTAAATGAATTATTACGTATTGGAAAATCTGTAATTGTTTCAATACCAAACTTTGGTTATTGGAAGGTAAGAACAAGTCTATTGCTTTTTGGTAGAATGCCAATAACAAAAACTTTACCATACTCTTGGTATAATACTCCTAACTTGCACATGTGCACAATAAAAGATCTTTATAATTATTGTGTTGACAATAATATAAATATTAAAAAAGTTATTGGTGTTAATGAAAATAATATTTCTTTGATAATGAAAAATAACTTAGAATTGAAAAATTTTTTTTCAAAACTAGGAATTTTTTTAATAGGATAAAATGAAGTTAGATATTATTCCCTGTCTAAATGATAATTATAGTTACTTAATTAAAGATAATAACTCAGGTATTGTAGCAATTATTGATCCATCAGAATATGGTCCTTGCGAGAATATTATTAATCAAAAATATAAAAAATTAGATTTTATACTTAATACTCACCATCATTTTGATCATGTAGGTGGTAATAAAGAACTTAAAAAAAAATATAGGTCAAAAGTATTAGGTTTTGAGAAAGATAAAGAACGAATTCCGGAAATAGATATTCTTCTTAAAAAGGATCAAGAATTCAAAATTGGAGATTTAAATTTTAAGACTTTATTTGTTCCTGGTCATACTTCAGGTCATATTGCATTTCATCTAAAAAAGGAAAAAATATTGTTTACAGGTGATACTTTATTTTCTTTAGGTTGCGGCAGGCTATTTGAGGGGACGCACAAACAAATGTTTGACTCTTTAAAAAAGTTTAAAAGCCTTCCAATTGAAACGAAGATTTACTGTGGTCATGAATATACTAAGAATAATTTAGCGTTTTGTTTAAAATTTAATCCAAATAACAATAATTTAAAAGATAGAGAAAAAATTATTGATAAAATGATTATAAAAAAAAAACCCACAATTCCATCAACAATCAAAGATGAAATTGAAACTAATATATTTCTAAGATACGACGATCAAGATGTTAGAAATACATTAAATTTAAAAAAAGCCTCAGATCTAGAAATATTTATCAGATTACGTGATCTTAAAGACAATTTTTGAGCTCAATGATCTTGACTTGATGTTATTGAGAGCTATATTGCCCTGAAACTTATAAAGGATAATTTATGTCATTTGCAATTATTGAAACTGGCGGAAAACAATACAAAGTATCTGCAAGTAAAATTTTAGAAATCGAGAAAGTGAACGCAAAAGTAGGCGATACTATTAAGTTTAAAAATGTTTTGCTTTTAAATGACGATAAAAAGACGGAAATCGGCAACCCAAGCATAAGCGGTGCAACTGTTGAAGCTAAGCTACTTGATAATGTAAAAGACAGAACTATTTTAATTTTTCACAAAAGAAGACGAAAACATTCAAGAAAGAAAAATGGACATAGACAGCGTCATTCAAAGATTCAAATAACTAAAATTTATTCAAAAGATGGAAAATTGGTTGCTGGTGCTGGAACAACGATTAAGACTAAAAAAAAACCTTCAGTAAAAACTGAGGCTAAAAAGGAAACGTTAAAAAAAAGAAATCTTTAAATTAGGTTAAAAAATGGCAACAAAAAAAGCAGGTGGATCATCAAAAAACGGCCGAGATAGTAAAGGCAGACGTCTTGGAGTTAAAAAATATGGTGACCAAATAGTAATACCTGGAAATATAATAGTCAGACAAAGAGGTACAAAAATACATCCAGGTGATAATGTCGGTATGGGTAAGGATCATTCCATATTTTCCTTAGTTAAAGGAAAAGTAAAATTCAAGAAATCTAAATTAAACAGAACATTTGTTTCTGTTATCCCTAATTAAATTTATAAATAAATTACGTTATTTATATTATACCGATAATGAAATTTTTAGATCAAGCAAAAATATACATTAAAGCTGGCAATGGTGGCTCAGGTTCGGCTAGTTTCAGAAGAGAAAAGTTTATAGAATACGGGGGTCCTGACGGTGGAGATGGTGGCGATGGTGGATCGATAATTGTGGAGTGTGACAGAAATTTAAATACTTTAATTGATTTTAGATATGCTCAGCATTTCAAAGCGCAACACGGTAAATCTGGAAGTAAAAGAAATAAAACAGGTGCCAACGGTAAAGATTTAATCTTAAAAGTTCCAGTGGGAACTCAAATCTATGAGGAAGATAACAATTCTTTAATTTATGATTTTACAAAAAATAAAGAAAAGTATCTGATTGCTTCCGGTGGTAAAGGCGGTTTAGGTAATGTTAGATTTAAAAGCTCAACGAATAGAGCACCAAAGAAAAAAACAAACGGAAAAATTGGTGAAGAGTTTTGGATTTGGCTACAATTAAAAGTAATCGCTGATGTTGGAATAATAGGCAAGCCTAACGCAGGCAAATCTAGTTTATTAGCTGCAGTAACAAGAGCTAAACCTAAAGTAGCGAATTACCCTTTTACAACGATTAATCCGAATTTAGGTGTTACTTACTATGACGGTAAAGAAGTGACTTTGGCAGATATACCTGGTTTAGTCGAAGGCGCACATAGAGGTGTTGGCTTAGGTGATAAATTTTTAAGACATATTGAGAGATGTAAAATTTTACTGCATTTAATAGACATTTCAGAAGATGATTTATTTAATGTTTATAAAAATGTAAAGTTTGAGATGTCAAATTATGATAAAAATTTATGTAATAAAAAAGAAATTATTTTTTTTAATAAATCAGATTTGCTTGAGGAAACAGAAATTACTGAAAAATTGAAAGAATTTAAAAAAAAAGTAAAAGCTAAATATGAAGTTATTTCATTGTATTCAAATAAAGATATTCAAAAAATTAAAAAACTATTAATTAAAAATGCTGATTGAGAATTCAAAAAAGATCGTTTTAAAACTAGGCTCATCAACAGTTGTTGATAGCAAAGGTGTTTTTAAAAAAAAATGGGTAACTTCATTAATTAAAGACATGAAGAAATACGGAAAGGACAAAAGTTTTGTAATTGTTTCGTCAGGTGCTATTGCTCTTGGACAAAAATATCTTAAAATAAAAAAGAAGAAAATTAAGCTTGAGATGTCACAAGCTATAGCATCAGTAGGACAAATACATTTAGCTAGTGAATTTCAAAAATTATTTGAAAAATATAAGATTAAAATAGGACAAATTCTTATCAGTCCAGATGACACCGAACAAAGGAGACGGGCAATAAATGTGAGGAGGACTTTTGATAATTTGTTTAAATTAAAAGCAATTCCTATTGTAAATGAAAACGATTCTACAGCTACAACTGAAATCAAGTACGGAGATAATGATAGACTTGCTGCAAGAGTGGCTCAAATTATTGGCGCTGATGAGCTTGTAATATTTTCAGATGTAGATGGTTTATACGATAAGTCGAAACAAAAAAAAATTGTAAAAATTGTCAAAGTGATTGATGAAAAAATAACCTCGCTTATTGAGAATAAAAAAAATAGTTATGGATCAGGTGGAATTTCAACAAAATTGGATGCTGCAAAAATTTGTATGAATTCTGGTAGTCATATGTTTATAGCGAATGGTAAAAAAGATAATCCAATTTCAAATATGCTTAAAAAGAAAAAATTTACTCATTTCTTACCTAAAATTTCAAGCTTAGATGCTAAAAAGAAATGGATTATTGGATCTTTGAATGCTAATGGAACAATAAAAATTGATGGTGGGGCTACTAAGGCTTTGTTAAATGGTAAGAGTTTACTTGCAGCAGGGGTAAATAAAATTAATGGATCTTTTGAAAAAGGAGAGAATGTATTAATTTTGGACCAAAATAATAAGCAATTAGCTCGTGGATTATCTTCTTTCAGTTCAGAAGAAATAGACAAAATAAAAGGGAAGCAAAGCAAAGAAATAGAAAAAATTCTTGGGTACCTGAGTAAAACTGAAATTATTCATAAAGATGATATGGTATTATTATAAATGAGCTATTTAAAAGAAATTGGAAAAAAAGCTAAAAAAGCTTTTGCGGATTTAAAATTTGTTAATCATTCTAAAATTAAAAAGGTTTTAGAAGATTATAATAAATCTTTACTTAATAATAAAAAAAAGATTATTCAAGCAAATCAAACAGATGTTAAAAATGTTAAAAGAAAACATCTTGTAGATAGATTAATTCTTAATGATAAACGAATTGACGGAATAAGATATTCAATAAATGAAATCATAAAATTCAAAGATCCAAACGGTAGAGTCATTGAACAATGGCAAAGACCAAATAAGTTAAAAATTAAAAAAATATCAACGCCGATTGGGGTAATTGGGGTTATTTATGAAAGTAGACCAAATGTAACCGCAGATGTTGCAGCCTTGTGCCTTAAATCAGGAAATTGCTCAATTTTACGAGGAGGATCGGAAGCATTTAATTCAAATAAAACTTTGGCTAATCTTTTTAGAGATGCTCTGAAAAAAAATAATATTAACAAAAATTGTATGCAATTTATTGAAAATAAAAATAGAAAAGTTGTAGATAATTTATTATCAAAAATGAGTGCGTACATTGATGTTATAGTACCAAGAGGCGGAAAAGGATTAGTGGCTAAAGTTCAAAAGTTTTCAAACGTTCATGTTATAGGTCACCTTGAAGGCCTATGTCACATATTTGTTGATAAAACAGCTAATCTCAGTACGGCAAAAAAAATAATTATTAATGCCAAAATGAGAAGAACTAGTATTTGTGGTGCAGTTGAAACATTATTGATTGACGAAAAGGCTATTAACTCTCACGCCAAAGAAATAATTAAGTCTCTTATTAATTCAGGATGTGAAGTAAGAGTAGATAATAAAATTAATAAATTATTTAATGGAAAACTAAAGTTTGCAAAAGAAAAAGATTGGAGAACAGAATATTTGGACTCAATAATATCAATTAAAACTGTAAAAAACGTCAAAGAAGGTGTCAATCATATTTTAAAATATGGAACAATGCATACAGACAGTATTATTACCAATAATAAAAAAAATGCTCAGATTTTTTTAAATGGTGTGAACAGTTCAATTGCAATGCATAATGTATCGACTCAATTTGCAGATGGAGGAGAATTTGGCTTTGGAGGAGAAATTGGAATCTCTACTAACAAACTTCCACCTAGAGGACCTGTAGGGATAAATCAATTAACATCTTATAAATATCTAGTTTCTGGGAATGGAATTATTAGACCATAACTGATGATAAAAGCCTCGAATAAAATCATTGGATTAGTAGGAGGTACTTTTGATCCTGCCCATAAAGGACATCTTGCAATAACAAAAATTGCAATAAAAAAACTCAAGCTTAATAAGGTTTTATGGATTGTGACAAAAAAAAATCCTTTTAAAAATAACCCTTACTATTCTCTTTCTCAAAGATTAAAAAAAGCCAAAGAAATAACTAAAGGTGTCAAAAAAATTCAAGTTATCCACTTAGATAAAAGAGTAAATTCTTCAAGAAGCATAAATATAATAAAGTATTTGTTTAGTAGAAAAAAACTTAAAAATATCTACTTTATTATTGGTTCCGATAATTTAATTAATTTTCATAAGTGGAAAAACTGGAAAAAAATAGTAAAATTAACGAAATTAATTGTTTTTTCTAGAAAGGGATATGATAGAAAAGGTATTAAATCAACTGTGGCTAAATACTATAAAAATAAAATTACTTTTATCAAAAATAGACCTATAATAATTTCATCATCAAAATTAAGAAAAAAAGCTCGATTAAACTATTAATGGAAGTAGAAGAAATAAAAAAAAATATTGAAAAAATTCTTGATAATAACAAAGCTCATAGTATTACCTCTATAAATTTAAAAAATAAATCTTATATCGCAGACTATATGGTTGTTGCCTCTGGAACCTCTTCTAGGCATCTACAATCTTTGTCTGAAATTCTTGTAAGTGAATTAAAAAAGCTTGGGATGGAAGAATGTCGAATTGAAGGAAAAGATAGTACAGATTGGAAATTGGTTGACGCGCAAGATATAATTGTTCATTTATTTCACCCAGAAAAAAGAGAGTTTTACGATTTAGAACAGATGTGGTCAGAAGAAATTCCAAAACAGAAAGCAATGATATGAAAAAAATTGTTTTTCTAATAGTATTAATATTTTCTCTTAAAAGCACCTCTGTTTTTTCAAAAAACGATCTTTATGAAAAAATTGACCTTTTTGGAGAGGTTTTAGAAAATATAAAAAAAGATTATGTTGATGACGTCAATCAAGCTGAAATAATGGATTCGGCAATTAACGGAGTTTTACAATCTCTAGATCCTTACTCTGCGTATATGAGTCCTGAACTATTTAATGAAATGCAAACAGATACTAGTGGAGAATTTGGAGGGTTGGGTATCGAAATTGGAATGGAAGCTGGAGTAGTTAAAGTAATCTCACCAATAGACGACACGCCTGCAGAAAAAGCTGGCATTAAACCTGGAGACTACATAGTTAAAATTGGTAATGAACAAGTGCAGGGTAAATCTTTAATGGAAGCAGTTAAATTGATGAGAGGACCTGTTGGTACTTCAATAGATCTTACAGTTAGAAGAAAAAATGTAAAAAAACCACTAAAGTTTAAAATTACAAGAAAAATAATTGAGGTACAATCAGTAAATTCTAAAATAATTAGTGAAGAGAAAAATATTGGCTACATTAGATTAAAATCATTTAATGAAAATAGTGATAATCAATTTTTGAAATCTATAAAAAAATTGGAAAAAAACTTAAAAATTAAAGGCTATGTAATAGATCTTAGAAATAATCCTGGTGGTTTATTGGCCCAAGCTATAAACATAACTGACTTTTTCTTAGATGACGGAGAAATTGTATCGACTAAAGGACGTAAGATTTCTGAAACTAGAAAATTTTTTGCAAGAAAGGGAGATGAAATTAAAGGTAAACCAATTGTCGTTTTAATTAATAATGGCTCTGCATCTGCATCAGAGATTTTTGCTGGAGCTTTAAAAGACCACAAAAGGGCAATAATTCTCGGTGAGAATTCATACGGAAAAGGTTCAGTTCAGTCAATAATACCTTTAAGGAATGGAGGAGGCATGAGATTAACAATTTCTAAATATTATTTACCATCTGGAAAATCTATTTCAGAGGTTGGCGTAATACCTGATATTTTAGTTGAAGAAGTTGGTAGTGATTTTGAAATTAACTCTGAAAAAGATAATCAGCTTAATTACGCAATTAAACTTTTCAATTCTTAGATTATGGCTATCCATCAACTACCAATGCGAACTGGTGTAGGGATAATTGTTTTAAATAAAAGTAATCAGGTATTTGTTGCTAAAAGAAAGGACAATCCTTGTGATAAGTGGCAAATGCCTCAAGGTGGTGTTGACAAAGGAGAGGACTTTATTACTGCAATGAGAAGGGAATTAATTGAAGAAACAAGTATTAAAAATATAAAAATTTTAAAAGAGATACAAAATATGTATCGATATGAGTTACCTGATAATTTGATTGGGATTATTTGGAAAGGTAAATTTAGAGGTCAAAGACAAAAGTGGTTTATAACTAGATTCTTAGGTGAAGATGATGAAATAAATTTAAATACTCAGCATCCAGAGTTTATAGATTGGAAATGGATAGAACCTCAACAATTGCCTGAAGTAATCGTAGATTTTAAAAAAGAACTGTATCTAAATCTTCTTAAAGAAATTAACCAAGTTATTGACTAATTTCTTTTAGTGTATCGATTTGGTAGGAAATGATATATTTTTCTTTATCTGTAGAATTATTGTCTTTAAATTTTTTCTTTGCTTGCTGTAATAAAGTATTTATCAAACTCTTATCGAAATTTTCTAAATCTTTTGCTGTCGAGGTTAAAATTAAAAGATTGTTATTTGAAAACTCTACCGTTCCTTCCTCCACATAAAACTTATTCGCATCTTGGTTTTTAATTAATATAAGTCCTGGTCTTAAAAAAGTTATTAAAGGAATATGATCTCTAAGGATGCCCATTTGGCCTTCGTATGAGGGTATAGTTACCTCGCTCGCTTCAGATTTTAAGATTGACTGGTCTGGTGTGATAATTTCTACTGTGAATTTATCAGACATTACTTACTATCTTTGGATAACTTTTCTGCTTTGTCTATAGCTTCTTCAATACCACCAACCATATAAAATGCTGCTTCCGGTAAATGATCGTATTCTCCTTTACAAATAGCATCAAACCCTTTTATAGTGTCATCTAAATCAACTAATTTTCCAGGTGAGCCTGTAAACACTTCAGCAACAAAAAAAGGTTGGGATAAGAAACGTTGTATTTTTCTTGCTCTTGCAACAGTAAGTTTATCCTCCTCTGAAAGTTCATCCATTCCTAGTATGGCAATAATATCTTGCAGCGACTTGTATGCTTGTAAAATTCTTTGTACATCTCTTGCAACTCTATAATGTTCTTCACCAACAACTCTTGGATCTAAAATTCGAGACGTAGAGTCTAGTGGGTCTACCGCAGGGTATATTCCTATTTCTGCAATTTGCCTAGATAATACTGTTGTTGCATCAAGGTGTGAAAACGATGTTGCGGGAGCAGGATCTGTCAAGTCATCCGCTGGCACATAAATAGCTTGAACTGATGTTATTGAACCTTTGTCAGTGGATGTAATTCTTTCTTGAAGATTTCCCATATCAGTTGCTAAAGTTGGTTGGTACCCTACAGCTGAAGGAATTCTTCCTAAAAGAGCTGATACTTCTGAACCTGCCTGAGTAAATCTAAAAATATTATCAACGAAAAATAATACATCTTGACCTTCTTTATCTCTAAAATATTCCGCAACAGTTAAGCCTGTTAAAGCAACTCTAGCTCTAGCTCCTGGTGGCTCATTCATTTGACCATATACAAGTGCAGCCTTTGAACCTCGGCCATTAGTTTTAATTACTCCTGATTCTATCATTTCATGATATAAATCATTTCCTTCTCTAGTTCTTTCACCTACGCCTGCAAAAACTGAAAAACCTCCGTGAGCTTTAGCAATGTTATTTATTAATTCCATAATTGTGACTGTTTTTCCTACTCCTGCACCGCCAAATAGACCGATCTTCCCTCCCTTTGCGTATGGAGCTAAAAGATCAATCACTTTTATTCCAGTTACTAACTGCTCTGTTTCTGTTGCTTGATCTGTAAACTTAGGTGCTGCTCTGTGTATTGGCCATTTCTCTTTTGTTTTTACTTCACCTTTTTCATCAATAGATTCTCCAACAACATTAATAATTCTTCCCAAAGTTTCTGGGCCAACGGGTACACTTATTGGAGCGCCAGTATTCTTCACATCATCACCCCGTTTTAAACCTTCTGTAGCGTCCATCGCTATAGTTCGTACATCATTCTCGCCCAAATGTTGAGCTACTTCTAAAATTAACTTATTTCCTGAATTATTTACTTCAAGTGCAGTGTAAATCTCTGGTAGATCAGACTGAAAATTTACATCAACAACAGCTCCGATTATTTGGGTTATTTTTCCATTTTTGCTCATATCTATAAACTCTCTGCTCCAGATATAATTTCAATTAACTCCTTAGTAATAGATGCTTGTCGGCTCCTATTATAATTAATTGTAAGCTTGTCGACTAAATCTCCTGCATTTCTTGTTGCATTATCCATAGCGGTCATTCTTGAACCTTGTTCGCTTGCTGCGTTTTCTAATAAAGCTTTAAAAATTTGCGTTGAAATGTTCTTTGGTAACAAATCTTCTAAAATTTCATCTTCATCTGGCTCGAATTCATATGAAAATACTTTTTCTTTTAAATTATTTGTTTTATTTAATTCTGTTGGAATTATTTGTTGAGCTTGAGGAATCTGAGTAATAACATTTTTAAAATTATTGTAAAATAATATGCATTTGTCAAACTCATTTTGATTAAATAAAGATATTATTTCATTACCAACTATATTTGCTTCCTCGAAGTTAATTTGTTTTTTTTCTTTAAAGCTAAATTTTTTGATTACATGTTTTTCGTATTCTCTTTTAATTTGATCAAGCCCTTTTGAACCAACAGTAATTATTTTCAAATCTTTTCCTTCGCTAAGAATTTTTTTAAAATTTTTCTTTGCAAGTTTGCAAATATTGGAATTAAACCCGCCGCATAACCCACGGTCTGCTGTTAAAACTACACATAAGTATTTTTTATCTTCTCCAGTTCCAACTAAAATTTTTGGAGCATTTTGCAAATCGTTAATAGATTTAGTTAAATTCAAAATTATATTTTGCATTTTCTGACTATAGGGTCGACCTTTTTCTGCTCTCTCTTGAGCTTTTCTTAATTTTGCGGCTGCCACCATTTTCATAGCTTTAGTAATTTTTTGCGTTGATTTAACACTTTTAATTCTTTTTTTTAGATCATCTAAACTTGGCATTTCTATTTTTTGTAATCCTCAATAACTTGCATTAATAATTTTTCAGTATTTTCATCAATTTTTCCTGAATTTTGAATAGACTCTATTATTTCTGGTTTGTCAGATTTAATTTTTTCAATTATATCTTTTTCAAATTTTTTAATTTTATCTAAATCTACATCATCTAAGTAACCTTTTACCCCAGTAAAAACCGATATTACTTGTTCTGCTACTGTCATTGGAGAGTATTGATCTTGTTTTAGAAGTTCTGTTAATTTAGCTCCTCGATTTAACAATTGCTGTGTAGAAGCATCTAAGTCTGATCCAAATTGTGCAAAAGCAGCCATTTCCCTATATTGCGCAAGTTCTAGTTTTATGGAACCAGCTACTTTTTTCATAGCCTTAGTCTGAGCTGCAGACCCTACACGTGACACCGATAGACCCACGTTTACTGCTGGCCGAATTCCTTGGTTGAAAAGTTCGGTTTCTAAAAATATTTGTCCGTCTGTGATTGATATTACGTTAGTAGGGATATAAGCAGACACATCTCCAGCTTGCGTTTCGATAATTGGTAAGGCTGTTAGAGAGCCTCCGCCATTGGCATCACTTAACTTAGCTGATCTTTCTAGCAATCTACTGTGTAAATAGAAAACGTCTCCTGGATATGCCTCTCTTCCTGGAGGTCTTCTAAGCAATAATGACATTTGTCTGTAAGCTACAGCTTGTTTCGATAAATCATCATACACTATTAATGCATGCATACCATTATCTCTGTAGTATTCACCAATTGTACAACCGGTATACGGAGCAAGAAACTGCAGAGGAGCTGAATCAGATGCTGTAGCAGCAACTATCGTTGTATATTTTAATGCTCCAGCTTCTTCTAAAGTTTTTGTAATTTGTGCAACTGTTGAACGTTTTTGTCCTATTGCTACATATACACAATATAATTTTTTCTTTTCGTCTGAGGTCTCATTAATTTTTTTTTGATTAATAATTGCATCTATCGCAACTGCGGTTTTACCAGTTTGCCTATCACCTATTATTAATTCTCTTTGTCCTCTTCCAACAGGGATTAGAGAGTCAATTGATTTTAAACCTGTCTGCATAGGCTCGCTTACAGATTGTCTAGGAATTATACCTGGAGCTTTTACTTCAACTCTTTTTCTCTCTTTAGATGAAATTGATCCTTTTCCATCAATTGGATTGCCAAGTCCATCTACGACTCTACCTAAAAGCTCTTTACCTACAGAGACATCTACAATTGCATTAGTTCTTTTTACGGTATCACCCTCTTTAATTTTTTTATCATCTCCAAAAATAACTACTCCTACATTATCATTTTCCAAATTTAATGCCATTCCCTGTGAGCCATCATCAAATTCTACCATCTCTCCTGCTTGTACGTTGTCTAGTCCATAAACACGAGCAATGCCGTCGCCAACGGATAAAACTTTTCCAATTTCAGAAACTTCAGCTTTTTCTCCAAAATTTTTGATTTGATCTTTAAGTAATTTTGTTACTTCTGATGGATTTATAGACATACTAATTTTCTATCAGTTGGTGTTTGAATTTTTTTAATTTATTTTTAATAGACGTATCAATCATAAAACTTCCAAGTTGTAATTTTAATCCTCCTATTAACTCTTTATCGATTTTATAGTCAAATTTTATGGTTACCCTCATTAAAGAGGATAAATCGTTACTTATGTGCTCTAATTCTGATTTAGATAATTCTTTTGATGAAATTAAGGACGCTTTTACTTCACCTCTTTTTTTTGAACATAATTTTAAAAAACTGTCTATAATTTTTGATATGAAAAATATTCTTCTTTTTTGTATCAAAAGTGAAAAAAAGTTTTTTAAATCTTTAGAGAAACTAAATTTTTCAGATAATATATTGTTAACACTATTTTGATTTTGAATACTTTGAGCAGGATTATTAAAAAAGTTTTTTAAATCTGAACTATTTTCTAAAAGAGTTTTAAAGCTTTTGATGTCGGTTTCTATTTTTTCTAAATCTTCTGCTTCTTGAGCCACTTCGAACAGGGCACGCGAATATCTTTCTGAAGTTTGCGTTGAAAAAGATTTATTTGCGCTCATTTTTTGTTGTTATAATTTTAATGGAATTATGATCGTGTCGTAGCATAAGAGAATATGTTGATCAAGTTAGCAATTTGTTGATTATCCAAAATTGACTGGATCAACATCAACTGTGAGTTTAATTTTATTAGATATTTTCAATACATTTAGAAGTTTTCTAATTTTTCTTTGTATAAGACTTTTACCGCTGTACCTTATCAATAACCTAGATCTAAATTTTTTTTTTATCTTTAATAATGGTGAATCAACTGGTCCCAAAACCTCGATTTCATTAATTTTTTTTAAATGTTTTTTTATATCTCTTGCTCCATCCAGGCTTAAAGAATGTGAATTTGCAGAAATAATAATAGCAATTAATCTTGAAAATGGAGGTAGGGAATTTTTCTCTCTTAATTTAAGTTCTTTTTTTAAAAATTCTTCTGAATTATTTTTTATTAGTTCATTTAGTGTGTCATTCTTGGGTGACAAAGTTTGATAAATAATTAATGACTCTGTACTAAATCTTCCGGCTCTTCCACTTAATTGATGGTACAATTGAATATTCTTTTCGGTGGCTCGTAAGTCATATCCTCTACCAGAAAAATCTGCATCGATAACTACTATACAATTTAATTTTGAAAAATTAAATCCTTTAGAAATCATTTGAGTTCCAATTAAAATATCAACTTTATTAGTTGAAATTCTATTAAATAAAGATTTTGTTTGATTTATATTTTTCATATAATCACTAGAAAAAATTTCGACTTTATTGTCAGGAAAAATTTTGGTTACTTCCTCAAATATTTTTTCTACACCAGGACCGTACATCACAAAGTCACAAATTTCATTTTCTTTACAGCTTCTAGAAATTTCTTTTTCGAGTGAACAATGATGACAGATAGCTTTATTTTTAGCTTTATGAAAAGTTAAATACATAGAACAATTTGAGCAGATTTGTTTATAGCCACATTTTCTACAAATTAAATAGGGAGCATAACCCCTTCTATTCAAAAAAAATAACACTTGTTCATTTCTGTTTAAGAAACTTTTAACTAATTCTACAGTTTCTTCTGAAATAAAACAGTTTTTAATTTTTTTAATATTTAAATTAATAATTTTTGTTTTAGGTAAAGGATAATCATTATATCTTTTTAAAATATTAAAATGTCTAAACTTTTTATTTTTTATATTATTAAAAGTTTCTATTGAAGGTATTGAAGTAATTAGGTGTATAGGTATTTTTTCAAAAGATGCTCTTGAGATTGCCATATCTCTTGCATGATAAATTACTCCCTCATCTTGTTTGTAAGATGTATCATGTTCCTCATCAACAATTATAATTCCAAGATTTTTAAAAGGTAGTAATAATGAGGATCTAGCTCCAACAACCAATTTAATTTTATTGCTAATGATACCGTTCCAAATTATTCGTTTATTTTTTGGAGTTATTTTTGAATGCCATAAAGCAGGTTCAAAACCAAAAAAATCTGCAAACCTTGACTTAAATTCATTAGTTAAAAAAATCTCTGGAAGTAAAACTAATACTTGTTTGTTGTTTTTAATAATCTTTTTAATTCTCTCGAAGTATACGAGAGTTTTACCCGAGCCAGTTGTACCTTGTAAAACGGATACATCAAATTTATCATTTTTTAAATTCAAAAATCTTAATGCTTTTTTCTGCTCCTCGTTTAAGTAAAATTTTTTTACTTTTTTTTGAGTTTGTTTAAAGTCCTTATCATTTTTTTTAATAAGACTAAGACTGTTCCCAATAGACATTTTTAAAACAAGTCCTAAAGGCATCATATTGTATGTAGCAAACCAACTCATAAAATCTATTAACTCTTGGTCTATGGAATAGTTATTAATTTTTTTATTAATATTTTTAATTTTAATATTTTTTAAATCTACAATTTTACCAGGCCAAATAACCCCAATTTCTTTTTTTTTACCAAATGGTACCTCTACAAAGTCTCCA
>QBYC01000016.1 GCA_003283025.1 Pelagibacteraceae bacterium AG-325-C03
TAGCGAAGATTCCATAAAAGAGATAATGCAAAAATGTAATGCCGAAATAGGTGATAGTATTTTTCTTGCGTGTGGAAATAGGAAAGAAATTGAAAAAATTTTATCTTTAGCTAGAAACAAAATTGCGCAAGATTTAGATATTATTGACAAAGATCAATTTGCTTTTTGTTGGATTATTGATTATCCAATGTATGAGTTTGATGAAAATTCAAAAAAAATTATATTCAGTCACAATCCATTTTCAATGCCTCAAGGCGATATTAAGAAATTAAATTTTGAGAAACCATTAGATATTAAAGCCTATCAATATGATATTGTTTGTAATGGTATAGAACTTTCCTCTGGTGCAATTAGAAACTATATTCCCGAACTAATGTACAAACTATTCTCTGTAGCTGGATACAGTGAAAAAGAGGTAAATGAAAAATTTAGTGGAATGATTAACGCATTCAGTTATGGAGCGCCTCCTCATGGTGGAATAGCTCCAGGTATCGATAGAATAGTAATGTTATTAGCTGGAAAAGAAAATATTAGAGAGATTACTCTTTTTCCAATGAATCAAAATGCTCAAGATCTATTGATGAAAGCCCCCTCCGATGTTGATGATGAAAAACTAAAAGAGTTAAGTATAAAAAAGAATATTAAGAAAAACTAATTCTTACTTTTAAGATTAATTCTTATATCTGTAAGATCAACCAATTTTTCCTCATAATTACTTCTTACAAATCCTTTAGAAGTTATATTTTTTACAATCTTAAGAAATTTATCGTCTTCTTTCTCAATATCTAAATTTTTAGTACTTATTATAGATGGTGTGTGAGCTAATTCTTCTTTACCTAAATAAGATATTGCAAGTTCTCTAAAAACATAATCAAGAATAGATGATGCACTTAATATTCTGTCATTACCGATTACATTTCCTGATGGTTCAAATTTTGTATCAATAAATGCGTCAACGTATTCTTCAAGCGGAACCCCATATTGCAATCCTAAGGAAATAGCTATAGCAAAATTATTCATCATTGCTTTAACAAGTTCGCCCTCTTTATTTGTATCTATAAATATTTCTCCTATTTTTCCATCGTCATATTCTCCGGTATGAAGATAAACTTTATGATCACCAATTTGTGCTTTTTGTATGTATCCTTTTCTTCTATCAGGCATTTTGAATCTTGAATTATTTTTTACTTTAAGACTTACAGAATTATCTTTGTGTTCATTATTTACATTTTGTAACTTATTAGTGATAGTGTTAGGTAAAGCTTTATCAAGTTTAGAATCTTTTAATTTTTCGTCTTTTTTATTGCCTATTTTTTTTGTTTTTCTATTATTGAGTTTGACACTGATAACTTCAACCTCACCATCAGTTCTTTGATCTATTTTTGAAAGCTCTACATCATCTAGATTACTCAAATTGTGCACAGTTTTAAATGTGCAAGTATAGTAAGTTTCAACAATGTATTTTTTCATAATATTAATGGAATCTCTTTATTTAAATATATATTAATTGTATAAACTTTCTATTACTTAATAATACAATTAACAATTGTGTGGATTTAAAATTTTAATATGAATTACAAAATAATTTTTACTTGGTGGAACAATCAAACTTTTGGGACTTTCCTTAAAACTCTTTTTTTTGGAAAGTACGTAGGATCGGACGAATACGGAAATAAATATTATCAAAGTAAAACTAATGAGCGTTGGGTTGTATATTCAAAAAATATTGAGGCAACTAAAATCACCGCTGACTGGTATTTATGGATACACCATACAATTGATAAAATCCCAGATAATAAATTAAAAAAATATACATGGCAAAAAAAACACTTGCCAAATCAAACTGGATCTAAAAATAGTTTTAAACCAGTAAAAATAACAAAAAATGATATAAAGAAAAAATATGACTCTTGGAAATAAAATTTTTTCATTTTTGCTATTTATTTTTTTTTTTTTAAATTTTTCTTATGCCGAGGATAGAATATCTACAACCCCTTTAATAAATATTGATGAAATTAAACCAAGTTTCGAAGAATTAGATGATGAAAATGAAAATATAAATTTAAAACAGAATTTAAAAGAAAAAAAAAATGTTATTAATCCAAAATCATCTCAAGCGATTCTTATAGGACTTGATAAAATTACCGCTAAATCATCTAAACTTGTGGTAAATTTAAATGAAAGTAAAAAATTTGGTCCATTAGAAATTAAAATATTAAAATGTGGAAAGGTTAAAGTTAATAATTTAATAGATAGTGTTGCTTATATGCAAGTAAAGGATTTGACCAAAAATGATAATGAAAAAGTTTTTATATTTAATGGTTGGACATTTGCTTCAGATCCAAGTTTGACTCCATTTGATCATGCAATTTACGATTTACAATTATTAAATTGTAGTAATGCTTAATAAAATTTCTCTTTTCCAAGCCAATTTGTATCAAAATCAGAACTGATAAATTTCTTATGATTTAAAATTTTTTTATGTAAATCAATTGTTGTAGTTATACCTTCTAATACAAACTCATCGAGTGATCTTAATGTTCTTTGAATAGCTTCAGTTCTATTTCTTCCCTTACAAATAACCTTCGCAATTAAACTGTCATAATAAGGAGTAATTTTACAACCTTGAAATATAGATCCATCTACTCTTGTTCTAAAACCGGATGGTTGATGGCAAACACTAATTTTTCCTGGACTAGGCTGAAAATCTAAGGCAGGATTTTCAGCGTTAATTCTACACTCGATTGTATGGCCTCTCGGATTAATATCATTTTGCTTCAAAGCGGTATCCCCAGTAAATGCAATCCATAATTGCTCTTTCACTATATCAATACCAGTTTGAACCTCAGTAACAGGATGTTCTACTTGAACTCTAGTATTCATTTCTAAAAAATAAAATTTTCCATTCTCGAAAATAAACTCAACTGTGCCAGCGCCTTCATAGTCAATTTGTTCGACCATTTTTACCGTTTTTTCTAAAAGTTCATTCCTTTGTTTGTCTGTTAAAACAGGACTTGGAGTCTCCTCAATTAATTTTTGATGCCTTCTTTGAACTGAACAGTCTCTTTCTCCAAGATGAACTGTTTTATTTTTTCCAGACATAATTTGAACCTCGATATGTCTAGGGTTTTTAAAATATTTTTCTATGTATAGTTCATCATTACCAAAAAATTTTTTTGCCTCTGATTTTGCAGTAAAAAATAAATTTTCTAATTCATTTTCTTTATCAACTACCTTCATTCCTTTTCCTCCTCCGCCACCCGCTGCTTTAATTAAAACAGGATATCCTATTTCTTTACAGATTGATTTTGCTTCAGAAATTGATTTTACTCCTCCTTCAGAACCCTCAATTGTTGGTAAACCATATTTTTTTGCGATTCTTTTTGCTTCAATTTTATCTCCCATTTTTGAGATTATACTAGCACTTGGACCAATAAATTTAATTCCATGTTTATTCACAATTTCAGAAAATTTTGCATTTTCAGATAAAAAACCATACCCAGGATGAATTGCCTCTGCTCCAGTTAAATCAACCGCCGACATTATTGATGAAATATTTAAATAACTATTTTGAGGTTGATGTGATCCTATACAAACGCTCTCATCAGCCAACCGCACATGCATTGACTCAGCATCTACATCAGAGTGAACCGCTACAGTTTTAATTCCCCACTCTTTGCAAGCTCTAATTACTCTAACAGCTATTTCTCCTCTATTCGCTATTAAAACTTTCTTAAACATTTTTTATTTAAGAATTACCAAAGTTTGACCAAACTCGACGGGTTGACCATCCTCAATTAAAATTTTTTTTACCTCACCATCTGATGTTGAAGGTACATGATTCATTGTTTTCATTGCTTCCACAATCATTACAGTTTGCCCTTTTTTTATTTTATCTCCAATTTCTACAAATTTTTTAGCTCCAGGTTCTGGAGCCAAGTAAGCAGTGCCTATTATCGGAGATTTAACTCTTATCGCTTCACTATCATCAGAAGACTTTAACACTGATTTGTTAGGAGAAACCACTGCGCTTGTCTTAATTTGTTCAATCTCTTTATATGCTTTTGAAACCTTTATCTTTGTTTGACCTTCTTGATATTCTAATTCTGTTAGCTCAAATTTCTTTAAATCGTCTACAAGTTCTTTTATTAATTTTTTATCAATTTTCATTTTTTTAAAAACTGGTTCATGGCTTTTAAAGACATAATATATCCTTCAGTTCCAAAACCACAAATAACTCCTTTAGCAATATTACTAATTAAAGATTTATGTCTGAATTCCTCTCTATTATAAATGTTACTTATATGCAATTCAATAATTGGAATTTTAAGTATTTTTAGAGCATCATGAATTGCTACTGACGTATGGGTATACCCTCCAGCATTTATTATTAATCCATCGTGATTATTTCTTGAATTTTGAATTTGGTTTACCAATTCACCTTCAATATTTGACTGAAATAGAGATAATTTTATATTATTTTTATTTGCATAGTTGTTACAATTTTTTTCAATATTTTCTAAGGTAATATTCCCGTACTGATTTTTCTCTCTTTCACCTAAAAGGTTGAGGTTTGGACCATTAAGAATTATAATTTTATTCATAAATTTTTCAATATTGAATAACTTAATTATGGCAAAAATACAATTAAATGGAAAAAAAGTAGTTATTAAAACCAATTACTCAATATTTGATCTTTTGAAGAAATACAAAATATCAAACAAAAAAGTTGCAATTGAGTACAATGGAATAATAATTCAAAAAAGAAATTATAAAAAAAAATTTTTAAAAGATAAAGATAAAGTAGAAATAGTACATTTTATTGGCGGTGGTTAAATTGAAAAAAGATATTTTTAAAGTTGCTGGAAAATCTCTAGATTCTCGACTTATAGTTGGGACAGGTAAATATAAGAATTTTACTGAAACAGCAAAAGCAGTCAAAGCATCAGGAGCAAATATGGTAACCGTTGCGGTTAGAAGAATTAATATTTTAGATAAAAAAAAACCAATACTTACTGATTACCTTAACCCAAAAAAAATAATTTATTTACCAAATACAGCTGGGTGTTATAACTCTGAAGAAGCTTTACGAACTTTAAGACTAGCTCGAGAGATGGGCGGTTGGAAACTAGTAAAGCTAGAAGTTTTAGGAGATAAAAGAACTTTATACCCTAATATGCTTGAAACAATTAAATCAACCAAAATTTTAGTCAAGGAGGGTTTCAAAGTAATGGTTTACTGCACAGATGACCCTTTATTGGCAAGAAATTTAGAGGATAACGGAGCATCAGCCATAATGCCTCTAGCTTCTCCTATAGGTTCTGGTTTGGGTTTACAAAATAAAACTAATATCTCTCTAATTATAAAACAATCTAAGGTTCCCGTGATTGTTGATGCAGGCATAGGTACAGCGTCGGATGCCACTATAGCAATGGAATTAGGTTGTGATGGTGTTTTAATAAACAGCGCTATAGCCAATGCAAAAAAGCCAATTTTAATGGCAACAGCTTTTAAAGAGGCAATTACATCAGGAAGAAATTCATATTTAGCCGGAAGAATGCGTAAGAGTGATTTTGCATCACCAAGCTCACCTTCAAAAGGAATAATTTAAACTTTTTTCTTTCTTCTAACCCAAAGAGTTCTAATTTTTCTTTTAGACTTAGTTTTTTTAACTTTAATCTTAGTTTTTACTTTTTCTTTTTTTAAATTTTTTAAAATTTTTTTTGTTTTTTTTGTTTCGATAATTTTATTTATATTTTCGATAGAATTAATTAATTTTTTAGATTTGTTAAATAAGTCAATTTTATATTCAGGAATGATAAATTTATCATCGGATAAAATTTTTACCTCGAAAGTATATTTTTTTTGAAAATATTTTAACTCCTCTAGAAGATTTTTTTCAATAAAAATTTTTACTTTTTCTGGAACATAAGAATTTATAGTCTTAACCTTATCTGTAAAAGCTAAATGCTGAACTTTCTTTAAGATTTTTTGTGAAAATGAAGATAATGATAACTGTGTTTCCCACTTAATTGAGCCTTCACGTAATCTTTGTCGTGTCATTTCAAGAAGTCCAAAGTTACTAATCTTACCAATTTGAATTCGAGCTCTGTCTTTTCTTATACTTTCTCTCATTTTTTTTTCGACTATTCTTCTATTATAAAAATTCATCATATCTATAAAATCAACAACAATTAAACCAGATAAATCTCTTAATTTAATTTGATGTGCTATTTCTTTGGCAGCTTCTAAATTTGTATTTAAGGCAGTTTTTTCTATATTAATTTGTTTTGTAGACTGCCCAGAATTTATATCAATAGAAACAAGCGCTTCAGTCGGGTTTATTACCAAATAACCACCTGATGTTAATTTAACTGTTGGTTCATAAATATTGTTTAATTCTTTTTCTATATTAGCATCGTGAAATAATGGAATTTTTCCTCTATATTTTTTTATATTTTTTACATTTTTAGGCATGAGTTCTTTCATAAATTTTTTTGCTTTTTGATAAGCCTCATTACCTTCTACATAAACATTCTTCGTATCGTTATCGTAGGTGTCTCTTAAAGTTCTCTTAATAATATCTCCTTCTTCGTAAACTAAAGAGGGAGCATTTGAATCTAGTGCTTTTTCTTTAATCTCTTCCCAAGTTTTTAAAATATTTTGAAAATCCTTTTCAATTTCATTCTTTGTTTTATTAGCTCCTGCTGTTCTAACTATAGCTCCCATGCTCCTAGGAATTTTAATTTCATTTAGTATATTTCTAATATTTTGACGTTCAGCTGAATTAAAAATCTTTCTTGATATACCACCTCCTTTTGGAGTGTTAGGCATTAAAACTGTATACTTTCCCGCTAAAGATATGAAGGTAGTAAGAGCAGCTCCCTTTTGACCTCTCTCCTCTTTAATTACTTGAATTAAAATTACTTGTCCAGGCTTGATAACCTCTTGAATTTTGTATCTTTTAATTCCATAAGAAGATTTTACTTTTTCCCGATACTCTTGTTTTTTATTTTGATTTTCAGCTTGAGTTTCGTTACTATTGGAAATATCTTCAATTTGATCTGGGATAGTACCGTTCTGACTACTCTCCTGATTATTTTCAACAGTT
This sequence comes from Pelagibacteraceae bacterium AG-325-C03, assembly GCA_003283025.1. GTDB lineage: Bacteria > Pseudomonadota > Alphaproteobacteria > Pelagibacterales > Pelagibacteraceae > Pelagilacustribacter. The sequence continues at coordinate 7,112 of QBYC01000016.1, forward strand.
TTATCTTTTAGTTCTTCTCTTATCTTTTCTTCTGCTATTCTAATTTTTTCTTTATCATCTGATGGTAATTGATAATAATCAGACTGAATATCGTTAAAAGCCAAAAAACCATGTCGATCTCTCCCAAAATTTACAAAAGCTGCTTGTAAAGAGGGTTCAACTCTACTTATTGTTGCAAGGTAAATATTATTTTTAAAATTTAAATTATTTTTGTTTTCATATTCATATTCTTCAATAGAATTATCTGATTTAAGAACAATACGTGTTTCGTTAGGATGTGAAGCATCAATATACAAGTTTTTTTCCATTTTCTTAGAATTCCTTTTAAATTTTTAAAATTTGAGATTTTTGTGATAGACATAGCTTTATTTTATACAATTTTGTGAACAAATACACGATTTAAATTTCAACATGCCCAAAGATAGTCAGAATTGTTATTATAAATTCATATAAATGCTTAATTCTATTCATTATTTTATAAAAATTATAATCATTTTCTTCGTAGTGATTGTTTTTTTTGTATTTTCAACTCTATGGTATTTTTCAATAGGTTTACCTGATTACAAAAAATTGTCGGATTATCAACCACCAATCTCTAGTAGAGTTTATTCAGAGGATAGAAAATTAATTGCTGAATATGCTTTAGAAAAAAGGCTATTTATACCATTTGAGTCGATACCGGATAAAGTTGTAAATGCTTTTCTATCTGCAGAAGATAAAAATTTTTTTAGCCATCCAGGAATAGACGCAAAAGGTATTTTAAGGGCAGTAATAAAAAATATAAAAAATATTTCACAAAATAAAAGACTCGAGGGAGCATCAACAATCACCCAACAAGTTGCAAAAAATTTTTTGCTTTCCAATGAAGTGTCCATGAAAAGAAAAGTAAAAGAGGCAATCTTAGCTTTTCGAATTGAAAGAGCTTATACTAAAGAAAGAATATTGGAACTTTATCTAAATCAAATTTATTTAGGTCAAGGTACTTATGGAATAGCAGCAGCAAGTCTTGAATATTTTGATAAATCAATTAAAGAGCTTAATTATCCTGAAGCATCTATGTTAGCAGCCCTTCCAAAAGCCCCAAGTAAATATGACCCATATAAATACCCTGAAGTAGCAAAATTTAGAAGAAATTTAGTTTTACAAAATTTAGAGGAAAATGATTTTATATCAAAAAAAGAATTAAACATTTTTAAAGATATAAAATTAAAACTCAAAAAAAGAAAAATTGAAATATTAAACGAGGCTAATTCTTATACAGAAGAGATCAGAAGAACTGTCAAAGATATATACGGTTTTGAAAAGCTTTATTCGCAAGGGTTAAGTATTAGTACTCCACTAAATATTAACTTTCAAATCCAAGCTTTAAAATCCTTGAGAAAAGGTATCGAGGATTATGATCGTAGACAGGGATGGAAAGGTCCAATCACTAATAAAATTAAAGATAAAAACTGGAAGCAAAAAATTTCTAATTACAAACTTGATCCAACCTTAGATTGGCAATTGGCTGAAATTATTTCAATAGAAAATAATGAGATACAATTTAAAACTATTAGAAAAAAAAAAAATATTGAAGGTGTAATTAAAAAAAAAAACATCAAATGGACAATACCGAATAATAAAACAACTAAGGATATTCATGAAATCGGTGATATTTTTTTTGTTAAAAAAAAAAGTAATATTTGGCTATTAAAGCAATATCCAAAAGTAAACGGCGGAATTGTAATTTTAGATCCTTTTACTGGCGATGTACTTGCTTTAGTAGGTGGTTTTAATTTTAAAACAAGTGAATTTAATAGGGTTACTCAAGCAAAAAGACAACCAGGATCAGCATTCAAACCAATAGTTTATGCAGCAGCTTTAGAAAAAGGGTTTGCTCCAAATTCTATAATTCTTGATGCACCTTTTGTAGAGAGTCAAGGAGTTGGTTTAAAAAATTGGAAACCAGAGAATTATGGAAAAAAATTTTATGGTCCATCAACTTTGAGAAAAGGTGTTGAATATTCACGAAATTTAATGACTGTAAGAATTGCAAAAATTATTGGTTTAGACGAAATATTAAAATTATCTAAGAAACTAAATATATATGATGAAATACCTGAATTGCTATCTGTATCTTTAGGAGCAGCAGAAACTACTTTAATTAATTTAACTTCTGCTTACGCACCATTTGTAAACGGAGGAAAAAAGATAGAGCCTAAACTGATATCCAGGATACAGGATAGAAGAGGAAAAACGATCTATCAAGAACAAAGTAGAAAATGTTTAGGATGTGATAAATTTATAAATGAAAAAATTGGATTACCAAAAATTGAAAATACTAACGAGAGAGTTATTAGCAGAGAAACAGCTTATCAAATGACTTCAATTTTGCAAGGAGCAGTTAAGAGAGGAACGGCTAAAAAACTTAGGTCATTAAAAGTTCCTTTGGCAGGAAAAACTGGAACCACAAATGATAATTATGATGCATGGTTTATCGGATTTTCATCCAATTTAGTGATCGGAGTTTATATTGGTTACGATAACCCAAAAACTTTAGGAAAATTTGAAACTGGCTCAAAAGCAGCTTTACCAATTTTTAAAGATTTTGTGGAAAAAGCTCTTTACAAAGACGATTTCGAAGAATTTACAATACCAGAAAATATTTATTTAACTTCTTTAAACTATCATTCAGGAAATAAATCAGCTGCAGGCGATAAAAATTCGATAATTGAGGCATTAAAGTTTAGAGATATTAACAATATAAATAATAACAATGTAATTTCTTCAAGCGAGCGTGATAAGATAATAAAGTTTAGGCAATTTTATTAATGGAAAATTTTGAAACTATACTGACTTCAACAAAAAAATCTCTTAATAATATTAGGGGGTATCTTTGATAAAGAGAATGTTGTAAATAAAATTAACAATCTTGAACAAATTGCTTTAAAAGAAAATTTTTGGAAAGATAAAAATTTAGTTAAAAAAACTATAAAGCAAAAAAAAATTTTTGAAGATATACTCAATTCATATAAACAATCACTAAAAGATTTAAACAATCTTAAAGATCTTTATTCATTAGCTTTGCAAGAAAAAAATGAGGAAATACTACTTGATTGTAGTGGAAAAATTTCACAAATCTTGAAACAAATTAAAAAAATTGAAATAAAATGTTTCTTATCGGGCGAAAATGACGATTACGATATTTATCTTGAAATTCATGCCGGGGCTGGCGGAACAGAAAGCCAAGATTGGGCTGATATGCTACGTAGAATGTATATGAAGTGGTTTGATAAAAAAAAATATGAATATTCAATAATAAGCGAACATAAGGGAGATGAGGCTGGAATAAAATCTTCCACTGTGAAAGTTTCTGGTAATTATTTATATGGATTAATGAAATCAGAGTCAGGAGTTCATAGATTAGTTCGTATTTCACCATTTGATAGCGGAGCAAGAAGACACACCAGTTTTGCAAGCGTATGGGTTTATCCTGCAGTAGACGATGATATAAATATAAATATTGACGAAAAAGATTTAAGAATTGACACTTACAGATCTAGTGGTGCAGGCGGTCAGCATGTTAATACAACTGATAGCGCAGTAAGGATAACACACATCCCTACAAAAATTGTTGTGCAGTGTCAAAATGAGAGATCGCAACATAAAAATAAAGAAACTTGTTATAAAATATTAAGAGCAAGGTTGTATGAATATGAAATGCAAAAAAAAGAGGAGAAAAATCAAAAAAACTTGACAAATAAAACTGATATTGGGTGGGGACATCAAATTAGATCATATGTTCTGCAGCCTTATCAATTAGTAAAAGACTTGAGAAATAAAATAGAAAATACCAATCCATTAAGTGTACTTGATGGAAACATTGATGAATTTATTGAAGAAGGAATTAAAAATAAAAAATGAAAAAAATAGTTACGAGTATAGTTTGTATTATTTTTGTTTTTATAATAACTATTCTTGTTTTACTTTCTACTTTAGGAATTGAAACCAGTAAGTTCAATAAATTGATATCTGATAAAGCCTCTGAAACAAAAAACATAAATCTAGATTTAGAAACAATCAAATTTAAAATTAATCCAAAAGAGTTAAGTTTATTTTTAGAAGCACAAAATCCAAAAATCACTTATAGAGGCTTATCAATACCAGTTAAAAATGTTAAAGCATATATTGATTTTTTATCTTTATTTAAATCAAACCCGAAAATAAAAAAAATTAGTCTTAACTTGGCAGAGCTTGATGTTATTCAATTTAATAAATTATTCACAGCGCTTAAGCCTTCAAACTTTAAAAGTTTATTAAATAATAGAATTATTAATGGCATATTAAATTCTAAAATTGATATTTTTTTAACAGATCAAGGAAAATTTGAAAATTTTATATCTAAAGGTAAAATAACAAATTTGGAGGCAAACTTGTTCAAGGAATTAAATTTTACTAATGTTAATTTAAGTTTTTTTGCAGACAAAAATGATATTTTGATTAAGAATATTTTCGGTGACCTAGAGGGTATAAAAATATCAGACGGTGATATAAAAATAAATTTTGATACCGGGATTAAATTAAATTCAAATTTTAATTCGAAATTCAAACTTGATAAAAAACTTTTATTAAATTATGCAAAAATTTTTAACAATTATAATTTTAAGAATAATATCAATCAACTTAAAGCAAATTTAAATAACACTTTGTTCTTTGATTTAGACAACACTTATAAAGTTAGAGATTATAATTACAGCACATCGGGAAAAATTGAAAAGATAGATATAGAATTACTAAAACCAGTAAATATAGGTATTATAAGCAATGAGATAAAATCAATTTTCTTTTCTGATTTACAAATTACATCAATTATTAATTCAAAAAGTATTAACTTAAAAGGAGATGGAAAATACTCTTTCAATGGACTGGATTTCTTAAAGATAAATTTAGAAAATAATTTTGTTGATAATAAAAATAATCTAAAATTAGATTTTGAATATAAAGATAGTATAGAATTATCTTTAATAAATTATAAAAAACCTAAAAACACTATCTCTAATTTATCTTTATTTTTAAAAAAGAAAAAAAATAATATCATCATAGATACATTTAAATTTGAGGAAAAAAATAATAAAATTAAAATTAATGGTTTAACTTTTAAAAATAGTAAATTTTCTTCAATTAAAAAAATAGAGGTAAAAACTTCAAATAATGATTTTATGATTCAAAATAATAAAAAAATAATTATTAAAGGAAATAAATTTGACGGAACAAATATTGCTAAATTTTTAAGTAATGAAACTGGTGAAAATAAACTTGAAACAATTAATAGTGACATTGAAATTGATTTCAAAAATATTGAAGTACCAATGTCTGAAAAACTTAAGAACTTTAAATTAATTGGTCAAATTAAAAATGGTCGGTTTATTAAAATCTCATCAAAAGGAGATTTTGGAGGTAATAACTTTTTAGATATTATGATGAAGAAGGATCAAAAAACTGAGAGAAAGTATTTAGAAATTTATTCGGATTTAACGCGACCACTCTTAGCAGAGTATAGTTTTTTTAAAGGTCTTTCAGGCGGAAAATTAATTTTTACTTCTATAATTGATTACAATAAATCTTTTTCTAAACTTAAGATTGAAAACTTTAAAGTTGTTAATGCTCCTGGAGTTATTAAATTATTATCTTTAGCTGATTTAGGAGGCTTAGCAGATTTAGCAGAGGGAGAGGGCTTATCATTTGATATATTAGAAATTGATATGGAAAAAAATAAAAATTTTTTAAAAATAAATGAAATACTTGCTTTGGGCCCTAGTGTCTCAGTATTAATGGAGGGTTATCGTAATGCTGATGGAATTACTAGCTTAAGAGGCACTTTAGTTCCTGCAAAAACGTTAAATAAAATGATCTCAAAAATACCGGTATTAGGAAAAATAGTGGTGCCTAAGGAGGCTGGAGAAGGTTTGTTTGGTATCAGTTTTAAGATGAAAGGTTCTAAAGAAAATATAAAAACAACAATTAATCCAATTAGAACATTGACTCCAAGATTTATACAAAAGATTATTGATAGGGAAAACAAGGTTAAATAATCTTTACTAAATAATGTTTTTTTTTTCCGTATGAAAGTTTTAATGAATTTTTCTTAAAATCATTTATTTGAAGCATTTTTTTTTCATCTTTAATTATTATATCATTAATTTTAAGACCTTTATTTGCTATTGCTCTTCGAGCTTCACTTTTTGAGGATAAAATTTGATTATTGGCAACAAAATTTAAAAAATTTATCCCTTTTTTTATTTCGTTAGATTTTATTTTTATAACGGGCAAATCTGAGCTAAGTGCTCCTTTTTGAAAAGTATCTCTAGCAGTCCGTTCTGCTTTCTTTGAAGCAATTTTCCCATGAAGAATTTTAGTAGCTTCATTAGCTAATAAAATTTTTAAGTTGTTAATATTTTTTTCTTGTTTAAAAATTTTATCAATTTGTTTTGGTTCAATTTCTGTAAAAAAATTTAAAAATCGTTTTACATCATTATCATCTGTATTTCTCCAAAATTGCCAATAATCATATGGTGATAGTTGATCTTCATTTAACCAAACGGCCCCTTTTTCAGTTTTACCCATTTTTGCACCAGAGGATAAGGTAATTAAATGTGTCGTAAGGCCATAAGCCTCTTTTTGTAATTTTCTTCTGATTAGATCTACGCCATTAACAATATTTCCCCATTGATCTGATCCTCCTATTTGTAAAATACAATTTTTATTTTTAAATAATTGATAAAAATCATACGCTTGAAGTATCATGTAATTAAACTCCATATAGCTTAGTGATTGCTCTCTATCTAATCTTAATTTTACGCTATCAAAAGTAAGCATTTTATTAATTGTAAATTGACTTCCAATATCTCTGAGAAATTGAATATATTTTAATTTAGTTAACCAATTAGCATTATCAACAAAAATTGGAGAAACCTTTTTATTTGATGTATTTAAAATATTTTTGAATACTTTTTTTATACAAACAATATTATTTTTAATTTCTTTTTGTTGTAATATCCTTCTTGTAGAATCTTTTCCTGATGGATCTCCAATTAAAGTAGTACCTCCACCTAATAAAACTATTGGTTTATGACCATATTTTTGCATCAATTTTAAAATCATGATTTGCAATAAACTACCAACGTGAAGACTTTTTGCAGTACAGTCGAAACCAATGTAACCAGATATTGGTTTTTTATTAGAAATATCAGCTAATTTATCAAAATCGGTGCATTGATTAAAGTAGCCACGATCTTGCATTTCTTGTAAAAAATTATTTTTCATAGTGCTATTTACTTAAGCAACTATTATACAAAAATTGTTATAAATAAATAAAAATATGCATAAAAATTGGATCTCTCTAGGTTTAATGAGCGGTACCTCTGGGGATGGAGTTGACGCTTCAATTATAAAGACTAATGGAATTAATACTTATGAACTAATTAAAGATAAATACTTTGAATATGACTCAAATATTTACAAAGATATTCACAATCTAAAAGAAAAAATTCATAAAATTGAACACCTCAAAACATTCAGCAAAGAGTTGAACAATTTAGAGAGAAAAATAACTCTTTTTCATGCAGAAATCATAAAACAATTAAATATCAGCGATGAAACTTTAATAGGTTTTCATGGTCAAACTATTTATCATAATCCTGAGGAAAAAATTTCAAAACAATTAGGAAATGGAAATTTATTAAACCAATTAACAAAAAAAAATATAGTGTATAATTTTAGATCTAATGATATTTTGAATGGAGGTCAAGGAGCGCCTTTAACACCTGTTTTTCACCACTTAGTTAGTTTACAATATAAAGTTAAGCTTCCTGTTTGTTTTTTAAATATTGGAGGTATTTCTAATATTACTATTATTAAAGACAGAGATAATATTTCTAATTTATTCAGCAAAGATATTGGACCGGGAAATTGTCTCATAGATGCTTGGGTTAGAAAAAATTCTAATAAAAAATTTGATCAAGATGGTAATCTTGCTTTAACTGGTGTTAAAAATGAGATAATTTTTGAGCAGGCGCAAGAATTATATACTAACAGAAATAGCAAAAAAAAATTATCCTTCGATACAAATGATTTTGACATATCATTTGTGAGAGGTTTAAGCCTTGAAGATGGGGTTGCTACTCTAACCGATTTTTCCGCAAGTATAATAAGCGAAGAATTATTTTTATCTTTAGAAAACTCTGAAGAAAAAATTAAAGAAATATTAATATGCGGAGGAGGCAGAAAGAATAAAGTTTTAATTAGAAAACTTAAAGAAAACCTAACAAAAAACTTTGAATTAAAATTAATAGACGATTATAAAATTAATGGAGATTTTATCGAGTCTCAAGCTTTCGCTTTTTTAGCTGTTAGGTCAGTTCTTCAATTACCAATTTCTTTTCCAAATACAACTGGTTGCAAAAAACCTTGTGTTGGTGGAGAAATAATTAAAAATTAAATTAAAGCTGTATTTTCTTTAAGGTACTTTTCTATCTCTGATATTAGATCTTTCTCCTTATTCTTAAAAAAATGATTTGAATTTTTTATTTTAGAAAAAATTACTTCGACTCCTTTTTGACTTTTAATTCTGTTATCTAATTCATTAATACTATCTTTAGTCACAAGTTCATCATTTTCACTATAAATAACTTGTCCAGAAGTTGGGCACGGCGCCAAAAAAGAAAAATCATAAACATTTGGCTGAGGTGATACAGCAATAAAATTATTAACTTCTGGTCTTCTCATAATTAATTGCATGCAAATTAAAGAACCAAAAGAAAAACCAGAAACCCAACATTGACTATAATCTAAGTTTTGCCTTTCAATCCAATCAAGTGTAGCTGCTGCATCTGATAATTCACCTTGCCCATTATCAAAAACACCATCACTTTTACCTACACCTCTAAAATTTACTTTAATAACCGAAAATCCATTTTCCAAAAAAATATTATACATTAGCTGTACTACTCTATTATTCATTGTACCTCCGTATTGAGGATGAGGATGTAATACGATTGCTACAGGAGAACCAAATTTTGGATTTTTATAATATTTCGCTTCTAACCTGCCAGCAGGACCAGGAATAAAAATTTCTAAACTTTTTGTCTTCATGCTTGATAATGATTACTATTAAAAAAAAAAGTACTGAGTTATATCACGTTTTTGTGCGACAAATTTTTTTTTTTAATCCTGACTTAAATGGTAGGAATTAATCTAAAATTATTATATTACAACGTTAATTTATGAAACTATCAAATAAAGGTAGATATGCCGTAATGGCTATGGCAGACTTAGCATCAAATGCTAACAATGGGCCAATTAGTTTAAGTGAAATATCTTTAAGGCAGAATATTTCATTAGCTTATTTAGAACAAATTTTTTTAAAATTAAAAAATAATAAATTAGTTAAAAGCTCTAGAGGAGCTAACGGAGGTTATATTTTAGAAAAACCAGCGTCCGAAATTAAATTATTAAATATTATTAGGGCTGTAGACGAAGAAGTAAAAACTTTAAACTGTAAAAAAAATTTTAAAAGGGGTTGTAATAACAGATCTTCAAAGTGCATTACACATAATTTGTGGGATGAATTAGATCAGCACATCAATGGTTTTTTTGAAAAAGTAAAATTACAAGACTTGACAAGACATAACATAAAACAATAATGAAAAAGGAAGAATTTAAAAACCAAGAATATAAATACGGTTTTACAACTGATATAGAAAACATTAAAGCGCCTAAAGGGCTCACAGAAGAAACTATTTATTTTATTTCAAAAATTAAAAACGAACCTAAATGGATGTTGGATTGGAGATTAAAAGCTTTTAAAAGACTAAAAGTACTAACAGAACCAAACTGGCAAAAACCAAAGTATCCGAAAATTAATTATCAGGATTTATATTATTACTCAGCACCCAAAAGCATGAAGGATAAACCAAAGAGTTTAGATGAAGTGGATCCAAAATTAATAGAAACATATAATAAATTAGGTATTCCGCTTAATGAGCAAAAAAGGTTGAGCGGTGTTGCTGTTGACGCTGTTTTTGACTCAGTCTCAGTTGCAACAACTTTTAAAGGTGAGCTTGACAAAAAAGGGATAATTTTCTGCCCTATATCAGAAGCTATACAAAAACATCCTGAGTTAGTAAAAAAATATTTAGGCTCTGTAATTCCTTTAAGTGATCATTATTTTGCAACTTTAAATTCTGCAGTCTTTACAGATGGGTCATTTGTATATATTCCTCCGAACACTAGATGCCCGATGGAACTCTCTACTTATTTTAGAATTAATGCATCTGAAACTGGTCAATTCGAAAGAACACTTATAATTGCTGACAAAGGAAGTTATGTAAGTTATTTGGAGGGTTGTACAGCTCCAATGAGAGACGAAAATCAATTACATGCTGCAAACGTAGAACTTGTTGCTTTAGATGATGCAGAAATTAAATACTCGACAGTGCAAAATTGGTATCCAGGTGACAAAGACGGAGTAGGTGGAATATATAATTTTGTAACTAAGAGAGGTGCGTGCAGAGGAAAGAACTCTAAAATCTCATGGACTCAAGTCGAAACAGGATCAGCAATTACCTGGAAATACCCTAGTTGTATTTTACAAGGAGATAACTCTGTAGGTGAATTCTATTCGATCGCTATTACTAACAATCATCAAAAAGCAGATACTGGTACTAAAATGATCCACTTAGGCAAAAATACAAAAAGTAAAATCATTTCAAAAGGAATTTCCGCAGGTCAAGCTGATAACACATATAGAGGATTAGTAGATATAAACGCAAAAGCATCTAATGCTAGAAACTATACTCAATGTGATTCTTTGTTAATGGGAAACAAATGTGGCGCTCACACTGTTCCATATATTAAAAATAAAAACTCTACATCAACAATAGAGCATGAGGCAACAACTTCTAAAATAAATGAGGATCAATTATTTTATTGTAACCAAAGAGGTTTAGACCAAGAGGAAGCTGTAAGTTTAATCGTAAATGGTTTTTGTAAAGAAGTTCTCCAACAATTACCTATGGAATTCGCTGTAGAAGCACAAAAACTTGTTTCAATAAGTCTTGAAGGAAGCGTTGGTTAATGCTTGAACTAAAAAATTTGAAAGCCTCAATTGGAGAAAAATTTATAATTAAAGGTTTGAATTTAAATATAAAACCAGGTGAAGTTCATGCAATTATGGGTCCAAACGGATCTGGTAAAAGTACTTTAGCAAATGTTTTATCCGGAAAAAATGGATACAATATAAGTGGAAATTTAAAGTTTGATGGACAAGATTTACAAGAAATACCTATAGAAGAAAGAGCTAGAAAGGGAATATTTTTAGCTTTTCAATATCCTTTAGAAATACCAGGGGTAAACACAAGTAACTTTCTAAAAACATCTCTTAATTCTATAAGAAAATCGAAAGGTGAAAAAGAGTTAGATACACTTAAATTACTTAAACTTATTAAGGAAAAAGCCTCGGAATTAAATATTGATGAAAATTTTTTAACTAGACAGCTAAATGTTGGTTTTTCTGGAGGAGAAAAAAAGAAAAATGAAATCCTGCAGATGAAATTATTAGAACCAAAGCTTTCTATACTTGATGAAACAGACTCTGGATTAGATATTGATGCCTTAAGAATAGTTGCTGATGGTGTTAACTCCTATAAAAGTAAGGATAATGCTTTTTTAATTATTACACATTATCAAAGATTACTTGATTATATTAAACCAGATTTTGTTCATGTTCTATCGAACGGTGTTATTGCAAAAACTGGTAACTTTGAACTAGCAAATGAATTAGAGAAAACAGGTTACAAAAACTTCAATTAATATGAAAATTAAAACTTCAAAAAATGATCTAAAAGATACTGGTTTAATAGTTTCTCAAAAAAATTTTTACAATAGTTTTGTACAAATGGGACTCCCAAATAAAAAAAATGAAGACTGGAAATTTACTGATTTAGATAAAATTCTGAATTCTAATTTCGATCAGTTAACACCTTTAAAAGAAAAAACTAAATACAAGTCTGAAAAAATTTTTGATTTTGATCATTACTCAATCACGAATTTGAATGGTTCTCTTATTGATTATAATTTAAGAAAACTATCACCAAATAAAATTAGGCCAGTCAGCCATTTAAAAGATCATTCTATATTTTATGGCATGA
>QBYC01000017.1 GCA_003283025.1 Pelagibacteraceae bacterium AG-325-C03
ATTTTGTCGGTATTATTTATTATTATTAATAAGTTAAGATCAAGAGACTTGCAAAAACCAGGCTCAGGAAGTAAATTTGAGAATTAATGAAGGGACGCTTATTATGGGAATTCACTATGACTATAAGTCAACACGTGGCGATAAAGCCATGAAAAAAGAGGCTAAAAGAAAAGCAAGAATTGAACAAAGAAGAGCAAAGCGTTCAGTCAATAACTCTAAAGAGTCCGAGAAAAAATTGATGCATGACATTGATAAACCTATAACGCTAGAGGACTTAACAAACCCAGATAAAAACTAACTTTTTATATGAAATCTTTTGAAAAAAAAGATTCTCTTATGAAAAGACGTGAGATTGCCTTAAAGAAAAACCTTAAAAAGAGAAGAAAAATCAGAATAGAAAAAAAAAGAAAAAATGACGGTTCTATCGGATAAATGGATTAAAACTGCTGCTAAACAAAAAGGAATGATAAAACCTTTTGTAGATAAGCAGATAAGAAGAGGGAAAATTTCTTTTGGTCTATCCTCTTATGGTTATGATGCAAGAGTTTCTAATGAGTTTAAAATATTTACAAATGTTAATTCAGGAATAGTTGATCCTAAGATTTTCAAAAAAGAGAGCTTTGTTACAAAAGTTGGAAAAGAATGTATAATTCCACCTAATTCTTTTGCTTTAGCAAGAACTATGGAATATTTTAAAATACCTGACGATATTTTAGTTATTTGTCTTGGAAAGTCGACTTACGCGAGATGTGGAATTATTGTTAATGTAACACCTCTTGAGCCTAGTTGGGAAGGTCATGTCACTCTAGAATTTTCAAACACCACACCTTTACCAGCAAAAATTTATGCCAATGAAGGCGTAGCACAATTCATTTTTTTAAAAGGCAATGAGAAACCAAGTGTGACTTATGCTAATAGAAAAGGGAAATATATGAAACAAAAAGGTGTTACACTTCCAAAAGTTTAACCTCTTTTGATGCAAAAGCTTTTAATTAAAGGTAAAAAAGAATTAATTGGAAAAATTTCCATATCCGGTTCTAAAAATGCAACTTTACCAATTTTAGCTGCCTCAATACTTGCAAACCGCGTTAAGATTAAAAATATTCCCTTGGTAAAAGATATTTTCACAATGGTTGAACTTTTAAATTTTATTGGTTTAAAAACAAAATTAATAAAAAAAAAAAATATTATCGAAATTTTCAATTCTGAAAAAAATATTAATACATTAGCACCCTACAAACTTGTAAAAACAATGAGAGCTGGAGTATTGGTGCTAGGTTCTTTGTTAACTAAATATAAAAAAGCAAAAGTTTCGTTGCCTGGTGGGTGTGCTATTGGAACTAGACCTGTAGACTTACATCTGTATGCCTTAAAAAAGCTAGGTGCGAAAATTAAAATAAAGAATGGATATATAATAGCCGAAGCAGAAAATGGTCTTAAGGGTGCAAAAATAAGATTTCCCTCAATATCAGTTGGAGCAACAGAGAATGCTTTAATAGCGGCTTTTAAAGCCAAAGGTTTAACAATTTTAAAAAATTGTGCAATTGAGCCAGAAATAAAAGATTTGATATCGTTCCTTAAAAAATTAGGAGCAAATATTATTTTAAAAGGTAGAACAATTACAATTAAAGAGAGTAAAATCAAAAGTTCAAAAATAATCCATGAAATTATCTTTGATAGGATAGAACTAGGTACTTATATGATCGCAGGCGCATTGTTAGCAAAAAAAAAATTGTTAATTGATAAAATTCAACCTAAAATTATTAAAAGTGAAATAGATATTTTAAAAAAAATTGGCATAAAAATATTAATAAAAAAAAATTCTGTAATTATAATAAAAAGAAAAAAATTAAAAAAAATAAACATCATTACAAAACCATATCCAGGTTTTCCTACAGATTTACAAGCTCAACTAATGGTGCTACTTACGCAGGCAGACGGTGTGTCAAAAATCAAAGAGAATATATTTGAAAATAGATTTATGCATGTACCAGAATTAAAAAGAATGGGGGCAAATATTGAAATTATAAATAAAACAGCAATTATAAGAGGACCTACAAAACTTAACGGCGCTGAAGTAATGGCAACTGATTTAAGAGCATCGGTAAGTTTAGTATTAGCTGGTTTAATAGCTGAAAATAGAACACTAATAAACAGAATTTATCACCTCGATCGGGGTTATGAATTTTTAGAAAAAAAACTTAAAAATTGTCAAGCCGAAATAACAAGAGTTTAAAATGAAACCGAAAAATTTAAAGCTTATAGCCAAGACAGAAGAAGATCTTAAAGTTGTATCTGCACATCTACAAGACTCAATTGTTAATATTGCAGATATCGCTAGCTTAAAAAAAAATAATATCTTTCTTATGCAGTTAAATCGTTTTATGTGGGAGGATGTAGAAAAAGGTGTATTTAGGAAAAACAAACGTATCAGAAGTGTTTTAAAATTTGAAAATGTTCTCCAAGTGGTGTCAAAAAATATCAATCAACTTAAAAAAGACAAATTTTTAGATTTTCTAGCTATTGAAACAAATATAACTCCTGATAATAACTATGAGATGAAAATTATTTTTGCTGGCGACTCAATAATAAGAATAGTTTCTGAGGTCATAGAAGTGACTTTAGACGATCAAGGAGAAGCCTGGGATACAAAAAATAAACCGAAACACAAAACATTATAATGATAAAGGTATTAAAACTTAATAATAAAAATTCTTTAAAAGCTTTAAGAATATTTTTAGATAAAAGAAAGTCTTTTCAAAAAAATCAAACCTTTATTGTAAGCAAGATAATAAAAAATGTAAAAAATAAAGGAGATAAAGCAGTTATAAATTATGAAAAAAAATTCTCTAAAATAAAAACAAAGTCAAATAAAATACTATTTTCTATTAACGAAATAAATAAAATTTCAAAAAAAACTGATTTCAAAATAAAAAAATCAATTGATTTGGCATATAAAAGAATAAAAAAGTTCCATTCAAAACAAAAATTTTCATCTTTTACATTTAAGGATAAATATAAAAATATACTTTCTTATAAGTACTCCCCGTTAGAAAAAGTAGGGGTTTATGTGCCTGGAGGCACAGCGAGTTATCCAAGCACTGTCCTAATGAATTGTATACCAGCAATTGTAGCAGGAGTAAAAAATATATACTTAACTACCCCATCTTTAGACTCTAAGATAAATCCAGCAATAGTTTATGCTGCAAAAAAGTGTGGAGTAAAAAGAATTTATAAAACTGGTGGAGCTCAAACTATTGCTGCGCTTGCATATGGAACAAAGAAATTTGAAAAAGTAGATAAAATAGTTGGACCTGGAAACGCATTTGTTGCTTGTGCAAAAAAAGAAGTTTTTGGAGATGTTGGTATCGATATGGTTGCTGGACCTTCTGAAGTAAGCATTGTCGCAGATAAGTCTGCTGATCCAAACTTTGTTGCAGCAGATTTAATAGCTCAAGCAGAACATGATGTTAACGCCCAATCGATATTAATTACTAATAATGAAAACTTTATAGGTCTAGTAAACTTAGCCTTAAAACAACAACTTATGAAATTACCAAAAAAAAATATTGCTTCTCGAAGTTTAAAAAATTTTGGTTTAGCTATTCTTGCTAGAAGCAAAAAAAATATTTTAGAAGCTATCAATACAATAGCACCAGAGCATTTAGAACTATGTACAAACATGAATAAAGATATTATTAAAGGTGTTAAAAATGCTGGTTCAATTTTTATAGGTAAATTTTCCCCAGAGGCTATTGGAGATTATATAGCCGGTCCAAATCATGTTCTTCCTACATCGGGCACAGCAAGATTTTCATCAGGTTTATCTGTTAGTGATTTTTTAAAGAGACACTCTCTTATAAAAATAACAAAAACAGGTATTGAAAGATTAGGATCATCGGTTATAAATTTAGCGAAGCATGAAAATTTAGATGGACATGCTAATTCCGTGAAAATGAGGTTAAAAAAGGAAAATTAATTGGCTAAACAAGAAACTTTAGAATTTAAGGGAAAGGTAACCGAACTTCTGCCTAATGCTATGTTTAGAGTTAAACTTGAAAATAACCATGAAATTTTAGCTCATACTGCAGGAAAATTAAGAAAGAATAGAATTAGAGTTCTAGCTGGAGATAATGTAATGGTTGAAATGACACCTTATGATTTAACTAAAGGTAGAATTACTTTTAGATTTTAGGCCTTGTAGCTCAGTAGTAGAGCAGTACCCTGAAAAGGTATGTGTCGTAAGTGCGATTCTTACCAAGGCCACCACCAATCAACAATTATTTAACGTGTAGAAAAATACAACTGAGCTTTGCTCCACTGTAGTACTCACCTCGTGTTTGTTTTTTCAATTTCTTTATTAAGTTCATCAAAATATTTCATGTTTTGTAATAACATCTGTTTTTCTTTACTAGTTAACTGACAATTAGTACTTTTAGCTTTCTTGAGATCTTTCTCCATCTCTTTTCTTACAAATTTATTTTCTTTCTTAATTATTCTAATTTTATCCTCTTTATTATCAGACTCTTTGTATATTTTAGTTTTTCTAATATCTTGAAATTCGTTATTAAAAGTCCAATAATTTTCACAAATCATATTCTCTTGATCATTTTTTGAATTTTCATCACGTAAAGTTGAAACTTGATTAAAAACTGTTGAAAATTTAAGTGGTAAAGTTTTATAGAAATTTGGAAAATTAAATATAAGAACAATTAGCCAAAAAATAAAATTTAAAATTAGTAGATAATTAACATATGGTTTTAACAAAAATATAAAAAAAGCTAGAGTAAATAAAAAACCCAAAAAAAGATTTTTGAGCTGATCTTGATCAAATTGTTGATCTATTTCGCTAAAATAGATTAATAGCATTACTGGAATAACAGCTAAGATTAATACAAGAGCAACATTCACCTCACCATCGTTATCAATCCAATTAGCAATTTTAGAACCAAAAATTTTAGAAAATAGGTACAAAAAATAATTCATTTTATTTAGTCGACTTATTAATTATTTCAAATTTGTTATTTTTTCCAAGATACAAACCAGAATTCAGCAGATATAATCTCTTTAGATTTTTTAGTTTATTAAAATTTTTAGAGAAATTTTTTGACCCCCCAAAAAAATTACATAAAGTTAAAATCTTTACGTCTTTTAAACTTTCTAATTCTGATAATTTTTTACTTTCTCTCAAATCTATTGCATCTATTTTTGTGATAGTCTCTTTCTCACTAATTATTTTTTTTAAAAATCTACTTTTTTGCATTTTTCTTTGAAAAATGAGCCTTCCTTTAATATCTTTATTTAAAAAACAACCTTGAATGTCTTCGATCACTAATATTTTACGATCTTTGCTTAAATCATCTGCTTTTTGATCTTTAAATGTGTGAAGATAAACTGAATAAGATCCGTTATCTACTGGTATAATTGGATGTACACTATAATTTAAAGAGTCTTTTTCCGGGAAATCATCGGTGAACTTTTTGTAAACTTCTTTTGTTGTTTCAAATCTATATCTATTACTATCTGAAACAGAAATATAATTTGAATTAATTTTTAATTCAAAAATTTTCTCACGTTTAAAATTTGATATTCCATTCTTCTTTTTGAAATTCTCATATCCCACATCATATGCCTGCATTTCCCAAAAATTAGAATTAAAAATTGATCCTTTCGATGGAGGAAGTGCTCCTCGATTTTCATATTCAAAATAACATGATGTGTAAAAATCGATAAATATCTTATTTACTTTATTAAATTTATCGACGCCTATAAAAATAGGATACAAACCGTCACCAATTGAAGTATAAGAATGAAAGCCATTTTCTCGATTAAGGTCTTTTTTTAAGTAATATTCTTTACTTAGTTTCAAAAACTCATCAAAGTAAATTATATTATGAAATCCTCTGAAAAAATCTGCTATTGTTACTGTTCCGCAATCAACAGCTAAACCTCCATAATAATAAAAATTATAAATCGGATTTTTTGATTTAATTGGTTTTTTATACTTATATTTCTTTGTTTTTAGAAAATTGAAAAAATAATCCTTCTTATTTTGATCAAAAAATTTTTCTAAATTAAAGTTTTTATTTTCATCTTTTTCTTTTTTTGCCTTATTATACAACTCCGCTACATCTTGTGGGAATCCTAATTCTAATTCATCGTCATAACTGCTGGATACAAAATTATCTTTTTTATTGAAATATTTTATAAATTCCTCATTTTCCATAATTTACTATACAAAATTCCTGACTCTCTGTGGACTCAGTTGGAGGCCTTTTTTGATACATTTTTGAAAAATAAATATATAGTTTAAGCGGTTTTCAGAGTAGAGCAGTACCCTGAAAAGGTATGTGTCGTAAGTGCGATTCTTACCAAGGCCACCACTAACAATTTTTACACATCGAAAAATAAAAATTAATCTGATATTTGTTTTATAATGGACAAAAATGTAGGATTGTTTTGGCTAAAAGATGACTTTAGACTCACTAAAAATAATGGATTAATTGAAGCAACTCAAAATCACGATCAAGTGGTGGTTTTTTATCTTTACAAAAAGGACACTTACAAAAATCAAGAAGCTCAGAAATGGTGGCTTAATAGATCACTTTTAAATTTTCGCAACACATTGAATAATTTAAATATAACTCTAGAATTAATAGAGACTAATTCATTTAAAATTTTTTTTGATAAGTTGTTAAAAAAAAAAGATTTCTCACTTTATTGGAATAAAATTTACGAACCTGATTATTTAAAATTCGATAAATATTTGCTTAAAAACCTGAAAAATAAAAATATTCAACATAAAAGATTTAAAGGTAATGTTCTAAATGAAATTGACGAAATAAAAAAAAATGATGGCACTCCATTCAAGGTGTTCACACCTTTTTGGAGAACAGCAGAAAAATATTATATTGAGAAAATACCTTCAAAAGAGAAAACAATTAAAAAATGTAAAAAGAAAATTAATTATTTCAAAAACTGTATTGAACCGGAAAAAATATTGCCTAAAAATGATTGGTTTAATAATTTTGATAAAATTTGGTTTCCAGAAGAGCTAAGTGCTTTAAAGGAATTGCAAAATTTTATTAAAGAGAGAATTACCAATTATTCTGAAGGACGGAATTTTCCCAGCATAGTCGGTACTTCAAAATTATCTCCATTTATAAAATTTGGACAGCTACACGTTGAAACAATTTGGAATGAATGTATTAAAAACAAAACAGAAAATATAGGAACATCAAAATTTTTAGCTGAAATTGGTTGGCGAGAATTTAATCATTCATTAATAAATCACTTTCCCCATATGTTAAAAAATAATTATTCAAAAAAATTCGACAAATTTCCGTGGGAAAAAAATTCTAAATTTTTTAATGCCTGGAAAAAAGGGATGACTGGTTATCCAATAGTTGATGCCGGGATGAGAGAACTCTACTCTACTGGATGGATGCACAATAGAGTGAGAATGATAGTAGGGTCATTTTTAGTTAAACATTTATTAATTGACTGGAAAGATGGAGAAAAATATTTTAGAAAATGTTTGTTAGATTACAGTCCAGCTAGTAATGTTGCTGGGTGGCAATGGGTTGCAGGCTGCGGTGCAGATGCTGCCCCTTATTTTAGAATATTTAATCCAATTTTACAGGGCGAAAAATTTGATAAAGAAGGTGAATATGTAAAAAAATGGGTTCCTGAATTAAAAAATTTATCAAAAAAATTCATTCATAAACCTTGGGAATTTAATGATCAAAAATTTAAAATAGGAAGAGATTATCCTTATCCGATTGTAAAACATGAACAAGCAAGAGTAAAAGCTTTAAATGCGTTTAAAAAGATTTAAGTTTAAATATTTCCGTGACAATGTTTAAATTTCTTCCCAGAGCCACAAGGACACTTTTCATTTCGGCCAACTTTTTTTTCTGAATTATTCTCTTTTATTTCTTTTTGGTTATTTTCATTTTTTTCTTCATTTGATACTACTATATTTAGATTTATAAGAAATTTAATTAAATCATTCTTTATCTTTAATAATAAACCCTCAAATAAAACAAATGCCTCTTTTTTAAACTCAGATAGCGGATCTTTCTGACCGTATTGCCTTAAACCGATAACTTGCCTTAATTGTTCTAAGTATTGCAGATGCGATCTCCATGAAAAATCAATAATTTGTAAAAATATTTTTTTTTCTAGCACATTATTTTGATTCTCGCTTAAAATCTTAATTCTAGAATTTTTTTTCTCCAAGTACAAACTTTGTAATTTTTTTTTGAATTCAGCTTCTTTTAGTTTTCCAAATCCTAGTATCTCGTTATCACTTACAATATTTCCAGTAATGTTCTTTATTTCAGTAAGATAATTTTTTTCATCACCAGATTTTTGAAAGTTCTCCCGAGCAAAATTCAAATTAACAAGTATTTCATTGAAGAAATCTTTTAAAATTTCATTAATATTAGTTTCCTTTAAAATCTTTAATCTTTGAGAAAAGATCACTTGTCTTTGGTCATTCATCACATCATCGAATTTAATTAATGTTTTTCTGATATCAAAATTTCTACTTTCAACTTTTTTTTGTGCTCTTTCCATGGCTTTGTTAATCCATGGGTGGTCAATAGATTCATCTTTTTTTAAACCTAATTTTTGAAGCATTCCATCAATAGAGTCTCCTCCAAAAATTCTCATTAGTTCATCTTGCAAACTTATAAAAAATATTGTGCTTCCAGGATCTCCTTGCCTGCCAGATCGACCTCTCAACTGGTTATCTATTCTTCTACTTTCATGACGTTCAGTCCCAATAATAAATAATCCACCTAAATTCTTAACTCTCTCCTCATTTATTTTTATTTTTTCTGGATTTTCTTTTTTTCCATTATAAATAAAATCTTTATTTCCACCTAATTTAATATCTGTTCCTCGACCCGCCATATTTGTAGCTATTGTAACTGCGTTTATTTTTCCAGCTTCAGCTATAATATTTGCTTCTTTTTCATGTTGTTTAGCGTTCAGAACATTATGAATAATTTTTTTGTTACTTAGGAAAGATGAAATTTTTTCTGACTTTTCAATACTCGTAGTTCCTACTAATACTGGCTGACCTTTTTTATTACATTCTAATATTTTATTGGCAATAGCATTATATTTTTCATTTTCAGTTCTGAATATTTGATCATTAAAATCTTTACGTAACATATTTTTATTAGTAGGAATAGAAACAACAGGTAGTTTATATATATCAAAAAATTCTTCCGCTTCTGTCATTGCTGTTCCCGTCATCCCAGATAATTTTTTATATAATCTAAAATAATTTTGATATGTTATTGATGCTAGCGTTTGATTTTCTTCTTCAACTTTTACATTTTCCTTAGCTTCTATTGCTTGATGAAGTCCGTCTGAAAATCTTCTTCCATCTAGTACTCTTCCTGTAAATTCATCAATTATTTGTACTTTGCCTTCTTTAAGAATATAGTCAGTATTTTTATTAAAAAGTAAATTAGCTTTTAAAGCTTGGTTTACATGGTGAACTAAATCTAAGTTAGCTGGATCGTAAAAATTATTATTTTTTAATATTCTTTTTTGGATTGCTAGTTTTTCAATTTTATCTATTCCTAAATCAGTAAGAATTACATTTTTATTTTTTTCATCTAATTCATAATCATTTTTTTGTAAATGTTTAATAAATTCATTTGATATTAAATAAAGTGTTGTTTTGTCCTCAAGTTTGCCAGAAATTATTAGAGGAGTTCTAGACTCATCAATTAAAATACTATCTACTTCGTCAACAATACAATAATTGTGACTACGCTGAACCATGTCTTCAAGTTCATATTTCATATTATCTCTTAAATAATCAAACCCAAGTTCATTATTTGTTGCATATGTAATATCATTACTATAATTTTTTTTTCTCTCAATATCATCTAGATCATTAGTTATGCAGCCTGTCGTTATCCCAAGATAGCTAAAAACTTTACCCATCCATTCAGAGTCTCTCTTAGCTAAATAATCATTTACAGTTACTATGTGAACACCTTTACCCTCTAAAGAATTTAAATATGCAGGCAAAGTTGAAACAAGAGTTTTACCCTCACCTGTTTTCATTTCAGCGATTTTTCCATTGTGAAGAATTAAACCCCCAGCTAACTGAACATCATAATGCCTTTCACCTAAAGTTCTTTTTGCAGCCTCTCTAACTAATGCAAAGCTTTCTGGTATTATTTCGCTTAAATTTATTGCACCATTTTGAGCATTTTTTTTAAAATTAAATGTCTTTTCTTTAAAATCAGCCTCTTTAAGAGACCTCATATCATTTTCTTTATTATTTATTGCCTCAATGATGTTTTGAATTTTGTCTAATTCTTGTTGATTAGAATTTTTAAATATTTTATTTAAAGTTCTTGTAAAAAAATTCATTATACCTCTATATATGTATTATTAATTTAAATTAAACAGCAATAATGACAATAAATATAAAAAATTTTTTAAGTGATAAGGCTAAGCTATCTAAAATGGGTGAGTTTCAAAATCTCAAACAAATAGACGGTTTAGAAATGGCATCAATATCCGCTGATTTGTATAAAGACGGAAGAGATGATTTAGCTTTGTTTTATTTTAGCAAAGGCGCAAATTACGCAACCTTAACCACGTCAAATAGTATTACATCTGAATTTATACCTTGGAATAATAATTCTCATAAAAAAACTATTAAGGGGTTATTAGTAAATACCAAAAATGCAAACACTTTCACTGGCAAGCAAGGGAAAGAAGGTATTGACATATTAGCTAAAAATTTATCAAGAGTTCTTACTCTTAAAGAGTCGAAAGCTAGAAAAGGTACTAATGAAACGGTTAAAGTTAAAGATTTAATATTTGCTTCAACCGGTGTCATAGGAGAAGAATTTCCAGTTGAGCAAATTAAAGATCGTTTGCATGAATTATCTAATAGATTGAGAACAGAACATAACAAAATGTATTGGATTAAAATAGCCTCAGCAATAATGACTACTGATACTAAGCCAAAACTAGCCTACGAAGAAACTATTATTGGAGATAAATTGGTAAAGATTTGTGGAATTGCTAAAGGATCCGGTATGATTGCTCCTAATTTGGCAACGATGTTATCATTTATTTTTACTAACGCTGACATAAATTCAAATTTGCTTAAAACACTTTTGAAAAGAGCCGTAGCAAATTCGTTTAATGCTATTACTGTCGATAGCGATCAATCTACTAATGATATGGTATCAATTTTTTCTACTAGATCTATAAAAATAGGCGCAAATATTTCTTTAAATGATAAAGGTGTTCAAATATTTGAAGCAGCATTAAAAAAACTTTGTTTAAACCTAGCTAAACAAATTGTTGTGGATGGTGAGGGTGCAAAAAAATTTGTAACAATTAATGTGATTAATGCTAAAACTTTAGGCAGTGCAAAAAATATTGCTTTCGCTATCGCTAATTCTCCTTTGATAAAAACTGCAGTTGCGGGAGAAGATCCAAATTGGGGAAGAATAGCAATGGGAATAGGTAAATCAGGCGAAATAGTGGATCAGAAAAAGTTAAGAATAAAAATAGGAGATTTTGTTGTTGCGGAAAATGGAAAAATTTCTGAAACTTATGATGAAGAAAAATTAAAAAAATATATGCAATGGGGTTCAATAGAAATTGAAATTAATTTAAAACTCGGTAGCGACGCTTTTAAATGCTATACTTGTGATTTTACTCATGATTATATCGATATAAATGCTGACTATAAAAATTAGATGATTAAATATATTTTGAAATGTACAAATAGTCACGAATTTGAAAGTTGGTTTTCTAATTCCGAGGAGTTTGATAAGTTAAATAAAAAAGGTTTATTAGAGTGTATTTATTGTCCCTCAAAAAAAATTAAAAAATCAATTATGTCTCCTATGATTTCAAACAATATAAATTCCAAAAATACAAATACAATTTACAAAGATCTTAGAAATGAAAAAAATAATCTTTTGCATATTAGAAAATATATAGAAGATAATTTTGAATATGTTGGGAAAGATTTTAGTAAAAAATTAAGAGAAGTTTACTATGATAAAAAAAATAATCATGCAATTTATGGTACTACTACTCTTGAAGAAAGAGAAGAGCTAGCAGAGGAAGGTATTGATTTGCTATCAATTCCATGGGTGGATAAAGATAATTAACTCTTTAAACTACAAATCATATAATTAACTGATAAGTCTTTTGATCGTTTCCATTTTTTTAAAAAAGGATTAAATGACAAACCTTTTATATCAAATGTTGAAAAATTTTCTTGATGTAAAAAATTTTCAAGTTCTTCAGGTTTTATAAATTTATTCCAATCATGCGTTCCGATAGGAAGCCATCTTAAAATATATTCAGCTCCTATAATTGCCTTTATATAAGAAATAAATGATCTATTTAAAGTTGCAGTAAACATTAAGCCATTTTTTTTTAGTAATCTATAACAAGATTTAATATATAAATTTACATTATCTACGTGTTCGACAATTTCAAGGTTCAAAATAATATCAAATTTCTCAAAATCGGTTAAATTTTCCGGAGAAGCAATTTGGTAATTAATTACAAGTCCACTTTTTTTGGAATGAAGTTTAGCAATATTAATATTTTTTTTGGATGCGTCGATACCAGTTACTTTTGCACCTAAACGAGCCATAGGCTCACTTATAAGACCTCCCCCACAACCAATATCTAAAACATTTAAGCCCTCTAAAAAATTAATTTTTTCATTATTTATTTTATGATGTTTTTTAATAATATCTGAAATGTACTCAATCCTAATAGGATTAAACATGTGTAAAGGTTTGAATTTTCCTTTAACATCCCACCATTCATCAGCTAACCTTGAAAACTTTTGAATTTCCTCTTTATTTATAGTAGTACTCATTTTAAAAATATTTGTTAAATTATAATATTAATATCTAATTTTATTATTACATTCTTTTAATGGTTAAAAAAGTACTAAAGTTTGGTGGAACGTCTGTTGGGACTACAGAAAGAATTCAAATTGTTGCTAAAATCATTCAAAAAGAGAGATCATTAGGCAATAAAATTATTGCTATAGTTTCAGCAATGGCAGGAAAAACAAACGATCTAATAAAGCTATCAGAGGAAATTACGAATGAATTTAATAAAAGAGAACTCGATGTTCTTTTATCCTCTGGAGAACAAGTGACTTCAGCTCTTCTTTCTGGAGCCCTTATTAAATTAAACATAAAAGCTAAATCCTGGTTAAATTGGCAGATACCGATTCTTACAGATGGAGATCATGCTAACTCAAGAATTATAACCATGCATGTAGAAAAAATTAATAAATACTTAGATGATGGAGGGGTTTCAATAATTCCTGGATTTCAAGGAATTTCCAAATTTGGTGATGTTACAACAATAGGTAGGGGAGGCTCTGATGCAACTGCTGTGGCTGTAGCGAAGATTTTTAATGCTGACAGCTGTGAAATATATACAGATGTTGATGGAGTTTTTTCAACGGATCCAAATAAAATTCCAGTCGCAAAAAAAATTGATAGTATTTCATATGATGAAATGCTCGAATTATCTTCATTAGGAGCAAAGGTAATGCAATCATCTGCGGTTCAAACAGCAATGATGTACGATATTCCTCTTGAAGTTAGGTCAACATTCACTGAGAGAAAAGGAACAAAAATTATTAATAAAGAAAAAATTGATTATACAAAGAGTGTTACTGGAGTGGCTTATTCAAAGAATGATGCAAAAATAACAATTGTTGGAGTAGAAGATAGGCCTGGCGTTGCTGCAAATATATTTGAACCATTGAGTAAAGCCCAAATAAATGTTGATATGGTAATACAAAATATCTCATCGGATCAAAAAACCACAGATATTACTTTTACAGTTAAAAGAGATGATGTTTCTAAAACAAAACAAATATTAAAAGATAATAGTAAAATTAATTATAAAGAAATAATAAAAAATGATAGAGTTGCAAAGGTTTCAATTGTTGGAGCAGGCATGGTTACAACCCCAGGAGTTACTTACAAAATGTTCAGAGCTTTATCCGATGTAGGTATAAATATCTTAGCTATATCCACTTCTGAAATAAAGCTCTCAGTTATAATTCAGGAGAACAACATCCTTCAGGCTATAAAAAAATTACATACAACTTTTGATTTAGATTAAACATGGAAATAAGACCTCACAGAATAATTAAAAGAAAGAGCACTAAATTAATCAAAGTAGGCAATGTTGGTGTAGGAAGCAATTCTCCCATAAGTGTTCAATCAATGACCAACACATTGACCACAGATATTAGCGGGACAATAAAGCAAATTAATTCTTTAGCTGAAGCAGGGGGCAGATATAGTTAGAGTTTCATGTCCAGATGAAGACTCTACTAAAGCTTTAAAAAAAATATTAAAAGAGGTTTCAGTTCCAATTGTTGCTGATATCCATTTCCATTATAAAAGAGCTATTGAAGCAGCAGAGATGGGCGCAAGTTGCCTTCGAATTAATCCTGGAAACATTGGTAATAATCAAAGAATATTAGATGTTATAAAAGCGGCTAAAAATAATAATTGTTCAATTAGAATAGGAGTTAATGCCGGTTCTTTAGATAAGAGATTATTAGAAAAGTATAAAGAACCATGTCCTGAAGCATTAGTTGAGAGCGCAATGCAAAACGTTAAACTTTTAGAGGATAATGATTTTTTTAATTTTAAGATTAGTGTAAAATCTTCTGATATATTTTTAACTGTAAAAGCTTACAAACAATTATCAGAAGTATGTAATTACCCTTTACATCTTGGGGTTACAGAAGCTGGCGGCTTGTTAACCGGAAGTATTAAATCATCAATTGGCATTGGAAAACTTTTGATGGAGGGAATTGGAGATACTATTAGAGTTTCTCTCTCATCAGATCCAGAAGATGAGGTAAAAGCCGGATATGAAATACTTAAGTCTTTGGGAATTCGTTCCAGAGGAGTAAATATAATATCTTGCCCATCTTGTGCTAGACAAGCTTTTCCAGTTATTGAAACTGTTAGATTGCTTGAAAAAAAATTAGCACATATAAAAAAACCCATTAGTCTTTCAATTATAGGCTGCGTAGTTAATGGTCCCGGTGAAGCTGCTCAAACTGAAATTGGCCTTACTGGAGGAGGTCAAGACAATAATCTTTTATATCTTTCAGGTGTCCCTCATACAAAAGTTCCAAGTTCGGAAATTATTGATAAAGTTGTAAAACTTGTTGAAAAAAAAATAAAAGATTAAATTTTTGTTATGATTCCTATTGAAAAAGTTAAAGATTTGGTAAAAAGACATGACTCTTTAGAAAAAGAGCTTTCTTCAGGCAAAATAGATCCTAAATTATTTGCAACTAAATCAAAAGAATACTCAAATTTGGGTGAAATAATAATGATTGCAAGAGAATTTATAAATTTTGAAACTGAAAAAAATGATCTAATTACTATAGCCCAAGACAAATCTAATGAACAAGAAATAGTTGATTTAGCGCAGATGGATTTAAACGAATTATTAAAAAAAAAAGAAAAAAATGAAAATACTTTAAAAATATTTTTGTTACCAAGAGATGAAGATGATAATAAAAATGCAATTGTTGAGATTAGAGCTGGAACAGGTGGGTTAGAAGCCTCTCTTTTTTGCGCAGATTTATTTAAGATGTATGAAAAAGTCTGCTCAAAAAAAAAGTGGAGACTTGAAATTATTAATATATCTAAAAGTGAAGCAGGAGGTTTTAAAGAAGTGATTTTTTCAGTTAATGGAGATGATATTTATTCATATTTAAAATTCGAGTCCGGCGTACATCGGGTTCAAAGGATACCTGAAACAGAAACTCAAGGTAGGGTTCACACATCAGCTGCTACTGTTGCAGTTCTTCCTGAGGCTGAAGATGTTGATATAGAAATTAAAGATTCTGATTTGAGAATTGATGTTTTTAGAGCTGGCGGACCTGGTGGTCAATCAGTTAATACCACAGACAGCGCAGTTAGAATTACTCATATTCCTAGCGGTGTAGTTGTTAGTCAACAAGATGAAAAATCTCAACACAAAAATAAAGCTAAGGCATTAAAGATTTTGAGGTCAAGAGTTTATGAGGCGAAAAAGAGAAAAAAAGATCAGGAAAGGTCTAGTAATAGGAGGAGTCAAATCGGATCGGGCGACAGATCTGAAAGAATACGAACATATAATTTTCCTCAAGGAAGAGTTACCGATCATAGGATTAATTTAACATTACATAAATTAGATGAGTTTTTGAGCGGTGAAGTTCATGAAGAAATGAACCAAGCTCTTCGTCTTAAAGAGCAGAACTTAAAATTAGAAAATCTAAACTCATGAATGCTTTTGATATAATAAAAATTGGATCTAATTTACTAAAAGAAAAAAATATAATATCTCACATTATTGACTCGGAAATATTACTTTCAAAAATTTTAAAAAAAACAAGAGAAGAAGTACTAGTTAATTTAGATCAAAAGATTAACAGAAAAGATTTTTTAAAATTTAAAAGTTATTTAAAAAGGAGGTTAAAAAATGAACCAGTGGCATATATTTTAAATGAGAAAGAGTTTTGGGAGACTAAATTTAGTATAAACAAGTATACATTGATACCTCGTCCAGAAACTGAGATATTAGTTGAAAAATTATTAGAAACTTACAAAGAAAAAAAAATTACAATTTTAGATATCGGAACTGGCTCAGGATGTATTTTAATAAGTTTAATTAATAGTTTACCACAATCAGTAGGTATAGGCATTGATATTTCAAAAAGGGCTGTACTAGTAGCAAAAAAAAATGCATTAAAACATAATATCTCTAACAGAATAAAACTATTAAACAAATCTTTAGAAGGTATATTTAATAAGAAATTCGATTTAATAGTATCTAACCCACCATATATAGAGAGAAAAGATATAAAAAATTTAATGGATGATGTTAAAATATATGAACCTAGAATAGCCTTAGATGGTGGAAATGATGGGCTTGACCTTATTAAAAAAGTTATCTACAAATCCAAATATATCTTGAAAATTAAAGGTATGCTCGCATTAGAAATTGGGAATGAGCAAATTAAAAAAGTTTCAAAAATATTAATTGATAATAATTTTAGAATAAAAAAAGTTATAAAAGATAACAAAAATAATATTAGATGTGTATTTGCTGAGAGAAAAAAATGAATAATAATAGAAGAAGAAATTTTAGATCTAGACCACAAAAAAGTAATTTTAGAAGAAGAGGAGGGTCTGTTAACAACGGTAGTTCAAATAGTTTGAATTCTAACGGTAATATGTACTTTAATAGAAATGGATCTATGAACAACATTCATAACGTTGAAAAAACAATGCAAAAATTTCAACAACTTGCTAAAGATGCTCAAAGTAATGGAGATCCGGTGTTGGCTCAAAATTATTTACAACATGCAGACCATTATTTAAGAAGATTTAATGAATTAAATGATAAGAGAGAAAGCACAGTTGAAAAGCCAATCTCTGAAGAAAAATCATCGCTAAAAGAAGAAGTTGCAGAAAAAGAAACTCAATTAGCCTAAAGCTAAACAAAAATTATCTTAATTCAGCTATTCTCAAATCTATTTTTATTCTATCTATTTCAAATTCATTTCTCTCTTCACCTTTAAGAGTTTTACCAGAAGGTAATTTTAATTTTTGAGAATTTATTTTCTTTCCATTAACAATTACTTCATAATGCAGGTGTGGACCAGTTGAGAGTCCAGTTGAGCCGACATAACCAATTATTTGACCTTGATTAACTTTTTTTCCTTCTTTTACTCCTTTAGCAAAAGCTTTCATATGAGCGTAAATTGTTTCGTAAGTAGAATTATGTTTAATTTTAACACAATTTCCACCACCACCGCACCATCTAGCTCTTGTTATTGTGCCAGATCCTGAAGCCATTATTGGAGTTCCACTTGGAGCGGCAAAATCTGTACCTTTGTGCATTTTATTATAACCTAGTATTGGATGTTTTCTCATTCCAAATGATGAAGATAATCGTGCACCATTGATTGGAGTTTTCATTAAAAATTTTGTAATACTTTTTCCATTGATATCATAATATTCTTGATTATTTTTATATTTGAAGTTGTAAAGATTTATTTCTTTCATATTTACGTACATTGAAGCATAAATTATTTCACCTGTATCTCTAACAACATTATTATCATCTTCATATTTTTCATAAAAAATTTCAAACCAATCTCCTTTTCGTATGTCTCTTTGAAAGTCTACTTCGAAACCAAATATTCTTGCGAATTCGACAATTATATTTGGTTCTATTCCTTTTTCTATTGCTGAACTGTATAAATTATTTCTTATAATATTCTTCACAACTACCTCTTTTTTATAAAGTTGAAGAATATTCTCTTTAATTATAAAATTATTTTCCAGTTTAGTAATTTCTACGCTCTTAGAATTATTGACATGATATATAAAGTTAATAATTGTATTAGACCCATCTTCTAATTTTTTAATAATTAATGAAAGTTTTCTTCCTGAATATATATTGGTTAAATTTTTCTCCTTTAACTTTACCGATATACCCTTAATATCTAATTGTTTAACATTAAATTTATTTAATATCTTTTCCACCGTATCATTATTTTTAATTATATAATTAATTTGTTTGTATGGACTATTAATTTTAGAGATAAGGAGATTTGAAACGTTAGAAAATTCAATACTCTCTAATATTTCGTTGAGATTATTAACA
>QBYC01000018.1 GCA_003283025.1 Pelagibacteraceae bacterium AG-325-C03
TCTACCTAAACCTTTTGTAGCACCCGTGATTAGAGCTGTCTTACCCCTTAAACTTATGTCATTTAAAAAAATTCCCATTATTGTGCAGTCCATCCTCCGTCTATTATTAAAGACGTTCCTGTTATCATTTCAGATGAGTCCGCAGCTAGAAAAGCTACAGCTGTTGCAACATCACTCTCTCTTGCAAC
This sequence comes from Pelagibacteraceae bacterium AG-325-C03, assembly GCA_003283025.1. GTDB lineage: Bacteria > Pseudomonadota > Alphaproteobacteria > Pelagibacterales > Pelagibacteraceae > Pelagilacustribacter. The sequence continues at coordinate 189 of QBYC01000018.1, forward strand.
TCTTCCTAATGGGATATTTTTTAACATTTTATTTTTAAATTTTATATTTCTAAAAAATTTTTTAACCATTGGTGTTTCTACAAATGTAGGACAGACCGTATTAACTCTGATATTATAAGGCGCTAGTTCATATGCCATACCTCTAGAAAGACCCTCTAATCCAAATTTATTCATGTTATAGACGTTACGTCCTTCACAACCAACTTTTCCTAGTTGAGATGACATATGAATAATAGATCCACCAATTCTTTTTCTATTTTTCGCTTTAACCATTTTCTGAGAGCATAATTGAGCAACGTTAAATGCTGCTTTCATATTAAGATTAGTTAAGTATTCCATATTTTCTTGACTCACTTTTGTAAAGTGTTCTGGTCTATTATTTCCAGCGTTGTTTACTAAAATATCCAATCGACTTATTTTTCTTAAAACTTTTTTTAAATCTTTTAAGACTGTTACATCACAAACAAAAGATTGACTTGAACCCTTGGTTCTTTTTATAATTTTGTTTACTTTATTAAGGTCAGATTTCGTTCTACTTAATATTATAACTTTTGCTCCTGCCTCTGCTAAAGCTACTGCGCAAGCTTTTCCAAGACCTTTACCAGCTCCTGTCACCAAAGCAATTTTATTTTTAAGGTCGATTTTTTTTAGCATTAAAATAATAAAGTTTTAATATCTGTGTATATTAATTCAACGGCAACGATTAAAATTGCAAACAATCCTACCCAGGCAATCCATTTATATTTTTTGATCCAGTTTGAAATTAAGTTTGCCGCAACAGCCATTAATATTATTGAGAGGATTAATCCAAAAACTAATAAATGATAATGATGACCTGCTGCACCTGCAACACCAAGAACATTATCTAAGCTCATAGTAAAATCTGCTAAAAGTACAGTCCATATGGCTTTGAAGAGACTTGAGTTATCTATTTTTATATCTTCTTCTTTTGAGGATGTTTTGATTACATCAACATAAAGTTTATATACAATATATAATAATAAAATTCCTCCAATTAGTCTTAGACCTGTAATTTGTAATAAATAAGCTGTAAGAAGAGTTAAAATTATTCTAAGTATAACTGCACCGCCAATGCCCCAAAAAATAACAATTTTTCTTTGTTCAACAGGAAATTTAGATGCAACCATTCCAATTATTATTGCGTTATCTCCGGCTAAAACTAAATCAATAAAAATTATTTGAGTTAAAATTGTTATTTGTTCAGTAGAAAGTAATTCTGAAAACATGATTACTTATTAAGTATCATGTCAGATGCTTTTTCTGCAATCATTATTGTTGGAGCATTAGTATTTCCTGAGGTTATGTTAGGCATAATAGATGCATCAACAACTCTTAAATTTTGCAATCCATGAGCTTGCAATTTATCGTTTACAACTGCTTCATCTCCCTTACCCATTTTACAAGTTCCCACAGGATGAAAGATTGTCTGAGCATGGTTGCTTGCAGCTTTTACTAATTCCTCATCATTAGTGATATGAGCTCCAGGCCTATACTCTTCTGGTTCATATTTTTTAAAAGTTTTAGTGTTAAGCATAATATTTCTAACTATTTTAAGTGCCTTAGCAGCTACATCTCTATCGTCTTGGGTAGATAGATAATTCATTTTAATTTTAGGATTATCTCTACTATTTTTGCTAGCTATATTAATTTCACCTCTACTAGTTGGCCTTACATTTGCAATTGTAGGAGTTATTCCATCAAAGTCATGCATCTTAGTTGCCCCAAGTATATCAGTACTAATGGGCTGTACGTGAAATTGTAAATTTGGTGTTGCTCTTGATGGATCGCTTTTAACAAAACCACATACTTGACTTGCTCCCATTGTCATAGGACCGCTTTGTTTTAAAATATATTCTAATCCAATTAAAATATTACCTACTAGACTATTAATTTTACCATTTAAAGATTTTAAATTTTTTACCTTATAGACAGGTCTAAACATTAAATGATCTTGCAAGTTTTTTCCCACACCTTTTAACTCGTGAATAGTTTCTATCCCGTGATTTTTTAATTTTTCATAATCTCCAATTCCTGAAACTTGTAAAATGTGTGGTGAACCTATTGATCCAGCTGATAAAATTACTTCCCTATTAGCTTTAACAGTAATTATTTTTTCCTTTTGAAAATAATTAACTCCTGTAGCTTTTTTTCCCTTAAAATTTATTTTTTCAACATGTGCTTTAGTAATAATCTTTAAATTTGATCTTTTTTTTATTGGATCTAAATATCCTTTAGCTGCACTACAACGTAATTTTAATAATTTATTTCGACTTGTGGTAAATTGAAAATAACCTACGCCAAAATTGTTACCCGTATTAAAATCATTTGTTCTTGGAATTCCAGTTTCCTCAGCAGCGTTTTGAAATTCTTCTAACATGTCTAAATTAATCTTTTTATTTGAAACAGTAATTGGGCCTTTATCATTATGAAATTCATTTGGTCCGAGTTCATTGTTTTCAGATTTTAAAAAATAAGGAAAAACATCATCCCAACCCCAACCTGTATTTCCTTGTTGTCTCCAATTGTCATAATCATTACTTTGACCTCTAATCCATAACAGGCCATTTATTGAAGAGCTACCTCCCAAAGTTTTTCCTCTAGGATATCTAATTGATCTATTGTTCATCGTCTCATCTTTTTCAGTTCGAAAACACCAATCAACCTTAGGATTATGCATTGTTTTGAAATATCCAACTGGAATATGAATCCAAGGATAAGTATCCTTACCTCCTGCTTCTAGTAGCAGAACCTTATTACTTGGATCTGCACTTAATCTATTAGCAAGCACACACCCAGCCGATCCAGCTCCAATAATTATAAAATCAAACTCTTCCATGATAAGAATTTAACTTATACTTTAGAAATTTATATATTCCAACATAACAAATACAACTAAAGGTTTAATTACTTTGGTTTGACTCTCCTTTTTATTAGAGGTTTAATTAATATATTAAAAAAAAACGGGGGAAGTAATTATGAAAAAATTATTATCTGTAGTTTTTGGATTAGCTGTTCTTGTAGGAGTTTCTATGACTTCGGCAAATGCAAAAACTTTAAAATGTCAGACAGTTCTTAACACTAAAGCCGATGAAGTGAAAATGTTGAAGGACTTTACTGATACTGTAACAACGCTTACTGACGGTTCACTTAAGTTTGAAATTTTGCCAGCAGGCGCTGTTGTAGGAGTAAAAGAGACTTTAGATGCGGTTGATAAAGGATTAATTGATTGTGGTTTTGCATGGACACACTATTGGTCTGGAGATCACCCAGCTGCCATGTTATTTGGTTCGCCAGTAGCAGGTGGTGGAGTGGGTATAGATAACCTAGCGTTTTTATCTTGGTTCCAATACGGTGGTGGTAAAGAATTATACGATCAACTATGGAAAGAAATGGGTAGAGACATTAAAGGATTTATGCTTCAACCAGTTGGCCCAGAAGCTTTAGGCTGGTTTCCAAAGCCAATCAAAGACATGGCTGATTTTAGAAAATATAAATTCAGAACGCCTCCAGGAATTCCTGGCCAAACATATAAAGATATTGGTATTGCATCTGTAGCTATGGGTGGTGGAGATATTCTTCCAGCGTTGCAAGCTGGAACAATCGATGCAGCAGAATGGTGTTGTCCAAAACCAGATTTAACATTTGGTTTTCAAAAAGTGTTAAAACATTATTATCTACAAGGTTTACATCAAGTAGTTGTAAATGCTGACTTTTATATTACTGGAAAAACTTACAAAAGTATGACTGCTCATGAGAAAAAATCTCTTGAAGTAGCTGCAAATGCTTCGCTAGCTAAATCTCTAAGCTACAGAATCTATGAAAATGGAAAAGCTTTAAAGGAATTAACTACTAAGCATGGGGTAGTTTTAGAAGACACTCCGTCAGATTACTTCAAAGAATATATGGCAGCAGCAAAGAAAACATTGAATAAAAACGCTGCGGATAATAAATTTTTCGCAAAAGTTTATGACTCTATGAAAGAATTTGCTGATATTGCCGTACCATTTTGGAGCGGTGCTCAAATGTCGAACGCAAAGCTAGGAATGGCTCACGCGGCGACATTAAAGTAATAAGCAAAAACTTTAAAAAAATTTTAGAGCGGACTGTTAAGTCCGCTCTATTTTTTTAGAACAGATTATGAGTGATAAGTCATCAAAAATAGATATTTCAGATGAAATGATAGCAGAAAGACGAAGCAGTTTAGGAAAAATGCCTGACGATATGCCGTTTTGGATGGCAAAGATAATAACTTCGATTGATAAATTTAGTAAGCAAGTAGGCAATATTGTTTGTTGGATTCTCATACCTTTAATCCTAGCAATGACTTATGAAGTTATAATGAGAAAATTATTTTTAGCTCCAACAATTTGGGCTTACGATATAAGTCGATTTTTGTATGGAGCATTATTTATGCTTGGAGCAGGTTATGCTCTATCTAAAGGTGTCCACATTAGAGCAGATTTTTTATACAGAAATTTTAAAACTAAAAATCAAGGACTTATAGATTTTTGGTTATATATATTATTTTATTTTCCAGGCTTGTCTGTTTTTTTTTATATGACATTGGGTTACGTTGGAGAATCTATTCAAAGAGGAGAAAGAGGAATGGACACTACATGGATGCCATATATGTGGCCAATTAAAAGCTGTCTTCTTCTTGGAATTATTTTTCTTTTAATTCAAGGCGTTTCTGAACTTTTGAAGAGTTATTGGGCTTCTAAAAAAGGTGAGTGGCCAGGAGAAAAAAAATGATAGCAGAATTAATCGATCCAGCTGTCTTAGGTTTTATTTTAGTTGGTGTGATGCTTTTTGCTATTTTTGTGGGATTTCCGATCTCTTTTACGCTTATTTTTCTAGGATTTGTTTTCGGATATCTTGGATTCGGTAAATTAGTTTTTTATTTAATGACTTTACAGTTTTCGATGGTTATGACCGAACAAACTCTTGCAGCGGTACCACTCTTTGTTTTTATGGGAATTATGATGGAGCAGGCTGGTTTGATGGAAAGATTATTTTCTGCATTCCAATTAATGTTGGCAAGAGTAAGAGGATCTCTTTATTATGCAGTATTATTTGTTTCTGTAATTTTTGCTGCTGCTACTGGTATTGTAGGTGCCTCAGTTACAATTTTGGGAATAATGGCAGCTAAATCTATGAACAGATCTAGTTATGATGTTCAACTCGCAGCTGGAACTATCACAGCTGGAGGCACTTTAGGAATCTTGATACCACCAAGCATTATGCTTGTTGTTATGGGACCGATTATGGAAATTCCCGTTATAGATTTATTTGCAGCTGCAATATTACCTGGAATTCTTTTAGCTTCACTGTTTGCGGCATACACAACAATTAGATGCTTGTTAAATCCAAAATTAGGCCCACCATTGCCAATGGAAATGAGGCCGACTAGTATGAAAAAAGTTTGGATTGAATTTTTCTTAGGACTGGTACCTCCAGCCGCATTAGTTTTCGCAGCACTTGGAAGTATTCTTTTTGGTTTTGCTACACCGACAGAAGCTGCAGGTTGTGGAGCGATGGGTGCACTTTTATTGTCACTTGCATACAAAAAATTAACACTCCCAAAATTGCAAGAGGCTCTTGTAAAGACTTTAGAAATAACAGCTTTAATAATGGTTTTAGTAGCTGCCTCAAACTTTTTTGGTGCTGTTTTTGCTAGACTAGGTACACCTACATTATTGACCGAGTTCCTTCTTGGTTTGGAGATGAATAAATATTTAATTCTTGCAATGATAATGGTGATGATTTTCTTACTTGGTTGGCCTTTAGAATGGGTACCAATAGTCATGATTATTATTCCAATTATATTACCATTAGTTGAAGCCCTTGGTTTTAACTTAACTTGGTTTGCTATTCTTGTTGCCGTAAATCTTCAGACCTGCTGGCTTTCACCGCCAGTCGCATTATCAGCCTACTTTTTAAAAGGTGTTGTGCCCGAATGGGATCTAAAAGATATTTATATTGGGATGATGCAATTTATGGTTTTACAATTAGTTGGATTGATATTAATAGTTATATTTCCACAAATAGCTTTATGGTTACCAACACTTTTATATGGCAATTAAATATTTAAAAAAAGCACCTAAAACAGCGTCTACGGATGATGCAAAAACTCGTGAAATCGTTCAAACACTTTTAAAAGATTTAGAAACATCCAAAGAAACTGGTTGTAAAGAACTTACAAAGAAATTTGATAAATATGAAGGGGAAATAATTGTCTCCAAAGATAGAATTGAGGAAATAAATAAATTTATTGATCAAAAAACCAAAGATGATGTAAAATTTGCTTATGATAGAGTTAGAAGATTTGCAGAAGCTCAATTAAAAAATTACGGTAATAATTTTGAAATAGAATTATCTAAAGGTTTATATGCGGGACAAAAACTTGTGCCAGTCAATACTGCGGGCTGTTATATCCCGGGAGGAAGATTTGCCCATATTGCTTCAGCTGTTATGAGTGTTACAACAGCTAAAGTAGCTGGTGTTAAGAACATCATTGCATGTAGCCCGCCAAAACCAAATGTTGGGGCTCATCCAACTATAATTTATACCGCAAATTTATGCGGAGCAGATGTAATAATGAATTTAGGTGGTATTCCAGCTATCGCTGCAATGACTTATGGATTATTTAAAAATGCTGCAGCAGACATGTTAGTCGGTCCTGGTAATCAATTTGTAGCGGAGGCTAAGAGAATTTTATTTGGTAGAGTAGGAATTGATCTATTTGCTGGACCTACAGAGATAGCAATAATAGCTGATGAAAATGCAGATCCTGAAATTGTTGCAGTTGATTTAGTCGGGCAAGCAGAGCATGGTTACAATTCACCAGCTTGGCTTTACACAACAAGTAAAGATTTAGCAGACAAAGTTTTAAAAAGAGTACCAGATTTAATTAAAGAACTTCCTGAATTACCAAGAAAAAGTGCTGAAGCTGCATGGAAAGATTATGGTGAAGTTATTTTATGTGACACTGATGAAGAAATGGTTCAAATAAGTGATGAATACGCTCCAGAACACTTAGAAGTTCAAACTAAAAATTTAGATTGGTTTCATAAAAGACTTAAAAATTATGGATCATTATTCATTGGTGAAGAAACTACAGTTGCGTATGGTGATAAATGTTCAGGTACAAACCATATATTACCAACAAAAGGTGCAGGAAAATATACCGGTGGTCTATTTGTTGGAAAATTTATAAAGACTTTAAGCTTTCAAAGAATGACAAAAGAGTCGACTAAAGAAGTTGGAGCAGCTGCTGCTAGGCTGTCAAGATATGAAGGAATGGAAGCTCACGCTAGAACGGGAGATGTGAGATTAAGAAAATACGGTTTTTCTAATTAATGCATGCTTTAGTTTATACTGGTACAGAAAAAATAGTTTACAGAGAAGAAAAAGATCCCACTAAAAAATCTGGCGAAGCATTAATTAAAGTTCATGCATCAGGTATCTGTGGATCAGATATGCATGCTTATCACGGTAAAGATGAAAGAAGAATACCTCCACTTATATTAGGTCATGAGTTCAGTGGAAGAAGTTTAGACGGTAAATTCAAAAATAAAGAGGTAGTAATCAACCCACTAATTAGCTGTGATAAATGTGATTATTGTCATAACAAAAGAGAGCATCTTTGTCCAAAAAGAACAATGATAGGAATGAGCACTCCGACAAAAAGAGAAGGAGGTTTAGCAGAATTAGTCTCTGTTCCAGAGCAAAATATTTTTGAAGTACCAAAAGGTTTAAACATGAGAGAAGCTGCTCTAGCTGAACCCACTGCTGTTGCTTTACATGCAATTTTACTAGCTGAGATAAATTTAAAAAAACCTCTGTCAGAGTGTAAGATTTTAATTCAAGGTGCAGGGGCTATAGGTTTGCTTTGTGGTCTGGTGTTAAAAAAAGAAAAAAATTCTAGTAATATAACCATGTCTGATCCTAATAAAAAAAGATTAGATGAATGTGGAAAATATTTAAAAGCAAGTTTTGTTGCACCAGATGATAAATCTATAAAAGAAAATCATTTTGACTTAATATTAGAGTCTGTGGGACTTGAAATTACTAGGCATCAAGCGATAAATTCAATAGTACCTGGAGGAACTATAGTTCATATAGGTTTAACTCAACCCTCTGGAACTTTTAATTTTAAAAAACTTACAATCCAAGAAGTAACATTAGTTGGAACCTATTGTTACACAAATGATGATTTTAAAAACAGTTTAGTGATCTTAAAAAACAAAAAATTAGGTGATTTAGGATGGATAGAATATCGAGATCTTAAAAAAGGCTCCGCTGCCTTTCAAGAAATACATAACGGTACTTGTATTGCTCCTAAAATCATTCTAATTCCTTAGTTCATCTTCTAGTTGTAGACAAATTGCATACCTGCAATAAATTTTTAACATAATTAAAATATTAATATTTTATTACAATAATATTTATAAGGTTTTGGTAAATGAATGGAATTTATACAAGGACAGTTACGATTTATGACGATAAATTTGGAGAGGCCGTAGAAATTGTGAAGGGACTAAAAGAAATAAGACAAAAATATTATCCAGATCATGTTATTAATTTTTCAGTTCATATTGGTGGCAATCCTAGATCAATTAGAGAGACAGTAATTGGTGAACACTTTTCTGACTCATCATTTGACAGAGATGCTAAAATGTCAGCAGATCCAAAATTTGTTGAATTATCAAAAAGAACGAGAGCTGTTTTTAAAGAGGGAACAATGAAAGATGAGTTTCGAGTCATAATTGAATGAGAGGTTAAATGAGAAATTATTTTATATTAATAAGTATTTTTTGTTTTAGCACACTTTTTGCATCAGGACATATAACTAAAGTTCAAAAAGAGAAAACAATTGAGTGTTTAGGCCACTATAGTGCGACAGCTGTTTTACCGGCTGATACTATTGAAGTTAAAAATATGGAATTAGCTTTGGCTTCAGTAAAAGTTATAAGAGAATACCTTGCATCTGAGGGTGTTAAAGACGATGAGATAAATAAAGGTATGAATGCCTATGTGGACAAAGTTTATGGAAAGCCTTTTGATAAATCTAAAAATGGTGAGTGTAATAAATTTATATATAAGCAAATTAAAGGTTCAGAAGAAAAAATTGAAAAATTATCTAGAACGATTTACGCAGGTTAAATATGAGTGGATACGTCATAGCTAATATAGACGTACAAAATCCTGAGGCTTATAAAGAATACGTAGTTAAAGTAGTTCCTACAGTTCAAAAATTCGGAGGGGAATATCTTGTTCGTGCTGGGGAGTACAAGGTGATAGACGGTGAATGGAAACATCCACGCACTGTAATTATAAAATTCCCAACATATGAAAAAGCCTTGGAGTGGTATGATTCTGATGAGTACAAACCTGTTAAACCAATTCGATTAGCAAACTCTGAAGCTAACGCAATTATAATTAAAGGAATTTAATGCCAAAGTTAATTTTAAATATGGAAGTAAAAGATTGGCAAACATTTGAAAAAATCTACGTTGAAGGAGATAACTCCAATAGAGAAAAAGTAGGTATAAAAAAAATCTTCATAGGACAGGAGGAAAACAAACCCAATAAGGTTCATGCAATATTTGATATTCCTCACTCAAATTCGATGCGTGAATACGTAGAGAGCCCTGAGGTAAAAAAAATGGTTCAAGACTCTGGTATTAAACTTGAAACACTTGGTGGAGTAGTCTGTGAAGATTAAACTAACAGGGAAAGAAGATAAAGTTTTAACTTATTAAGAATAAAGGAGGGAATATGTCAGAAATTAAATGTATAAATTTAGGATACGTTGTGCCAAAAGATGAGGCTGATGAAGTTCAGGAATTATTTAAAACTCATGCTGCTTGGATGCAAGATTTTTATTCTGAGTCAAACGATGGTCCTAGTCATTTAATAAGTTCATTTTTTACAAAAGCTGATGAATTTGTTAATCCAGCAGATCCAAGTCAGGGACTAACTGGAAATGTTGTTTTTACAATTAACGAAAGATTCACATCAATGGATAGCGTCAAACGTCATGTAGAAAATGCCATGAAAAATGATTACTTTCCAAAGTTTGGTGAGATAATGGAAAAATATGGTGTAGCTCGTAGTTTAGGCGGGGAGATATATCATTCAATAAGATAAAAATAGGAGAAAAAATGAAAAACTACATGGTAACACACACTTTTAAGTCTGCTGAAATGAAAAAAAAGTTTAGCGACGCAGTAGCTTCAATGAAAATGGAAGATATAATAAAGAGTATGAAAAGTGAGAACGCGGCTTGTCAAATGACTTGGAATACACCAGGAGATACAATGGAGATGTACTGTTGGTGGAAAGGAAAAGATGAACAAGCAATTATTAATCAACTAGGTCAAATGAATGATTTTTTCACTCCACATAAGTTTGTAGAGTGCAAAGATCAAGTCATGGACTATAACGTATAGGATTTTTATGATAGATAAATTTGGAAGTGTTTTTTATTATATAATTTTTATAGCACATTTTTTAATAGTTGGTAGCTATGCATTTCAACTAGTATTTGATACGAAAAAATTTCTTAAAGGTAGAGGTGTAGATAAAACTGCAACTTTAATAACTAGGTTTGCTGGTTCATTTATGGTCGCAATAGTTATTATGGCAATCTACATTGCCTTTATAAGATCAGGTGGTTTAGAGGCTACCTGGGCCTTTTTTAACTTAGTTTTTATAATTAATGTCTCAATATTAGTTGTAAATTTTTACTCGCTTAAAATCGACAAGACGGGTTTAACAAAAAAAACAAAAAATGATGGAATTTATGCTCCACTAATTTTAGTTATTATAAGTGCTATTCTTATCTATGGATTAGCAGATAAAATATACGTATAATAAAAAAGGGGGAAAGAAGATGGCAAAATTTATGAATCTAGTAAGATGTAAAGTAAAAGCATCTCATAGAGAAGAATACTTAAAAAAAATGGATGAGAGACAAAAGTTTGAGGGAATGATTGCAAACAAAGTTGTAGAAATCAAACCTAACGAATTTTTTATGACTGGTGAATGGAAATCAGAAGAAGACATTGCAAAAGCACGACCACAAATGATCGAGTTTTTAGATAGTCTTCGACACACTTTAGAGGAATTATCTCCAGAGTTGGGTGTTACGGATCCGTACTCTGGTTCAGTGATAATAGAAAAATAGAAAGGAGGAAGAATATGGCAAAGATGTACATTATGGGAAACTATACTGAGAAGGCTTTTCAAGGTTTTTTAAAAGATCCAACTAGTGATAGAAAAGGAGTAGTTGAAAAACTAATTCAAGGTATGGGCGGAAAAATGCACACAATGGATATCGTAAGAGGTTCATACGATTTTTGTTTAGTTGCAGATATTCCTAGTTTTGATGATTTTGCAGCTGTTAAATTAGTTGTAGAATCCACTGGAGCTGTGAAAAATTTAACAGCGCTTGAGGCTATAGATTTTACTAAGGCTGCAACAAAAGCTTCGAAGATGTCTTATAAGGCTCCGGGTCAATAAGAAAAAGAAAGACGGTGAGGTAAAAATGGCGAAATTTTACTTGATAGGTAAGATAAGTGCAGAATTAATGAAGAGAATGCAGAATGATCCAACTGCAGACAGGTTTGCTTCTACAAAAAAGGTGACAGAGGCAGCTGGTTTAAAGCTTACTTCTTACGAGTGGGTTAGAGGTAGATTTGACGTAATTTCTTGCGTTGAAGGGGAATACGAACAGGCCGTAGCATTAAAAATAGCTTTTAAAAATTCCGGTCTTATGGATGATTTAATGATTCATGAGGTAATCGACTATAATAGAGCTTTTAGTAATGCAGCAAACGCAGCTAAAAGCGTAGTAAAACCAGGAAAATAATAATGAAGGGAGGTAAAAATGGCAAAATTTTATACACTTGGATGTTATACAGCAAAAGGCCTTGGGGGATTTGTAAGCAATCCGTCTACTGATAGAAAAGCCGCTACATCTGCTCTTGCCGCTTCTGTGGGAGCTAAAGTTACTCAATATTCTGGCCTGAGAGGCAAATACGATTTTATGGCTGTGATTGAAGGAACTTTTGAACAAGCGGCTGCAGCTGCAATGGTTGCTGTTTCTAGTGGTGCTGTTTCAGATTTTACAATTTTAGAAGATGTAGATCTAAATGAGATAGCTAAAAATGCTCAGAAAATGGCTTCATCATACAAAGAGCCTGGAAAATAATTATTTTCTAAAGCTAATACACTTTAAGTTATCAGTGAATTCAATTTGATTTTTGTATTTAGATTGAATTTCACTGATGCCTTTTTTTAGATCTTTATCAGACATGTTCAGCAAACATGAGATATATCTAGAATTAATCATAGATATATATTTCAACTTTGTAATATTAACTTTAAAACTAAATTCATTTTCAGTAGTTTTTTTTAGATTTTTCTTAATAATCTTTAATAAGATTTTATCTTTTTTAAGGCTTTTTTTAAGCTTTTCTTTCATGAGTTTAAAACATGGTATGTAATTACTTTTAGTATTTAAAGAAAATATCATCAATTTACCTCCTGGTTTTAATCTTCTTTTTATAAGATTAAGCAAATAATTTATTTGAGTTTTTGAAAAAAAATGAATTGATTGTTTAATTAAAATTAAATCGTAATTCTCTCTTTTTTTTAGGAATAGTAATGCATCAGATTTTCTAAATTGAATGTTTTTTTTTATATCTTTATTTTTAACAATATCGATCCCAATAGGTTTGGTGTTGAATTTATATTTTTTTTGAAGATAACTAATTATATTTGCTCTTCCACATCCAATATCTAAAATTTTAGTTTTTTTATTTAGTTTAATTTTTGAGCTGAGGAAAAGATTAAATGAAGATATATATTTTTTTGAAGATAACCAGGTCCTATTATCCCAGTTCCTTAATTTTCTCATTAGAGAGCAACAATAGCGGCAGCGATAGAAGCCAATCTAGCAGGCGCGCTATCAGCTCGACTAGTAATTACCACTGGAACTTTGCCACCAATAACAACACCTGCTGCACATGCACCCATAAAATAAATCATCATTTTTACTAAACCATTACCGGCTTCAACATTAGGAACTAGTAAAATATCGGTTTTGCCTGCAACAACATTATTAATTCCTTTTATCTGAGCAGCTTTTTCTGAAACTGAATTATCAAAAGCCATAGGTCCAAATACATCTGCATCAATTCTTTCCCTCTTTGCTCTATCAGTAAGTTCCTTAGCGTCTATGGAGCTTGGTATGCTTTCTAACACTTCTTCTGTAGCAGAAAGTACTGAAACTTTAGGTTTATTTATTCCAATTCTTTTAGCAAAATCCACAGAGTTTTTAAGTATATGCATTTTTGTTTCTAATTTTGGCAAAACATTTAAAGCACCATCTGTAATAATAAAAGGTTTGTCATTTTTATCTAATGTCATATGCCAAACATGACTTAATCTTTTTTTACCTATTAAATTTAAATCTCTTTTTAGGACAGCTTTCATTAGTATATCTGTGTGAATATGACCTTTAACGATAATTTTGACCTTTCCTTCACTAGCCATTTTAGCTGCTATGGGCGCAGTATTATTTTCAGTTGGTTCATCAATAATCTCAAATTTTGAAATATCCCACTTTATTTCTTTAGCTAAAACTTCAATTATTTTTTGGTCTCCAATAAATATTGGTTCGATTAAACCCTCTTCGACTGCCTGTTTAGCAGACTCTATGGAAACTGCTTTTCCAGCATTAACAATAACTACTTTGATAGGGCCTTTTGTTTTAGCCAATTTAATTAACTTTTCAGAGCAGACTATTTTTTTATTAGAAAGCATTTAAATCATTAATTTCTTTTAAGATCTTAGGATGTATAAATATATCTTTATTTAAATTTTTTCTATAAGTTTTATTTTTTCTCTCCCCTGGGTATAATATTGATGTAGAACCTTTAGCTTTAGGAAGTATCTTAATTCTAGAGATATTAATTTTTATTTCTTGTAAAAAGTTTTCTCCAATAAAAATTTTTGGATTTAAAGTTATAAATAAATGTCCCATATTTTGTGGACCCGTAAAATCATCAAATGGATCTTTCGTTGTCCCTCCATGACTCGATCCTGTTAAAACTCCACTTAAGATATCTACCATCCAAGCCAGTCCAGAACCTCTAAAAGTTGAAATAGGAATTTGTGATCCTCTAAGAGCTTTATTGGCATTTGTTGTTATTTTTCCATTTTTATCTAACGCTACTCCATAAGGTATTTTTTGACCAAGTTTGCTTGCTTTTCTTATTGCCCCTCTATTAATCATTGAAGTAGAAGAGTCAAATATAAAGGGGACCTTGCCAGTTGGAACTCCAAAACAAATTGGATTTGTACCAAACAAAGGTTTTTTGGATCCGTGAGGAGCTAAAGCAGGAGGACCATTCGTAAAACAAAAAACCATTAGATTTTTTTTAACTGCTTGTTCAGCATAAAAACTTGAAAGACCATAGTGCCCACTTTTCTTAACACCAACTAGACCTATTCCAGTTTTTTTTGCATTTTTTATAGCTTGTTTAATTCCAATATCAGCAGCAACAAATCCAATACTGTCATCAGCATTCACATATGACACTGAATTACTAATTTTTTTAATCCTAATTTTTGGTTTTGGATTTATAACTTTTGCTTTTAGTCTATCACAATACATTTTAAGCCTCACAAGACCATGACCTTTTGCTTCTAAAACTTCTGCTTTAATTAAATAAT
>QBYC01000019.1 GCA_003283025.1 Pelagibacteraceae bacterium AG-325-C03
AATTAATTCTAAATCTTCAATACTTAAACCTGATAAGTATTGTCTCTTTCTCAATTCTTCATTTGTAAAATTAGGTTTTTCATTTTCAAAAGATATTTTTTTTTCAAGATCTATAATTTGTTTATTATATTTTTTATAATCTTTAGCTAGAAGATCCTTTATCTCTTTGTCTTTAAATAACTTACCTTTCTTTAAATCTATAGCGATAATCTGTCCTGGACCAAGTTTTCCTTTTTCTATTACTTTCTCTTCTGGGATTTTTATCATACCAGTTTCTGAACCCACAAAAAATAAATCATCTGAAGTTATCGAATACCTCAGTGGTCTTAAACCATTTCTATCAGATGAAGCTAGAACCCATTTTGCGTCTGTTGCACAAATCGCTGCTGGGCCATCCCATGGTTCAATAGTACTATTTAAAAAATTAAATAAGTCTTGATGGTTTTTTGGAACTGTTTTACTTCTTTTCGACCACGAGTCAGGGATCATCATTAATTTTATAAGTGGAGCAAGTTTTCCAGAGTGTGTAAGTAATTCAAAAACATTATCTAAAGCCCCTGAGTCAGATGAACTTCTTATTACTGGTTTTAAATCTTTTACATTCTCAAATAGTTTACTAGACATGTCTTGTTCGTGAATCTTCATCCAATTAATATTTCCTTTGACAGTATTTATCTCTCCATTATGAGCTAGAGTTCTAAAAGGTTGGGCTAAGTCCCAACTTGGAAAAGTATTAGTAGAATACCTTTGATGAAATATCGCAAACCTAGAGGATAATTTTTCATCATTAAGATCAGTATAAAAATCTGACAACATTTCTGCTAGGAACATGCCTTTATAAACAATAGATCTTGAACTAAAAGAACATATATAAAAGTCCTTTAGTTGTTTTTCTCTTGCTACTTTTTCAATTTTTTTTCTAGTTTCAAATAAATCTCTTTCAAGATCGTTAGTCTCAAGATTTTCATTTTTTTTGAACATTACTTGTGCAATTTCTGGACGGTTTTGATCTGCAGTTTTTCCAAGAACACTAGGGTTGATTGGGACCTGTCTCCAGCCGTAAATGTAATAATTTTTAGCTAATAATGTTGCCTCAATTATCTCTCTACATTTTTCTTGTTCTGAATAATCTGTTCTTGGAAGAAAGATCATTCCAACACATATTCTTTTACTTTCATCTAAAGTATGCCCGGTAGATAAAATTTTTTCTCTAAAAAACTCAGGTGCTATTTCTATTTGAATACCTGCACCATCGCCTGATTTGCCATCAGCGTCTACAGCCCCTCTATGCCAAATAGATTTTAAAGCTTGAATGCCATAATCAATAATCTTTCTAGATTTTTTTCCGTTTGTAGAAGCAATAAGGCCGACTCCACACGCATCGTGTTCCATTTCTTGATTATAATTAAAACTGTTTTCTAAAATTTTTTTATTTTTTTTGTAAATTTTCATTTTTATTAAGCCGCTTCTACAGATTTAATTTTTTGTACTTTTAGTTGTAAATATTTTTCTATTTGTGTTGCTGCGTCTCGACCATCTCTTATTGCCCATACTACTAGAGATGCTCCTCTAACAATATCACCTGCTGCAAAAACTCCATCCAAGTTAGTTTGCATAGATTTTAAGTCTATTTTTATTGTACCCCATTGAGAAACAACTAATTCTTCAGCGTTAAATAATTTTGGCAAGTTTTCAGGATCAAATCCTAAAGATTTTATTACTAGATCAGCTGGGATTTTATATTCGGAGCCTAAATCAACTTCCGGTCTTCTTCTGCCAGAAGAGTCAGGTTCACCTAATTTCATTTTATTTACCTCAACCGCTTCTACTTTAGAGCTTCCTATAAAGCTTTTAGGGCTTGTCAACCAAACGAAATCTACTCCTTCTTCTATAGCATTTCCGACTTCCCTCGCAGACCCTGGCATATTTTCTCTATCTCTTCTATACAAACACTTAACTGATTTAGCTTTTTGTCGAACAGAAGTTCTTACGCAATCCATTGCAGTATCTCCACCACCAATAACTACAACATCTTTTCCTTCAGCATTTAATGTTCCATCATCAAATAATTTCACTTTATCTCCTAAGCCTTTTCTATTTGAAGCAGTTAAAAATTCCATTGCTGGAAAAATATTTTGAAGTTTATGACCAGGTATGTCGATTTCTCTTGCTTTATAAACTCCTGTTGAAATTAAAATTGCATCATGCTTTTCTTTTAACTCATACAAAGTTTTGTCTTTACCTACCTCAAAATTTTGTACAAATTTAATTCCGGTTTCTTTAAGTAATTTAGTTCTTCTTTCAACTACAAACTTTTCTAATTTAAAATTTGGTATTCCGTATATTAAAAGACCTCCTGGTCTATCGTATCTGTCGTAAATAGTAACTTGATAACCTGATTTTCTAAGCTCCTCAGCACATGCCATTCCAGCTGGGCCGGCACCAATAATACCTACTGATTGTTTAAGTTCTTTTTTAACTTTAAAAGGTTTTACCCAACCTTTGTCCCATGCTGTATCTGTTATATATTTTTCTACGGATCCTATTGTAACTGTTCCATGGCCAGATTGCTCAATTACACAATTACCTTCACACAATCTATCTTGAGGGCAGATCCTGCCACACACTTCCGGCATATTATTTGTGCTTTGAGAAACCTCATAAGCTTCTTTCAGCCTACCTTCTGCTGTTAGTTTTAACCAGTCCGGAATATTATTTCCTAGTGGACAATGAATTTGACAGAAAGGAATTCCACATTGAGAACATCTGCTTGATTGTTCAGTCGCTTTATTAATTATATAGTCCTTATAAATTTCGTTAAAGTCACCCTTCCGTTTATCAGTATCTCTCTTTTCAGGGGTCTCTTGTTTAACATCTACAAATCGAAGCATTTTTTTTTTCATCGGTGCTAAATTAGATAAGTATTTTAATAAAGATAGTTTTAAAAGGTCAGCACTAATTACCTATATAATAAAAATCTTAAAAATTTAGTGTCATTTTCTGCATACCTGTTATGCATTCAAAATTGACAACAAATAAACAACCTTTGATTTTAACTATTTGTAGTGATTGAAATATTTATCTTATCCTTAATTCAAGGAATTACAGAATTTATTCCTATAAGTTCTTCATCTCATCTTATTTTAATTTCCGACAATTTAAAATTCAAAAATCAAGGCCTTTCAGTTGATGTTAGTTTGCACATAGGTTCTTTTATTGCGGTTGTATTTTATTTTTATAAAGACATTTTAAATTTCTATGAAAATAAAGCTCTTTTTTTTAAAATATTTATATCCTCTCTTCCCGTATTAATAATTGGTTTTTTTTTAGTAGAAACAAATTATATTCAAAAATTTAGGAATTTGGAGACTATTGCATGGACAACTATCATTTTCGGAATATTACTTTATATTAGTGATAAATTTAAATTAAAAAGAAATATTAAAAAAAATTTTAATATTAAAGTTGCAATATTTATTGGAGTTTTACAAATTTTGTCTTTAATTCCAGGTGTTAGTAGGTCGGGAATAGGAATAACCGCTGCGAGATTATTGTGCTTTGATAGGTTGAGCTCAGCAAAAATATCATTTTTAATATCTATACCAATTCTTGGTGCAATTTCTGTGTTTGGTATTAAAAATATTATATTTTCCGAAAGTTACTTTTTCACGAAAATTAATTTAATAGCCATTTTTTTATCCTTTATATTTGCATTTGTTACAATTAAATATTTTTTAAAATTTTTAAATAAATTTAACTTGAATGTATTTGTTTACTACAGAATTCTTCTAGGAATTTTTCTCTTAACAATAATTTATCTATAAAAAAAAAGTTAAAACTAAAATTATTAAAATAACAATTATAAAAAAAAAAATTACTGATTTTTGTAAAGATAAGTTCATTTTTTGAAATTTAATAGATTTTTTTCAATAAAACAATAAATTAATGTGAATATATATTTTGATCTTAATTCTTTTATTTTAAACTTTGATATTCCCTTTTTTCTTCCAGTCCAATTTATTGGAACTACTTTATACTTATAATTTCTTGAAATAATTTTCAAAGGTATTTCTAAAAAAATATTAAAACTTTCTGATATAAGTGGCATAATTTTTAATAATGTCTCTTTTTTATAAATTTTAAATGCATTAGTATAATCATTATATTTGTTCCAAAAAACAAAGCTAACAAATAAATTAAAAACCCTATTCAAAATAAGTTTTTGAAAAGGATAATTTTTAACCTTAGAATTTTTAGTAAACCTTGAACCTAAAATTGCATCGTAATTTTCTGAATTAATTAAATCATTATATTTTATGAGATCATTTATATCATCAGATTGATCAGCCATCATTATCGCAATACTATTACCAGAAGATTCGTTTATACCTAGATTTATGGCTCCACCTAAACCTTTTTTCTCATTGTTTAAGATTTTTATATTTTTAAACGACTCACATAAAGTTTTAGCCTTAATCAATGTATCATCTTCACTGAAATCATTAACAATAAGTACTTCATATTTTAAATTATTAAGGTTTTTTGAAAAATGATTATAAATATCATCCAAATTATCTGACTCATTCCTTACTGGGACTATAATTGAAAGCATAACTTTGTTTATTTTTTATAATTAGTAAGATATTTGTTATGTAATGAAAATACTTATTACTGGCGGATGCGGTTTTGTGGGTTCAAATATAGCTATTTATTTAAAAAAAACCCTTTATAAATCAAAAATCTCTAGTCTGGATAACCTTATTCGTAAAGGATCTGCTTTAAACAATCAAAGATTATTAAGACATAAAATAAATAATTTTAAAATTGATATTGAAAATTATAAAAGAATAAAAGTACTTCCTAAATTCGATTTAATTATTGACTGTTGCGCCGAGCCTGCAATTGAGGCATCAAGAAAAGATCCTGACAGAGTATTTAAAACAAATTTAGTTGGAACATTTAATATACTAAAAAAATGCGTAAGAGATAAATCTAATCTCATATTTTTATCTTCTAGTAGAGTTTATTCTATTCGAGATTTGAGAAAATTATTTAAGAATGGTAATCTTAAAAAACCTATTAAAATTAAAAAAAAAATAAACGAAAATTTTAACACTTCATCCGCAAGTTCTCTGTATGGTTTTACAAAATTAGCTTCGGAAAAACTGATTATCGAGACTTTTTTTAAAACAAAATTAAAATATATTATTAATAGATTTGGGGTAATTGCTGGCCCTTGGCAATTTGGTAAACAAGATCAAGGATTTGTTCCTTTATGGGTTGCAAGACATTTATTTAAAAAAAAACTTTCGTATATTGGCTTTGGAGGTAACGGACATCAGGTTAGAGATGTAATACATATTAAAGATGTTTGTGAAATTATTCTGATTCAAATTAGAAAAATCAATAAAGTTTATAACAATACATTTAATATAGGCGGAGGCTTGAGTAACTCCATTTCTTTAAAAGATTTAACCGCTAAATGTCAAGAAATTACGAAAAATAAAATTAAAATCAAAAAGATCAACAAAACATCAATATTTGATATTCCTTATTTTGTGACTGATAATAATAAGATAAAAAAAATTTATAAATGGACACCATCGAGAAATATTAATCAATTAATTAAAGATATTTATTTTTGGCTTAAAACTCAAAATCACTTGAAGAATTTTTTTAAATGAAAATAGCGATTATAACAGGTTCTTGTGGATTAGTTGGTTCAGAATCCTCAATTTATTTCTCAAAAAAAGGTTTTAAAATATTGGGTATTGATAACAATTTTAGAAAATTTTTTTTTGGTAATGATGGTGATATTTCTTGGATAAAAAAAAAATTAAAAAAAAATATTGAAAATTATGAACATTTGAATATTGATATTAGAAATTTTAATTCTTTAAAAAAAATTTTCACTAAATATAAAAAAAATATTAAAGTGATAATTCATGCAGCAGCCCAACCCTCTCATGATTGGGCAAAAAACAAACCTTTTATTGATTTTGATATTAACTCAAAAGGGACACTTAATCTTTTAGAGCTAACAAAATCTTTTTGCCCTGAAGCTCCGTTCATTTTTATGTCCACAAACAAAATCTATGGTGACAATCCAAATAATTTACCTTTACTAGAAAAAAAAACTCGTTGGGAAATCAAAGAAAATCATAAATTTAAAAAAGGAATCGATGAGACAATGTCAATCGATAACTGTACTCATAGTTTTTTTGGAGCCTCTAAAGCTTACGCAGATTTAATAGTGCAAGAATACGGAAAAAATATTGGTTTAAAAACCGCTTGTTTTAGAGCAGGCTGTATAACAGGTCCAAATCATTCTGGGGCAAAACTACATGGTTTTTTGTCCTATCTTGTCAAAACATCATTAAAGAAAAGAGAATATTTTTTGATCGGCTATAAGGGTAAACAAGTTAGAGATAATATTCATAGCGAGGATTTAGTATCTTGCTTTTGGGAGTTTTATAAGAATCCAGGATATGGTGAGGTTTATAATACCGGGGGGGGAAGATTTTCAAATTGCTCCGTTCTCGAAGCATTAAATATTGTAGAGAAAATTAAAAAAATTAGAATTAAGAAAAAAATTCTAAAAGAAAATAGAACGGGTGATCACATTTGGTACATAAGTAGCATGCAAAAGTTTAAAAAAAAATATCCTAAATGGAAACAAAAATATTCTGTTGAAAAAATAATAAAAGAATTAATTGAAAAATTTTCTTAAAACATTCTTTACAAATTCAATTGATAATAAAATTTGGATTGGTAATAAAATTAAACTATATCTTGGTAATATAAAAAAAATTGAAAAAAATAAAATATTTAAAAAAAAATATAAACTTAAAAATTGATAGAAACCTTTTTTTTTTATTGCTACTATTCCTCCCAAAAGACTCAGAATAGATATTATGATTTTAGGTATAAAGTGAAAAACATTATAATAATTTGGATAAGTTGAGTTAGGATCGAAAAACAAAAAAGCTAATATTTTTTTTATATAATTTCCCAAATAGAATAATGGATCTTCTTTGATAAAATTAATAGACTTTTTTTTATAAAAATTATCTAAATTAATTTCATAAGAGTCATCTGCTTTAATTTTTAAATTTTTTCTATTAAATTCCTTTTCAATATATCCTGCATTACCCTCAATTTTAAACTCTGGGTTATTTCCTTTTAAAAGATTGTAACCAAATGATTTAGTTAAAATTATACTTTCAAAAGTCTTAAAATTTCTAGTTAAATATGGGCTGATAATAATTGACGAAACAAGTAATGAAATTATGAAATTTTTGAGACTTATTTTATAAAAAATAAAAAGATAAAAAATTGCAAATAAATAAAAAATTATAAATTCACCTCTCGTGAGAATCAAGAAACCAGAAAAAAAAGAAAAATTTATTAAATCAAATATATTATGTTTAGATAACAAAATTTTTTGTAAGTAATAAAAAAAACAAATTAAAAAAAAAACTTGGATCGAAACGGACGAAATTTGAACAGATGAATAAATATTTAAAGGTATCAAAGAAAATATTAAACTGTAGATTAATGAGTTTTTTTTATTTTCAGTTTTATTTATTATTTTATAAAATAAGACAACAGATATTGTGCTTAATGTAATTTGGCTAATTACAATTACATTAATAAAATTTAGATAATTTGAAAATATAATTTTTATTGTGTAAATATAATAAGCATAAAAAGGTGGCATAAAAACTGATGGTAGAACAGTTTCGCCAGGTACAGCTAATTTCGGAATTGCAAGATAATCATTAACAACAACATTGTATCCTAAGATTCCATTATAACTTAAATTATGCACTAAAATTGACCACTCGTTTTGCAAAGCTTGATCTCCAAAATAAAAAAAACATATAATTCTGCTTACTAATGTAATTAAAATTAAGCTTCTCATATTGTAAAAAATATTCATTAAATTCAATGGTGCGCCTGCTAGGATTTGAACCCAGAACCTCCTGGTCCGTAGCCAAGCGCTCTATCCAGTTGAGCTACAGGCGCATTAATGTATCTTAATAATATTAAACAATTCTTAAATAGTTTTATTTTAATGACAAATGTAATAAATAAGGTCAATGCTTGCATTTTTAAATTTGAATAAAATTAAATCAAATTACTTTAGTATATTATTGGCAATTTTTCCAATTAGTTTCATTGCTGGTAATATGATAATTAATATTAATATAATATTATTAATATTATCAACAATATTTGTATTTGGTAAAGATTTTTTAAAACTTAAATATCATTTTTTAGACAAGCTTTTTTTTTTATTTTTTTTTTTTATTATATTTACTGCAATAATAAATGATTATCATTTTTATAAAGAGAATTTATATTGGAAGGAAATACCACTAGGAACTATTATTAAGTCTACTCTTTTTCTAAAGTATTTGTTTTTATATTTAACATTAAGATTTTTAATAGAGAGAGATATTTTAAGATTAGATCTTTTTTTTATTTTTTGTACCCTGGCCTCTTTATTTGTTTGTTTTGATTTATTTTATCAATCACATTACGGAAAGGATATTTTTGGATTTAAGCCAACCTTACCACGAAGATTAGGTGGCCCATTTGGTGATGAATTAATTGCAGGTGGTTTTATACAAAGATTTTCATTATTTTCATTTTTTTTAATTCCTATTTTTTTTAGAGAAAAATTGGATAAAATTTTTAAATATCTTTTACCACTTCTTTTTATAATTTTTTTATTAGGTATTTTTTTATCTGGGAACAGAATGCCAATGCTAATTTTTGTTTTTTCTATTTTTTTAATAATTATCTTTCACAAACAAACACGTAAATATTTGCTTTCTTTTGTAGTTCTATTTTCAATAATTTTTTATTTTGTTTTTAATTACAATTATGTTGTCAAATCAAACTTCACAGTTTTTTATAATCAAGTTTATAAAATGACAAATTTAATAATAAATAAGGATTTTAATAATAAGAGAGCTCCAGGGTATTTACGAGAATTCACAACTTTTTATGATACTTGGTTGATTAATAAATATGTTGGTGGAGGAATAAAAAATTTTAGATATTATTGCCATGTAAGACCAAATATAAAAAAAGATACACAAAAAATTACTTGTAATATGCACCCTCATAATTATTATTTAGAAATTTTAACTGAAACAGGATTAATTGGTTTCATCATTTTAATGATTATTTTTTTTCAAGTTATTTTTTTAACCTTCTGGAAAAAATATTTAACAAAATCGAGTCTACAATCTAATAATATGATAATACCTTTTATTTTTCTCTTTATAGCTGAAATTTTTCCTTTAAAAAGTACCGGTAGTTTTTTTACTACAGGTAATGCCACATATATTTTTTTATTAATATCAATATTAATTGGAATTTCACGAAGGGAAATTTTAATTGAAAATGAAACTTAAAAATATAAATTAAAATAATGAATGAAATTTTAATTACCTCTGCTTGCAGAACTGCCGTTGGTTCGTTAGGAAAATCTTTAAAAAATACTCCTGCATTTATATTAGGTTCAAAAGTAATATCAGAGTCAATTAAAAGAGCTAAAATATCTTCGAGTGAAGTTGATGAAATAATTCTTGGACAAGTACTAACTGGTAGTACAGGTCAGAACCCAGCGAGACAAGCTGCTATAAAATCACGAATTCCAAAAGAAAAACCAGCCTATTTAGTTAATCAAGTTTGTGGATCTGGCATAAGATCAATTACATCTGGTTATCAAAGTATAAAATCAGGAGACTCAAAAATAGTTATAGCTGGTGGACAAGAAAACATGTCATTGTCCCCTCATGCGATCCATTTAAGAGATGGAAAAAAACTAGGTGATGCTGAATTAATTGATACAATGATTAAAGATGGCTTATGGGACGCTTTTCATGGATATCATATGGGTATAACGGCAGAAAATGTAGCTGAAAGATTTCAGATAACAAGAAATGAACAAGACAAATTTGCTATCAGATCACAGGAAAAAGCTCTTAAAGCCCAGAATATGGATAAGTTTAAAGATGAAATAATTAATTTCATCATTAAATCAAAAAAAGCTGAAATAAATTTTAATAAGGATGAGCATCCACGAGAAAGTTTAAACTTAGAAGTTTTGTCAAGGCTAAAACCAGTTTTTAAAACAAATGGTACTGTGACTGCAGGCAACGCTTCTGGAATTAATGACGGTGCTGCAGCTGTAACTTTGATGTCAGGAAAAGAGGCAAAAAATAGAGATATTGAAAAATTGGTATCCATTAAATCGTGGGCCAGTTGCGGTGTGGACCCAGCTTTAATGGGTACAGGTCCAATACCTTCGTCGAAAAAAGCTTTAGAGTTAGCTGGATGGAATATTAAAGATATAGATCTATTTGAAATTAATGAGGCATTTGCTGCTCAAAGTTTAGCAGTTATAAAAACACTTTCTATACCTGAAGAAAAAGTTAATGTGAATGGTGGTGCTATTGCATTGGGACATCCAATAGGAGCATCTGGAACAAGAATTTTAGTCACTTTAATTCACGAAATGATAAAAAGAGATGCTAAAAAAGGTTTAGCAACTTTATGTATCGGTGGTGGCATGGGTATAGCAATGTGTGTTGAGAGATAATTTTTTTTTTAATGGAATTACCTGTTATTAATCATCCAGACTACGTTGCTAAAATCAACGATGATAACAAATTTCCTATCAAAAAATTTGGTGCTCTTGCAGATTATCTATTGGAAAACAGGGTAGTCAAAAAATTCTATATCCCTGAAGCGTGCTCTCTAGAAACGATGAAAACATCACATTCGCTAGAATATATAAATCATATTAAAAATAAAACTTTAGATCAAAAACTTCAAAAGAAAATTGGTTTTCCAATCAATAATAGTGTAGTCAAAAGATCTTTTGTTGCTACTGGAGGGACAGTTCTTGCAAGCAAACTTGCTTTAGACTCAAAGCTAGCATGCAATACTGCAGGGGGCAGTCATCATGCTACTTTTAATTGTGGTGCAGGCTATTGCGTTTTTAACGATGTAGCTGTGGCAGCTAATTATTTAAAAAAAAAGGGTTATGCCAAAAAAATACTTATCGTAGATTTAGATGTTCATCAAGGTAATGGAAATTCTGAAATATTTAAAAATGACCCTGACATTTTTACTTTTAGCATGCACTGTGCATCGAATTACCCAGCAAAAAAATCTAAAAGTGATATTGATGTTGGACTTAAAGAAAATATGGAAGACGAAGAATATTTAAATATTCTCAATAGAAATCTTAAAATATTAAATGATAACATGTATGACTTTGTCTTTTATATTGCTGGTGTTGATATTCACTTTCAAGATCGATTGGGTAAACTAAATATTACTGACGATGGAATTAATAAAAGAGATCAAATAGTTATAGACAATTTTTTTACAAAAAATATTCCATTGTGTGGTGTTTTAGGCGGAGGATATAATAAAAGTTTTGAAAAATTAATTGAACTTCATTCAATGTTGCATAGAAATTGCTCAAATTATTTTAGCTGAGGAATATTTTTAAAATATTCAAGAACTTCTGGATTTGCAATTGCCTCTTTATTGTTAATTGTTTCTCCATGAATTATTTTTCGCACTGCCAGTTCAACTATTTTGCCACTTTTTGTCCTTGGAATTTCTGGCACCTTAATAATCATTGCAGGAACGTGTTTTGGGGAACAATTTTTTCGAATTCTTAGTTTGATTGAATTAATCTTTTTTTCATCAAGTTCCTTATCATTTTTTGTAGTTACAAATAAGATAATCCTGACATCATCATTATAATCTTGTCCGACAACTAAGCCTTCAGTAATAAATTCAATATCTTCAACTTGTTGATAAATTTCACCAGTTCCTATTCTTATACCTCCAGGATTAAGTGTGGCATCAGATCTTCCTCTCATTATAAAGCCGTTGTTTGAGGTTCTTTCAATAAAATCTCCATGATGCCATATATTTTCAAATTTATTAAAATAAGCTTTATGATATTTTTGTCCATCCTCATCACCCCAAAATTTTACTGGCATTGATGGAAAAGGATTTTTAATTACTAGTTCTCCCTTTTCTCCATCTTTTATACTTTTTCCATCATCACTAAAAACATCAACATCAATACCTAAACTTTGGCCTTGAATTTCACCCATGTTTACATCTGAATAAAGGTTTCCTAAAACTAAACAACCAACTAAATCTGTGCCTCCAGCAATAGATGCTAAATGAACATCTTTCTTAATGTTTTTATATACATACTTAAAACTTTCTTCTGCTAGGGGCGAACCTGTTGAAGTTATTATTTTTACTGAACTTAAATTTAGATTTTTACTACTATATTTTTCATTTTTTAAATAATCAATATATTTAGCACTTACTCCAAAAAGATTGATTTTATTATTTTGACAATACTCTAAAAGAATATCTATTTTAGGATAAAAAGGTGCACCATCAAATAAAAATATTGAAGAACCTGTTGCTAGTCCTCCAACTAACCAATTCCACATCATCCATCCAGTTGTAGTGTAATAAAATAATCTTTCATTATCTCTAATATCGCAATGAAGCATGAATTCTTTGTTATGTTCTATCAAAACATTTCCAGCTCCATGTGTAATGCATTTTGGTTTTCCAGTTGTTCCACTTGAATAGAGAATATAGACAGGATGATTAAATTCAAACCGTTCAAAAACTTCATCCATTTTTGCTTTTTCTAAAACTTGATCAAAATTTATATAATCTCTAAGAATCATCTTTTCTTTTTTATTGTAAGCAAATACTAAAGATTTTTTTATTGAGGGTATTTGTTTTAAAATATCCTCAATTTTTTCAAGAATATTTATTTTCTTGCCATTATAAAAGTAGTGGTCAGTTGTAATTAAAATACAAGGTTCAATTTGTTTGAATCTATCTACAACACCCTGTGTTCCAAAGTCTGGAGAACATGATGACCAAATAATTCCATTTTTTGCACAGGCTAAAAAACTTACAACCGACTCTATTTTATTTGGCACATACGCTGCAACACGATCTCCTTTTTTTTAAGCCTATAGATTTTAAATAACCTGAGAATTTGCAAACTTTATTATAAAGTTGATCCCAAGAAATTTCTTCTTCAAACCCTTTTTCAGATAAAAAACTTATTGCAAGCTCAGATGATTTTTTCTTTAAAATATTTTCTGTATAATTTAATTTAGAGTCAGGAAAAAATTTAGTTTTATTAAAAATATTATTATATCTAATTATTTCTTTTCCTTTGTCTCCTATAATCTTTGAATAATCCCAAAACTTTGACCAAAATTCATCGGGATGATTTACAGACCATTTCCACAAATTTTTAAAATTGTAATTTGATTTAAAATTTATAAATTTTGAGAAATCTTCAAGAAGAGACTTGTCTTTTCTTTTTTTAGAAGCTTTCCACAAAAATTTCTCCATAAAAGTTAATGTAACTTTTATTTTTTTATCTTAATAGATACTTTTTAATAATAATTTTATGTACTAAAACCGATCTAGTAGTTTTAATGTCTTTTTTTTAATAAAAGATTTATTAACCAACACATGAGACATATAATTAAAAC
>QBYC01000020.1 GCA_003283025.1 Pelagibacteraceae bacterium AG-325-C03
CCTAATGTAGTTTGTGTTAAATCGTTTGTTCCAAAACTAAAGAAATCTGCATGTTTAGAAATTGATTTAGCCTGTAAAGCAGCTCTAGGTAGCTCAATCATAGTTCCAATCATATAGTCTAATTTAATTTTGTTTTCTGTCTCAATCTTCTTAGCGGTTCTATTAACTAATTCTCGTAAAATTTTTAATTCAGTATCCGTTGAAACTAGAGGAATCATTATCTCAACAAAAGCTGATTTAATTTTCGATTTTTTAAGTTCAATTAAAGCTTTGAAAATTGCTTCACATTGCATTTGATATATTTCAGGAAAAGAAATACCTAGTCTACATCCTCTATGACCTAACATGGGATTTTCTTCATGAAGTTCTGCTATTCTATCTTTTACTTCTTTTACAGCTAAATTTAACGACCTCGCTACTTCATCGATATCTTTATCTGTTTTTGGTAAAAATTCATGTAAAGGAGGATCTAGCAATCTAACATTTACTGGTAATCCTGACATTACTCTAAAAATCTTTTTAAAATCATCTTTTTGATGCGGTAGTAATTTTTCTAAAGCGCTATCTCTATCTTCTTTTGATCTTGATAAAATCATTTGTCTTACAGATAAAATTCTTTCTTCATCAAAAAACATATGCTCTGTTCGACACAAACCAATTCCTTCGGCGCCAAATTCTCTTGCTGTAATGCTATCTGTTTCTGTTTCAGCATTAGTTCTAACTTTTAATTTTCTAAATTTATCAGCCCATTTCATAATTGTAGAAAAATATCCTGATATTTCTGACTGAACAGTTGGTACCTGTCCTTTCATTACTTTTCCACTTCCACCATCTATAGTTATGATGTCTCCCTCTTTTATAATTTCTTCACCTGCTTTAAATTGCTTAGTTTCATAATCAATTATTATTTCACTTGAACCAGACACACAAGGTCTACCCATGCCTCTCGCTACAACAGCAGCATGACTTGTCATTCCACCTCTAGCTGTTAAAATTCCTTTTGCAGCGTGCATACCATTAATATCTTCAGGTGATGTTTCTAATCTAACTAGAATTGTGTCTTGCATCATTCCATTTAATCTTTCAGCTTCATCTGCAGAGAAAACTACTTTTCCGCTAGCTGCGCCTGGTGACGCGGGCAGACCAGATGCAATAACTTCTTTCTTGACTTTATCATCTAGAGTTGGATGCAATAATGTATCTAAAGTATTAGGATCTATTCGCAGTATTGCCTCTTTTTTTGAAATTAATTTCTCTTTTACCATATCAACTGCAATTTTAATTGCAGCTTTAGCAGTTCTTTTACCTGATCTTGTTTGTAACATCCATAGTTTATTATTCTCAACAGTGAATTCAATATCTTGCATATCTTTGTAATGCTTTTCCAATTTAATAAATACTTTAACTAATTCTTTGTAAACTTTTGGCATAGCTTCTTCCATTGATTGATCTTTTGAGCTAGCATCTTGTTTTGCTTTTTTAGTTATACACTGAGGAGTTCTTGTGCCTGCCACAACATCCTCCCCTTGAGCATTAATTAAAAATTCTCCAAAGAAAGTATTTTCTCCAGTTGAAGGATTTCTAGTAAAAGCAACTCCTGTTGAACAATCTTTACCCATATTGCCGAATACCATGGCTTGTATATTTACTGCTGTACCCCAATGATCTGGGATTTGATTTAATTTTCTATAAGTTTTTGCTCTTTGACTATCCCAGGATAAAAATACTGCATTAATTGCTCCAAGTAACTGAGCTTTTACATCTTGAGGGAAGTTAATTTTTTTTTCTTTCTTTACTAATTTTTTAAAGTTTAAAATTAAGCCATCCCAATCACTCTCGTCCAAATCTGTATCTAGCAAAACACCTTTTGTTAATTTATAATTATGGATTAATTCTTCAAACAAGTGTCCTTCAATATTGAGCACTACATTACTGTACATCTGTATAAATCTTCTATAGCTATCTTTGGCAAACCTACCGTTGGATGTTTTCTTTTTTAAAGCTTCGACCGTTTTATCGTTGAGACCTAGATTTAAAATAGTATCCATCATTCCAGGCATAGAAATTCTAGCTCCTGATCTGACTGAAATTAATAAAGGATTTTTAAGATCACCAAATTTTTTTTTAGTCTTCTTTTCAATATTTTTTAATTCTTTTTCGATATTTTTAATTACAATTTTTGGAAGTTTTTTTTTATTTTTATAAAAAAGATCGCAAACATCAGTTATAATAGTAAATCCTGGGGGAACTGGTAACCCTAACCTACCCATCTCACCAAGGTTGGCCCCTTTTCCACCTAAAATATTTTTTTTATTCTTTAGTTTTTTTGCTGAATTATCATCAAAACCAAATACAACTTTTCCCATTACAGTCCCTCTAATTTTGAAAAATCAATAAAGTTATCAAACGTATTGCAAAACATTTTTAATAACTCTAATCGATTATTTTTAATATCTTTATTTTCATCATTTACTACTACATTGTCAAAAAAATTATCTGTAGACTCTTTTGTATCAGAAAGCTTTATTAACAAGTTTTCATAGTCTTTATTGTCATCTTTTACTGTAAAAGCTTTTCGAATTTCATTAATTTTTTCATGAAGTATTTTTTCTTCATCTTTTCTAAATAATACCGCATCAGGTCTTCCAGTGATTCCTTTTTCGGCTTTTTCTAAAATATTAGCTGCTCTTTTATAAGAGCTAATTGCATTAAGGCCAATACCTTTATTTTTATATTTATTCATTAAAATTGTTTTTGCATAAAGATCTAAAAAATTATCACTGGCATGAGAACTAATCGAGGCTTCTATGATATCAGGTTTTATATTTTTTAATTTTAAAACATTTCGCATTCTCTCTTTAGTAAACTCTAGCACCTCTTGTTCTGCTTTTTTATTTTTAATCTCAACGCCCTGTTCTTCATACAATCTTATAGCGTAAGTAATTAGGTCTCTAAGTTTAAATATTAATTTGTTTTCGATTATAATTCGAAGTAAACCTATTGCTGCTCTTCTTAAAGCAAATGGATCTTTAGAACTAGTTGGTTTTTCATCAATAATAAAAAAACCAACTAAAGTATCAATTTTATCTACAATTGAGATAGAATAACTAAAAGGTTTCTTGGGTAATGTAGAAGTTAGTCCTTTTGGTAAATAATGATCGCTAATTGAATTAGCAATATCTTCTTCAAATCCTTGTGCTAATGCAAAATATTTCCCCATTACACCTTGAAGCTCCGGATATTCTCCTACTAAATCAGAACACAAATCAGATTTTGAAATAGAAGCAGCGACTTGAACTTTTTCTTTATTAATGTTTAAATCATCTGATAGAAGTCCTGACAATTTTCTTAATCTTTGTGTCTTATCATAAATAGTTCCAAGTTTTTCATAGAACTTGATCGATTTAAGATTTACAATTTGTTTAATTAAATTTTTAGATCTATCTTTATCCCAAAAGAATTTAGCGTCAGCCAATCTTGCTTCTACAACTCTTTTATTTCCTTCTGTAATAAATTTTTTTTCGTCTTTTTTACTAGCCACAGAAAAAAAATAATTAGTCAATTGATCTTTGCTATCGAAAATTGGAAAATATCTTTGATGTTTTTCCAAGGTAGAAATTATAATTTCTTGCGGGATCTTTAAATATTCTTTATTAAAACTAACATGCAGTAAATTTGGATCTTCTACAATATTAACAACTTCCTCCAAAAGTATGGGATTTAAGCTTTCTTTATATTGTTTAGATTTAGATACCGAACTAATTTTTTTTATAATAATTTCTTCTCTTTCTTTGTGATCGATAATAATATTATTATTTTTTAAAAAATTTAAGTATTCTCTGAAATTTTTTATTTTTTGAGTTTTAATGATCAAGTCTTGTTCGATTATTATTTCATCTGTTGACTCTAAGTGATCTAATCTAAATATAAGTTTTTTATTGTTGAAACTTGCAAATATTGATCTTAAAGGTCTTCCCCACATCATATTATGGTTAGACCATCTCATTGATTTCCTCCAACCAATTGAGCTTATGGTTTTTGTAATTATCTTAGTCAGTAAATCTTCGACCGAGATTGATTGTGGTTGAGTTTTTAAAAAATAAAATTTCCCTTTTTCAGTTTCTTTTTCAATTAAATCATTTTCTGAAATGTTTTTTGCTTTTATAAAGCCTTGCAAAACTTGATTTGAAGAACCTACTTTAGGTCCTTTTATTTCCTTAGATTCAGTTTTAATTTTTCCTTCCAAGTCTTTAATTAATAAAGTTAGCCTAGTGGGTGAAGAGTAAACTGATAATTCTTTATATCTTACATTATCTTCTTTGAAAAAGTTTTCAATAAACTGTTTTAATTGAGATCTTGCTGCTATTTGTAATTGAGGTGGAATTTCTTCACTATAAAGTTCCAATAAAAGTTCTGCCATAATCTAACTTTGAGAGCTTAGCCATAGTGCTCCACAACCTTTTGCGAGTTCTCTTATTCTAGTTATGTAATTAGTTCTTTCCGCAACACCGATAACACCACGGGCGTCTAATAAATTGAAAATATGGCTAGCTTTTAAACATTGGTCATAAGCTGGAAGTGAAAGTTTTTTTTCAAGTAAGGATTTACACTCGTTTTCTGTACTTTCAAAATTTTTTAATAAAATATCAGTGTTTGCAAATTCAAAATTATAAGCAGAAAATTCTTTTTCGGCTTGGAAGAAAACTTCTTTATATTTTACACCTTCATTGTTCCAATCTATATCAAAAACATTATTTTTACCTTGAACGAACATGCATAATCTCTCAAGACCATAAGTTATTTCTACAGGTACCGGTTTACATTCTAATCCGGTCATTTGTTGAAAATAAGTAAATTGAGTGATTTCCATTCCATCACACCAAACCTCCCAGCCTAATCCTGCGGCACCTAAAGTTGGGCTTTCCCAATCGTCCTCAATAAAACGAATGTCGTGGTTTTTTACATCAATCCCAATGGTTGCTAAACTTTTTAGATACAGTTGTTTAATATTTTTTGGAGATGGTTTAATTATAACTTGAAACTGATAGTAATGTTGTAGACGATTTGGATTTTCGCCGTATCTCCCATCTGTTGGTCTTCTTGACGGTTGAACATATGCAGCTTTCCAAGATTTAGGGCCGAGAGATCTTAGAATTGTAGCAGGATGAAAAGTTCCTGCTCCAACCTCTATATCATAAGGCTGTAAAATTACACAACCGTTCTTACCCCAGAATTTTTGTAAATTTATTATGATATCTTGAAATGATAAATAGTTTAATATTTTTAGTTTTTTTATTTTAGTTTTTATATTTGCTGGCATTTACAAACCAAATTTTTGCCACGTCGATTTTTCTTCTACAATATTAGCTAATCTATCAATTGGATTTTGAATTGAAGAAGATAATTTTCTTGCAATAAAGCCTTTTGGTTTTTCAAAATTTTTAATGATAACTTTATCACCAAATTTTTCTTTTAAAATTTGATCAGCGTTTCCGATTCCATCAATTAATCCAAGAGTTAAGGCTGTTTTACCTGTCCAGAACTCACCAGTAAAAATATTATTTTTTTCTGGCTCTTTAAGTTTTGAACCTCTACTTATTTCAACAACTTTAATAAAATCAGCATGTAATTCTAATTGAATACTTTTTAATCTTTTTACGTCTTCTTCTTTTTCATCTACAAAAGGATCTAATGTACTTTTATTTTTTCCAGCTGTGTAAACTCTACGCTCAACTCCAATTTTTTTTATTAGATCTTTAAATCCAAATGAAGCTGAAATAACTCCAATAGACCCAATAATTGAGCTTGAATTTGCATAAATTTCATCTCCTGCACATGAGATTAAATAACCGCCTGATGCAGCAACATCTTCAGCAAATATAATTACTTTAACATTATTTTTTTCAGCTAGTTGCCTGATGTAGCTATAAATTAGGTGAGATTGTACTGGAGATCCTCCAGGAGAATTAATTGATATTGCTACATGAGTTATTTTTTTTAAAGAAAAAGCTTTTTTTAAAATATCTTTTTGCCCAGCAAGATCCATTCCTTTACTAAACCGACCTGCAGAACCAATAAATCCAGTTAGTCTAACGTGTGGTACTACCTTTTTTTTTTTAAAAATTGAAAACATAATTTAGATGAATGTCTTTAATCTTATAACAGTAATAAATTAAATTTTAATAGTAAATTACGCTACTTATAGTTGAATTATGGGTGCGTCACCACGTTTCTATTTAAAAATTTATTATTTAATAAATCGATTATAAATAAAGTTTATGGGATCAGTAATACCACTAAAAAAATCAGCAAACTCAGCTTACTTGGAACTTAAAAACCTACTAGGAACTAAGCTTCAAAAAGTTGAAAGTTTAATTGAACAAAGACTTAAGAGCGACGTGGGTTTAATTGAAAAGATGAGCGAACACCATCTAAAATCTGGAGGAAAGAGATTAAGAGCTTTACTAACTTTAGAATCAGCAAAGCTTACTGGTTATAAAGAAGATAACAGAGATATCAATCTTGCAGCTTGTGTAGAATTAATTCACGCAGCAACATTATTACATGACGATGTGATTGATGAAAGTTCATTAAGAAGAGGAGTTAAAACTACAAATTCAATTTGGGGTAATCAATCTTCAATTTTAGTTGGAGATTATCTTTTAAGCAGGTGCTTTGAAATTATGGTTCAGGATGGTGATTTAGAAGTATTACAACTTTTATCATCTACTTCTGCAAAAATTGCTCAAGGCGAAGTTCTTCAACTTCAACATAAAGGTGAGGCAGATCTTTTAGAAGAAACATATATTGATATAATTAATTTAAAAACTGCATCACTTTTTTCAGCGGCAACAAAAACAGGTGCTTGTATCTCTAGGAGCAACGAGAAAGAGAAGAAAGCTTTAGAGTCATATGGAAGAAATTTAGGTTTAGCATTTCAAATAGCTGATGATGCACTTGATTATTATGCAAAAGAAAATTTTTTTGGTAAAGAAATAGGAAAAGATTTTTATGAAGGTAAAGCGACTCTTCCTATAATAACAATATTCCAAAAAGGAAATGAAGAGGAAAAAGAGTTTTTAAAAGAAATAATGAAAAAAGAAAAAAGAACTGAAGATGATTTTAGTGAAACACTTGCTTTGATATATAAATATAAAGCAGTTGAAATGAGTTTAAAAAAAGCGGAATATTTTGTAAACGTTTCTTACGATGCTTTAGCAATTTTTCCAGATAATGAAGATAAAAGTATACTGCAAAATTTAACTAGCTTCAGTCTCAATAGATCTTTTTAGGGATAAAGAAGTTCTTTTTCCCATTTCCCATTATTATTTTTATAATTCAGTCTTTCGTGAATTCTACCTTCTCCATCAACCCAAAATTCTATTTCTGCTGGTAAAATTCTCCAGCCAGACCAGTAGGGAGGTCTTGGAACATTATTTTGCTCGGGATATTTTTTTTCAAACTCTTTAATTTTTTCTAAAAAGGTTTCTCTTTTATCTAAAATTGATGATTGAGAAGATGCCCATGCGCTTATTCGATTTTTATAAGGTCTAGAATTATAATAATCATTAGCTTCTTTTTCAGAAACCACCTCTACCTCTCCAATTACTCTTACCTGTCGTCTCAAACTTTTCCAATGAAAACACATTGAAGCTTTTTGATTTTCTTTTAATTCGCTACCTTTTTTACTATTAAAGTTTGTATAGAAAACAAAACCTTTGTTACTTAAACCTTTCAGTAAAACCATTCTTACATTAGGTTGTTGGTCTTTGTTGGAAGTAGCTATAGCAACAGCATTTGGATCATTAATTTCGGTCTCCTCAGCCTTGGCAAACCATTTTTTGAATAAATCTATTGGATTATCCAAGTCTTCAAAACAGCTATCTAAACCAAGTGAATTTTTGCCATTTTTTTGATTCATATATTTAATAAAATAATCTATACATTAAATATCTATGTCTTTTAATACTTTTGGAAAAATATTTAGATTTACAACATGGGGAGAATCTCATGGCCCGGCTATAGGTTGTGTAGTTGATGGTTGTCCGCCAAATATTCCTTTATCAGAAAAAGATATTCAAGCAGATATGGACAGAAGAAGACCTGGACAATCTAAATTCACTACTCAAAGAAAAGAGCCAGATAAAGCGATTATTCTATCAGGTGTGTTTGAGGGTAAAACAACAGGAACACCTATTTCGATTATAATCTACAACGAAGATAAAAAATCTAGGGATTATGAGTCTATCAAAGATAAATTCAGGCCTGGACATGCTGACTATACTTACTTTAAAAAATACGGGATTAGAGATTTTAGAGGTGGAGGTCGTCAGTCCGCTAGAGAGACTGCAAGTAGAGTTGCAGCAGGCGCAGTTGCTCGTATCGTTTTGAAAAAAGTAATTGGCCATAAGTTTAATGTGATAGGTGCTGTGACCCAACTAGGCTTAATGTCTTGTGACAAATCTAATTGGGATGATGCTGAAATAAGAAAGAATCCTTTTTTCTGTCCTGATAAAAAATCGGTCAAGCTTTGGGAAAAATATCTTTTAGCAGTAAGAAAAGCAGGATCTTCTTGTGGTGCTATAATTGAACTGAGAGCTAAAGGAATTCCAATTGGTTTAGGTGCGCCTATTTATTCAAAACTTGATACTGATATTTCAGCTGCATTAATGAGCATCAATGCAGTTAAGGGTGTAAATATCGGCTCAGGCACGAACGCAGCATATTTAAGTGGTGAAGAAAATTCTGATGAAATAAAAAAAAGCTTTGGCAAGGTAAAGTTTAAAACTAATCACGCTGGTGGAATTCTTGGAGGAATTTCAACTGGGCAAGATATTATTGTCTCTTTTGGAGTGAAGCCAACATCTTCTATTTTAACAAGTAGAGAAACAATTGATAAAAAAGGTAATAATACAAAAATTTCAGTTAAAGGAAGACACGATCCTTGTGTAGGAATTAGAGCAGTGCCTATTGGAGAAGCAATGATAAATTGCGTATTACTTGATCATTTATTGATGCACAAAGCGCAATGTGATTAATTGGAAATTTTATTTTTGCTTTTAGCCAATATTATATTTGAATTAAGCGTTTCTTCAACCTTATTAGCTATAGATAAACTGTCTAGGCCTGCTGTCTCATACATTTTTTCAGGTGTATCTTGATCGATAAAAAAATCAGGCAAAATCATAGATCTAAATTTTAATCCTCTGTCAAAAACACCTCTATCAGATAAAAATTGCATTACATGAGATCCAAAACCTCCAACAGTCCCCTCTTCGATTGTTATTAAAACTTCATGATTAGAAGCTACCTCAATTATTAATTTTTCATCTAAAGGTTTCGCAAATCTCGCATCGACAACTGTAAAATCAATTCCTTTTTTCATAAGTTGATCAGAAGCTTTTTTACATTCTTCCAATCTTGCTCCAAAATTAAGCAAGGCAACTTTCTTACCTTCTTTAATAATTCTTCCTTTTCCAATTTCTAAAGTTTCATTAATTGATGGAATTTCAGTTCCAATACCATTTCCTCGCGGATATCTAAAGGCTGAAGGTCGGTCATTTATATTTACCGAAGTATTTATCATTCTAACAAGCTCTGCCTCGTCACTCGCTGCCATTACAACAAAATTTGGTAAAGTTGAAAGGTAAGTAATATCAAAGGAACCTGCATGCGTTGGTCCATCTGCTCCTACTAGTCCTGCTCTATCTATGGCAAATCTTACTGGCAGTGATTGTAAAGCTACATCATGAATTACTTGATCGTAAGCTCTTTGAAGAAAAGTAGAATATATGGCAGCATATGGCTTGAAACCCTCGGTAGCTAATCCAGCGGCAAAAGTTACTGCATGCTGTTCAGCAATACCTACATCAAAAGTTCTGTCTGGGAATTTTTTTTCGAATAAGTTTATACCAGTTCCTGAAGGCATCGCCCCAGTTATACCGATAATTTTAGTATCTTGTTCCGCATGCTTTATCAAAGTTTCAGCAAAAACTTTTGTAAAAGATGGGATGTTCGAGTTTGATTTTTTCTGTTCACCAGTTGAGATATTAAATTTGGATACACCATGATATTTGTCCCCTGAATCTTCAGCTGGTTTGTATCCTTTTCCTTTTTGTGTTCTGACATGTATCAATACAGGGCCTTGATGATTTGAATTTTTAACATTTTCAAAAATATGAACTAAATTTTCAACATCATGTCCATCTATTGGTCCTACATAATAAAAACCTAACTCACTAAATAGTGTGCCGCCAGTCACAAAATTTCTTAATAAATCCTCTGCTCTACTAGCCTTTTGGCTAAATCTTTTTGAAAAAGAGGAGATAATCATTTTTAAAGTTTCTCTTAAACTAAAATATAATTTTCCAGATAAAAGTTTTGCCAAATATTTGCTCATAGCACCGACAGGTCTTGCTATAGACATATCATTATCATTTAAGATAACTATTAATCTAGATTTAAGTGCTCCTGCATTATTCATAGCTTCATAAGCCATGCCAGCGCTCATAGCTCCATCACCAATTACGGCGATTACATTATTATTATTGTTTGATAATTTTTTTGCAACAGCTATTCCTAAGGTAGAAGAAATTGAAGTAGAGCTATGTGCTGCTCCAAAAGGATCATACTCGCTCTCTGTTCGTTTGGTAAACCCTGAAAGGCCTCCACCCTTTCTAAGAGTTTTGATTTTATCTCGTCTTCCAGTAATTATTTTATGAGGATAACATTGATGACTTACATCCCAAACTAATTTATCTTTAGGCGTATCAAATACATAGTGTAAAGCAA
Source organism: Pelagibacteraceae bacterium AG-325-C03 (assembly GCA_003283025.1). Taxonomy (GTDB): domain Bacteria; phylum Pseudomonadota; class Alphaproteobacteria; order Pelagibacterales; family Pelagibacteraceae; genus Pelagilacustribacter. The sequence continues at coordinate 10,792 of QBYC01000020.1, forward strand.
CTGTTAACTCTACAACACCCAAGCCGGCACCCAAGTGCCCTCCTGTTTCTGACACTACATCAATTAGCTCTTCTCTTAGCTCATTTGATATTTGTTTAAGATTATTTTTTTTAAATTTTCTTAAATCTTCAGGAAAATTTATTTGTTTTATTAATTTACTCATTAAAATTTTCTTTCCAAAATAAATTCAATTGTACTTATTAATTCTTTTGCTTTTTTTCCATGTTTTTCTAATTTTCGCAATATTTTTTTCTTTAAATTATTTGCATACAAATAAGCTTTTTCTTCTCCTAATAAATTTAATAAAGTTGACTTTCCTTTTTTATTGTCTTTTTTTACTGGTTTGCCTACTAATTTTTTAGACCCTTTGTTATCTAAAAAATCATCGGCTAATTGAAAAAGTAATCCAATCTCTTCTCCCAAAGAACTTAAAAAATTTTTTTCTATTTTATTTTTGTTGGCCACTACTCCAACAGCATACAAACAAAAATTAAAAAGTTTTCCAGTTTTTTTTTTTTGCATATTAATAATCTGATTAATCATCTTTTTTTTATTTTCAAATTTTAAATCTAATTCTTGGCCTCCAGCAATACCCGTATGCCCAGAACAACTAGCTAATGATCTCACAATTTCATTTTTTGATATGTAATTAATTGGATATTTTTTGTCTGTTATTATTTCAAATGCTAAAGTAAGTAGTGAGCTACCTGCTAATACTGCTGATGCCTCACCAAATTTTATATGAGTTGAAGGTTTTCCTCTTCTTATTAAGTCATTATCCATACAAGGAAGGTCATCATGAATTAGTGAGTATGAGTGTATACATTCAACTGCAGCGCATATATTAACTAATTTATTATCACTTATATTAAAAATTTTACCAGTATCAAAAATTATAGTTGATCTGATTTTTTTTCCTCCTGAGATGACACCATATTTCATGGGTTTAACTAGCAAGGAATTTTTTTGTTTATTTAAAAAATTAATCAAAAATTTATCAATTTTTCTTGCATTTTTAATTAATTTTTTTTTTATCATTATTTACTTTTTTTCTGAGATTTCTTTAAATTTTTTTTTGAATAATTCTTCGATATGTTTATTAAGCAAAATCAGCCTATGGTAATCAACTAATGACTCATCTAATTTAGTATTTTGATTTTCTAATTTGCTTAAAATTTCATCTATTTCTTCTCTTGCCTCTTTTAATGATTTACTTTTTATATCAGCTGGAATATTTTCAATTTTCATCTAATAAATAATAATTACATTATGAAAAATAGCTATTCAAATATATTTACTTTCAACAAAAAAAATCTTAAGAAAACCATTAATAATTTGAACAAAAATAACCTTGTATGCCTTCCTACAGAAACTGTTTATGGTTTAGGTGGAAATGCTTATTCAAAAACTACAATTCAAAAGATATTCAAATTAAAAGGTAGACCAACCTCAAATCCATTAATTGTACATTATTACAATTTAAACGATGTAATAGATGATGTAATTACAAACAAATTATTTAAAAAATTATATAAAAAATTTTGTCCCGGTCCAATCACTTTTATTTTAAAGAGAAAAATAAGTTCTAAAATTCATCCTCTTGCATGCGCTAAATTAAATACAGTCGCTATAAGATTCCCTAAGCATAAAGTAACAAGATCAATTTTGAAAAAAATTAACTTTCCCCTAGCAATGCCTAGTGCAAATAGATCTAATAATGTAAGTCCAGTAATTCCTGCAGATGTTTTTGATGAATTTAAAAAAAGAATCAAAATAATATTGGATGGAGGAAAATGTAAAATTGGTATTGAGTCAACAGTTGTAGATTTAACTAATAAACCAAAAATTTTAAGACCTGGTATAATTGATAAAAATTCAATTGAAAAAATTCTTAAATGTAAAGTAACTGGAAATTTAAAAACTAAAAATAAAAGATCTCCTGGTATGATGAAAAAACATTATTCACCTGGTATACCTGTTTTAATAAATCAAAAAAAACATGATGGTGTAAGCGCTTTTATATATTTGGGTTTCAAACACAAAGGAAAAAAACATTTTTTTAGTTTAAGCGAAAAATCTAGTTTAAATGAAGCAGCTTCAAATTTGTATGAAATTTATAGATTAATAAAAAAAAAAGGTTATAAAAAGATTCAAATAAGCAAAATTCAGAATAAAGGCTCTGGTATAGCAATCAATGATAGAATAAAACGATCATCAAAATTATAAATGAAATTAGAAGTAAAAAATCTTACAAAAAAATTTAACACTATAACAGCTGTAGATGATATAAGTTTTTTTATAGAAAAAAATCAAATATTAGGTTTACTTGGACCAAATGGATGTGGAAAAACTACTTCAATTGGTATGATGCTAGGATTAATTACGCCAACAAACGGACAAATTTTTATTGATGGAATAAATTTAAAACCTAAAAATAGAATACATTTATTAAATTTAATGAATTTTGCATCTCCATATATTGAGTTACCTAAAAAACTTACTGTTAAACAAAATCTAGAAGTTTATGCAAGATTATATGGAGTGAAAAAAATTGAACAAAGAATTGATGAAATAATTGAAGACTTAAATCTGCAAAAATTTTTAAATAAAAAAACAGGGGAGCTTTCATCAGGACAAAAAAATCGAGTTTCTTTGGGAAAATCATTAATAAATAAACCAAAATTATTATTTTTAGATGAGCCTACTGCAAGTCTTGATCCAGATGTTGGTGACTTTGTTAGAGAATATATAGAAAAATATAAAAAAAAT
>QBYC01000021.1 GCA_003283025.1 Pelagibacteraceae bacterium AG-325-C03
TCCATAAATCGTGTCATAACCCAATGTCCAAAATATGGCCGCCAAGTATAATATTATGATCTCTAAAGTAATAATTTCATTTATTGCAGTCCATGCCATTATAATTCCCCAATTAAAAGTGATACCTAAGAATAGTTGTGGCCAATATGTAAATCTTTTCATATAAGGGTACGAGAAAGCTAAAACCATTGAACTCATTCCAAGTACAATGGTAAATAAGTTAAATTGTAACAAAACAAGTAAAGCTAATGAACAAAGAATGAAAACATAAATTAATGATTGTTTAATACTTATTTTCCCCGCAGCAATCGGTCGACTCTGAGTTCTAGCAACTCTTTTGTCAAAATCTTTATCAACAATATCATTAAAAATACAACCGGCACTTCTCATTAAAACAGAACCTAAAAAGAATAAAATTAAATAAGATATAAATAAATTTAAATTTTGGTTAAAAGAAAAGGCATATGCTAATCCCCAAGAACAAGGCCAAAATAATAACATAAAACCAATAGGTTTATTAAGCCGAGTTAATTCTATGAATATTTTTAAATGTAACATGAAATATTACTTGTAAATATCAAACACTAACTTCATAATCAATTTGATTCGAAATGGATATTGATTACACAGTTGCAGCTTTAATGTTTCCAGCTATACCACTAATGATGACTATGTATAGTAATCGTTTTCACACCTTAAGTGCTTTAATCAGAAATATACACGACCAATATACTTTTGAAAAAAAAGTGCCGCCAGAATGGGAAAATCAACTTCATGTACTTAATAAAAGAACAAATTATTTAAAATTTGTAATGGGATTTTCAGCATTTGGATTTTTGTTTAATATGCTTACAGTCTTACTTCTATATCTAAGTCTTATTTTTTACGCTAGATTAAGTTTTGCACTTTGTTGTATTTGTATGATTATTTCAATTTTTCTATTTTTACAAGAAATAAGACTCTCAAATGAAGCTTTAAAATTTCATTTGAGCGATATGGACTCAATGAAAAAAGATTTGTAGTCTTATTTTTTATCAAATAATTTTTTTTTATATAAAGATATCCCAAATTTTTTTTTGTAATTATAAGATTCTTTAAAAGTTTCTAATTGCCAACCTTGCATACGAGTCGTAATTTCTTTGAGATTTATTTTTTTCCAATCATCTTTGGTATCATCGCTTTTCCATAATCTTTTTTCATCATCAGTTCTTGCACAACCATAACAAAAGCCTGAAACTGGATCGGTTTTACAAATACTTATGCACGGGGAGATAATTTTTTTTCCCATTAAGGAATTATTATAGCTGGGCCAGTTAATTTTCTCGCTTCTAAATCTTCGTGAGCTTTTTTTATATCTATTAGATTATATTCTTTTACAATTTCAGTTTTTATTTTTCCAAACTTTACTTTTTCAAAAACAGCATTTGCACCTGTTTGTAATTCTTTTCGGTTAGTGAAATAATGAACAATAGAGGGTCTAGTTAAGTAAAGTCCTTTAGGCTGTATATCTTTTTGAATGTTAACAGGGTCTAATGGACCTGATGCGTTTCCAAAACTTACCATCATGCCTCTAGTTTTTAGACAAGCTAGCGATCCTAGAAAAGTATTTTTTCCAACACCATCAAATACAGCTGGAACCCCTTCTTCGTTTGTGAATTCCATTACTTTTTTAACAAAATCATCTTTAGTGTAATTTATGACATGGGTGTAACCATTCTTCTGTGCAATTTTAATTTTTTCATCAGAACCCACAGTTCCTATAACTTTTGCTCCAATACTATTTGCCCACTGTGCAAATATTTGACCAACTCCTCCTGCTGCAGCGTGAAACAAAACAGTTTCGCCTGCTTTAAGTTTATATGTTTTACAAATTAAATAAAATGTCGTTAAACCTTTTGTCATTAAGGTTGCAGCTTGTTTATGGGTTATTCCTGAAGGGACTTTAACAGCAATTTTTGAAGGAATAATTCTTTGTTGCGAATAAGCACCAAGTGGTGCCGAGGCATAAGCTATATTTTCACCTATATTAAACTCTTTAACATTGGACCCAACTTCTTCTATTTTACCAGCAGCTTCTAAACCAATTCCACTTGGTAATTTTAGCGGGTACAAGCCTGATCTATGATATGTATCAATATAATTTAATCCAATAGCATAATTTGTAACTTTAATTTCATCTGGGCCAGGTGCGCCAACATCAACTTCTTGAAGTTCTAAAACTTCGGGTCCACCATTTTTTTTTAATATTATTGATTTTGACATTTAGAAGGACCGTACTTTAACTTTTAATATTTGGCAAATGTTCCCTTGTTATAATCTTGAATAGCCTCTAAAATTTCTTTTTTAGTATTCATTACAAATGGGCCACCTCTTGCAATTGGTTCACCAATTGGTTTACCAGCTATAAATAAAAATTCAGATTTTTTATTAGCTTTAACAGAAAGCTTACTTCCTTTTTCTAAAAGAATTAAATTAGAGTCAGCAGTTTTATCATGATCTTTAACACCAATTTTTAGTTCCCCTTTAAGTAAATATATAAAACTATTATGCCCCTCTGTAGCATCACAACTAAATTCTTTACCTTCATTTAAAACTACATGAAAATATATAGGCTCAACATTGTGATTTTTTTCAGGTCCCTCTGCATTTTCATATTTTCCAGCTATCACTTTAACTGTTTTGTCATTATCTTTATGTGCTCCAAGTTCATCACCTTTTATATATAGATACTCAGGTTTATTCTTTTTATATTTTGCTGGCATGTTTATCCAAAGTTGAAATCCTAATAACTTGCCTTCTTTCATAGCAGGCATTTCAGAATGGATTATTCCTCTACCTGTTTTCATCCATTGTACATCACCAGATGCCATAATTCCTTTTGCACCAGTACTATCTTGGTGTTCAAACTCTCCATTTAATATGTAGGTAACTGTTTCAATTCCTCTATGCGGATGTGGAGGAAACCCTGCAATATAATCATCTTTATTTTCTGATCCGAACTCATCAAGCATTAAGAAAGGATCAATATAATCTGCTTCAGGTGTACCAATACTTCTTTTCAATTTAACACCTGCACCATCTGATGCATTTAAAGCTTTAATAATTTTTTTAACCTCAATAGTTTTCATATTCTATTTCAAATTATGTGATCCATCACACATTGGCTGATCATTTGTTTGTTTGCAAGAGCAGAAAAAAACTTTTTTAGACTGATCAGCTTTATATAGCAAGGGTTTAAAAGTCGTATCTTTGTGTGAACCATCACAGAAAGGTTGTTTTGAACTTTTACCACAAGTACACCAATAATAAGATTTACCCTCTAAAACATTAACTCCGATTGGAGCATCTCCCGCTCTTTGTCCTTTAGTCATTTAATTTCTTCATGTTAGCTTATACTAAAACTAATAATTGTTTCAAATTATTTATTTCATTACTAGGTTTATAATCAAGATTATCAAAAATATTTTTATTTCTATTTACCCAAATAGAATTGTAACCGTAGTTACCGCCACCTGATACATCCCAAGTATTTGCACTTAAAAATGCAACTTCGTCTTTTTGTATATTATATTTTTTAATAGGCAGGTCATAAACCTTTGAGCTGGGTTTATAAATTCCTACTTCTTCAATTGAAAAAACATCATCAAAAATATCTTTTAAATTATTGCTTTCAATTAATTCAGTGAGAAGGGCAGGTGTTCCGTTTGAAAGAATACCAAGTTTATAATTCTTTTCTTTTAAAATTTTTAAAACTTCAGGAACCTCTTTAAAAGGTGAAAGTACTTTATAAAGGTTTAACAATTCATTTCTCATTGAAATGTCTATATCAAAAGCTTTCATTGATTTATCTAAACTGTCTTCTGTTACTCCCCAAAAATCTTTGTGCCTATTCATTAAACTTCTTAGCCAAGTATATTCAAGTTGTGTGGTTCTCCAATAATTGGCAAAACCTTCCCACTTGCTACCGATTTTATCTTTACATTTTTCTGCAGCTGAATTGACATCAAAAAGAGTGCCGTATGCATCAAAAATTATTGCTTTAATATTTTTCATAACTTAAATTGATCTTAATGAGCAATATTAGATTATTTCACCCGGAAAATATAATAGAAAATACTACAAGCCTATTATCTAAAGAGCACACTCATTATGTTGTAAATGTAATGAGAATGAAAAGGGGTTCTAACATTAATTTTTTTAATAAAGACGGAGAATGGCTTAGCGAGATAGTTTTTCTAGATAGAGATCGGGTTGAGGTAAAATTTTTAAATAAATTAAAAGAGCCAACTAAGAATTCTAATATTGAATTAGCGATTTGCTTAGTGAAGAAAAGTCCAATGGACACCATTTTACAAAAAGCTACAGAGCTTGGTGTTACTAAAATAACACCGATTGTATCTGAAAGAACAGAGGTCAAAGAATTAAATTTTGAAAGAGCAAAAAAAATTGTTATTGAAGCTACTGAACAATCCAATCAATTAATTCCTCCAGAAATTTCTCAAGTAATTAAACTTAAAGATTTTCTAAATAATTTAGATAGTTCTACAAAACTATTATTTGCAGATGTTAATTCTAAAGATAATTTAAAAAAAGAGGTTTTAAGAGAAGCAAAATCTTTATCCATACTTATAGGTCCAGAGGGAGATTTTTCACCTTCAGAAATAGATCTTATTCATGGAAATCCTAACGTGGTGCCATTTACAATATCTAGAAACATTCTAAGGTCCGATACTGCTGTAATAGGCGCTATTTCATTAGTGAATTTTATCAATAACTTTAATTAATTGTCGCATTAATTGAAATTGTGAAATTGTTTAAAAGCTGTATAAAAACTCATGCTTAAAAAAATTGTATACTCTTTATTATCGTTAACGCCGATATCTCTATTGGCTAATGAACCAGTAGATTGGCAGTTAGGTTTTCAAAAATCAGCCTCAAAAACGATGGATGATATAGTCTGGTTTCATGACTACATGTTATTACCTGTTATTACTGCAATAACAGTTTTTGTTCTTTTTCTAATTGCATACGCTTGTATAAGATTTAGAGCTTCAAGAAATCCAGAAGCTTCAACAACAAGCCATAATACAGTTATCGAGGTCATATGGACTTTAGTTCCTTGTTTGATTCTAATCGTTTTAGCAGTACCATCATTTAAAGTTTTATACTCTCAAGACGAAATTCCAAAAGCAGATGTAACTATTAAAGCTATAGGTTACCAATGGTACTGGGGATATGAATATCCCGACGAGAATATAATTTTTGATTCCTACATGATAGAAGAAAAAGATTTGAAAGAAGGTCAACCAAGATTACTTGCAGTAGATAATGAAGTTTATGTTCCAGTAAATAAAGTAGTTAAAGTAATGATTACAGCTAATGATGTTTTACATGCTTGGGCTTTACCTTCATTTGGAGTAAAGCGAGACGCTGTTCCAGGAAGAATTAATGAAACATGGTTTAGGGCTGATAGAACTGGAACTTTTTATGGGCAGTGCTCAGAACTATGTGGAATTAAACACGCTTTTATGCCAATTACTGTTAACGTAGTAACCGAAGAGGAATATAATCAATGGTTGGAAAAAGCCAAAGTAGAATTCGCTAAGGAAAAAATTAATAATAATATTAAAGTAGTTCAAAAAATTAAGGAGATACAATAATGTCTGCAACAACAGCATCACACGAATATCATCATAACCCAACTGGTTGGAAGCGATGGGCTTATTCTACAAATCATAAAGACATTGGAACAATGTATTTAATTTTTGCGATTATCGCCGGAATTATTGGAACAGCTTTTTCAGTGCTAATGAGAATGGAATTAGCGCATCCAGGTGACGGAATTCTTGGAGGAAATTATCATTTATATAATGTATTAGTTACAGGACATGGACTGATCATGATTTTCTTCATGGTAATGCCAGCAATGATCGGTGGATTTGGTAATTGGTTTGTCCCAATCATGATCGGAGCTCCAGATATGGCATTTCCACGAATGAATAATATTTCTTTTTGGTTATTGCCAGTAGCTTTAATTTTATTAATCGCATCAATTTTTGTGGATGGCCCTCCAGGTGCACAGGGTGTAGGTGGAGGCTGGACAATTTATCCTCCGTTATCTTCTAAGACAGGTCAACCAGGACCAGCAATGGATTTAGCAATTTTAAGTTTACACGTAGCAGGAGCCTCTTCTATCTTAGGGGCAATAAATTTTATAACTACAATTTTAAATATGAGAACGCCGGGTATGACTTTACATAAAATGCCATTGTTCTCGTGGTCAATTTTAGTAACAGCTTTTTTACTTTTATTATCATTACCAGTTTTAGCAGGAGCAATTACAATGCTTCTTACAGATAGAAATTTTGGTACTGCTTTTTTTGAAGCTCAAACAGGGGGAGATCCAGTCCTATTCCAACACTTATTTTGGTTTTTTGGCCACCCAGAAGTTTATATTTTAATTCTTCCAGGTTTTGGAATGATAAGTCATATAGTTTCAACTTTTTCTAAAAAGCCAGTATTTGGTTATTTAGGAATGGCTTATGCCATGGTTGCAATTGGGGTAGTAGGGTTCGTAGTATGGGCTCACCACATGTATACAGTTGGTTTAGACACAGATACCAAAGCATATTTCTTAGCTGCAACTATGATTATTGCAGTACCAACAGGAATAAAAGTTTTCTCTTGGATTGCAACAATGTGGGGTGGATCTATAAGTTTTAAAACACCAATGTTATGGGCAATAGGTTTTATATTCTTATTCACTTTAGGAGGAGTTACTGGAGTAGTCTTAGCTAACGCTGGTGTGGATACTGCCTTGCACGATACATATTATGTAGTTGCACACTTTCATTATGTACTCTCAATGGGAGCGGTATTCGCAATATTTGCTGGCTTTTATTACTGGTTTAGTAAAATGAGCGGATACGAGTATTCAGAATTTTTAGGAAAACTGCACTTTTGGTTAACGCTTGTTGGAGTAAATTTAATTTTCTTTCCTCAGCATTTCTTAGGACTAGCAGGGATGCCGAGAAGATATGCTGATTATCCAGATGCGTTTGCAGGATGGAATTATATTTCTTCGATAGGATCATATATTTCTGTCGTAGGTTTAGCAGTTTTCTTAATTAATCTTTTATATGCTTTTGCTAAAAAGAAAAAAGCTGAGCAAAACCCATGGGGAGAAGGGGCAACAACTTTGGAATGGACTGTGTCATCGCCGCCACCGTTCCATACTTTTGAAGAGCTGCCTAAAGTAAAGTAAATTGAGCCAATCACTTTCAAAAACGAGAAACTCTAAACTTGGTTTAACATTAGATCTTAGTTCATTTTTTAATCTCATGAAGCCTAGGGTGATGTCTCTTGTTTTATTTACATGCATGGTTGGATTATTGATTGCACCTTATAGTGTTGATTTAAAAACATCTTTAATTTCGTTACTAGCAGTAGCGATTGGTTCTGGTGCGGCTGGAGCTTTAAATATGTGGTATGAGTCCGATGTTGATGCCTTAATGAGCAGAACCTGTTTAAGGCCGATCCCCACAGGAAAAGTAAAAAGAAATCAAGCTTTATATTTTGGAATAATTTTATCAATCTTTTCTGTTGCTATGCTTTACTATTCGGCAAATCTTATTTCAGCAATATTATTAGCATCGACTATTGGTTTTTATTTTTTTATTTACACAATCTGGCTTAAGAGAAAAACTCCACAGAATATTGTCATTGGTGGTGCCGCAGGAGCTTTACCTCCAGTTATTGGATGGACAATTGCCACTGGATCTATAACAATTGAACCAATAGTACTTTTCTTAATTATTTTTATTTGGACGCCATCTCATTTCTGGGCTTTAAGCTTGTATAAATCAGGAGATTATAAGAAAGCTAAGATACCTATGTTACCAGTTATAGCTGGAACTAAAACCACAAAAACAAATATATTAGTTTATTCATTAGCAATGCTTCCCATTATAATTGCTCCATATTATTTTGAGTTTGCAAGCTTACTTTACTTAATCTCAGCGCTATCTATGACGTTATATTATAATTATTTATGTTTAGAATTATTCAATGCAAAGGTTACAAAAACTTCAAATAAAATAGCGAGAAAAATATTCATTTACTCAATCTTTTATCTATTTTTTATTTATCTAATTTTACTTATTGATAATGCTAGGAGCCTTTTTTAATGAATAAAAAAAAGAAAAACTATATAACCGCAATATTATTAGTGCTATTTATGATCTTTTTATTTGCACTCACTTTCTACAACATTGGAATTTATAATAGAGAAATTTAATGACTATTAATAAGAAAAATTTAACACCGATAGCCTTAGTTTCGATATTTCTACTAATGCTGGCTTTGTCTTTTGCAGCTGTACCTTTATATGATTTATTCTGTAGGGTAACAGGCTTTGGAGGAACAACACAAAATGCTTCAGATAAAGAAATTCCAAAAATAATTGTAAATCAAGATTATAAAATGAGGTTTGATACTAATGTTCATAGCACTTCAAATTGGAGGTTTTATCCTGAAAAAAATACTTTAGATTTAAAACCGGGCCAAGTTCATACAGTCAAATTTAACGTGGAAAACCCAAGTAACCAGATTTCATCAGGTTCAGCTTCATTTAATGTTTCCCCTTCTTCATTTGGAAAGTATTTGAATAAGATTGGCTGTTTTTGTTTTGAAAAACAAACGCTGAAACCTAATGAGAAACAAGAATTTGTTTTAACATTTTTCTTGGATCCCAAAGTGGTTGATGATAATAAAACTAAGAATATTTCTGATGTAACATTATCTTTTACATTCTTTGCATCAGAATTTCATGAAAAGGGAAAAATTTAATGTCGGCTGAAAAAAAAAAACACGATTTTCATTTAGTAGATCCAAGTCCATGGCCGATATATGTGTCTTTTGCAACTTTAGTATTAGCAGTCGGTGCAGTTTATTATTTTCATTCCAAAGCTCTTTGGCTTTTATTAGTGGGTTTTGCTTTAGTTGTGTATGGAGCATTTATGTGGTGGAGAGATGTTATTGAGGAAGCAGAGCACCAAGGTCATCATACTCCAGTAGTACAAATTGGTCATCGATATGGAATGACACTTTTTATTGCTTCAGAAGTTATGTTTTTTGTTGCATGGTTTTGGGCTTATTTTAATGCAAGTTTATTTCCAACCGAGTCTATTGGAGGAACATGGCCCCCACCTGATATAAAAACATTTGATCCTTGGGATATACCATTAATCAATACTCTTATTTTATTATTATCTGGAACAACGGTAACTTGGGCTCACCATGCAATGTTAGAGAATGATAGAAAAGGATTGGTGAATGGATTGATTGCAACTGTATTTTTAGGATTTATATTTTCATGCTTTCAAGCCTACGAATATCATCATGCCACTTTCACTTTAGATGGAAATATTTATGGTTCCACATTTTATATGACTACAGGCTTTCATGGTTTCCACGTCATCGTTGGAACAATCTTTTTAGCAGTGTGTCTATTTAGATCAATGAAAGGTCATTCAACACCAACTCATCATTTTGGTTTTGAAGCAGCTGCCTGGTACTGGCACTTTGTCGATGTAGTTTGGTTGTTCCTTTTTGCTGCAATCTATATTTGGGGAAGTTAAACTCAAATTGAAAAAAGCATTATTATTTCAATTATTTGTTATTTTTTTTATAACATTATTTTGTGCACTAGGCACTTGGCAACTTTACAGACTTCAGTGGAAATTAGAATTAATTAGCGAAATAACTTTTGGATTAGACTCTCAACCAATAGAGTACTCAAGTTCTATAAAAAAAAACTATCAAAGAATTAACGCTAAAGGAAAATTTGATTTCGATAAACAAATCTACCTTTATAGTTTGAATGAAAAAGGAAAACCAGGGTATGATGTAGTAACCCCATTTAGGACAAATAAAAATGAGAATGTGCTAGTAAATAGAGGGTGGATAAATAAAGAACTTAAAGGTAACGCTAAGATAAATCTCAATAGATCAGCCGAGCAAAAAATTTTAGGTCTTCTGAGAGAAATATATAAACCAAATATGTTTAAACCAGATAATGATATTAAAAATAATATTTGGTTTTCAATAAATTTAGAAGATCTAAAAGAGGCTACAGGAGAACAATTTAACGAGTTTGTAATTTTTTTGGAAGATAACCAAGTTAAGTCACCAATTCCCAAAAAGATCAGCATTGATGTGCCAAACAATCACCTCAAATATGCTATAACATGGTATGCAATATCAATTTCTATAATTTTTTATTATTTATATTTTAGAAGAAAAAAATGAATTATTTTAGCACTAGGGATAAATCTTTAAAATTTAGTTTTAAAGATATTTTCTTAAGAGGACTTGCACCAGGCGGAGGGTTATTTTTACCTGCTAAAATTAAGAAGTATAATCAAGAAGAACTTAATAATTTAAGTAAACTTAATTATAACGAACTTGCTACAGAAATTATCTTTAATTTCTGTTCAGGTGAAATTAAAAAGGAAGAACTTAGCGCACTGATACAAAAATCTTATAGTAGGTTTAAAGATCAAGAAGTAGTAAATTTAAAAAAGATTGGAGAGATCGATCTTCTTGAGCTTTATCATGGGCCCACTTTAGCTTTTAAAGATATTGCAATGCAGGTAATTGGCAATTTGTATGACTACTTAGAAGTTGCTAAAGATAAAACTGTAAATGTCGTAGTAGCTACATCAGGAGATACTGGTTCAGCAGCTATTGCAGCACTAAGTAATAGAAAAAATATAAATCTTTTTGTTCTGCATCCGAATAATAAAATTTCTAATATTCAAAGAAAAATAATGACAACAATTGGTGGTGCTAATATTTATAATATTGCTATTGAAGGTTCATTTGATGATTGTCAAAAAATTGTAAAAGAGCTCTTTAATGAAGATAGTTTTAGATCAAAAATAAACATGTCTGGCGTAAATTCTATTAATTGGGCAAGAATTGTTTGTCAAATTGTTTATTATTTTTATTCTTTCTTTAAATTAAAAAAAAACAATATTAGCTTTTCTGTACCAACTGGTAATTTCGGAGATATCTATGCTGGATATGTAGCAAAAAAAATGGGTTTACCAATTAATAAACTTATAGTTGCTACAAATAAAAATGATATTTTACAAAGAGTTATAAATACAGGTGAATATAAACCCGATACAGTGAAAGCAACCATCACACCAAGCATGGATATCCAAGTTGCAAGTAATTTTGAGCGACTACTTTATTATATATTAGATGAAAGTGATACTAAGGTAGGGTCATTAATGAGTGATCTTTCATCAAAAAACTTATTTAATTTAGAAAAAAAAGAAATCGATAGAATAAAAAAAGATTTTGAAGCAGTAAAAGTTACAGATAAAGAGACAGTATCTATAATCGATGAGATCTATAAAGAGCATAAATTTATAATTGATCCCCACACTGCTACTGGCGTAGGCGCAGCAAAAATTTTTAAAAATTTAGGAGATATAGTTGTTCTTGGCACAGCTCATCCTTACAAGTTTAATGATACAATAAAAAGAGCTATAGGTAAAAATTTAGACTCACCTAAACATCTAAATTTGAATATAGATAAAAAGGAAACATTTGATATTATTGGGAATTCAAGTTCAGAAGTAAAAAATTATATTTTGGCTAAAATACAATGAGAATAAAAATAGGAGACAAACTACCTAACTCGGAATTATTTTATCTTGATCAAAATAATGATGTAAAAAAAATTGATATATTAGATCTTTGCAGAGGTAAGACTATCATTTTAGGCATGCCAGGAGCTTTTACAAAAACTTGTTCAGCTCTTCATCTTCCTGGGTATATAAAAAATTACGAACTAGCTAATAAAAAGGGAATTTCTAAAATCGTATGTGTTGCCGTGAATGATCCCAATGTAATGAAGGCCTGGGGCGAAAATCAAAATGCTGAGAGTAAAATCTTCATGGCCGGTGATCCCTTTCTTAAATTTACAAAAGCTATTGGAGCAGAGGTAGATAAATCCGAAAAAGGATTAGGAATAAGATCTAATCGCTACACTATGTTGGTGGAGAATGGTGAAGTTAAAAAAATAGAGGAAGAAAAAGAAACAGCTACTTGTGAATTATCTTCAGCTGAAAGATTTTTAAAATCTATTTAGTTTTCGAAACTGCCAATTCATCAACAAGATTATTATATTTGTTACCAGCGTGCGCCTTAACCCATTTCCAGGTAACTTTATGTTTTAGGCAAACATTGTCCAATTTAATCCAAAGAT
>QBYC01000022.1 GCA_003283025.1 Pelagibacteraceae bacterium AG-325-C03
AATAATAATTTATACGACAAAAGGCTTTATTATTCTGATAAACAAGACTCACCATTTAATAAAAAAAATATAGTCCACTTAGATTATGAAAATTACAAAAAACCTAACGATGATTATCTATGGTTTAATTTAAAAGAAATAAAGATTTCAAAAAAAACAATATTATTTAAATTAATTAAAATTATTTCAAAGACTATTATAAATATCAGAGGTTGGAAAAGTTTTTTGGCTTGGTTTTTATTAGTCCAACAGTATACGAGCTATATTATATATCTTGAAAAATTAAATAAATTCAAACAATTGAAGATTGCAATTATTGATTATGATCATTTATGTCCTAAGGGTTTGATTTTTGCATTTAAAAAAAAAAATATTCAAATTATTAGCACACAAGAAAGATTTGTAGGTGGTTTGTTTAAATCCTTTTATAATGTCATTGCTGATACTTATTTTACTTGCAGTGATTACATGAACAAAAAGATTAAAAATTCAAAATATTTTCATGTTGGAAATCTCATTCCTGTAGGACAATACAGAGCTGATTATTTAAAGAAGTTTCACAACAAAAACGTCCCTCATGAGATCTTGATACAAAGAGAAAAAGGTAAAAAAATCATTGTTGCCTTGGGACTCGGACTTAATCAGTTTCCTTATTTTGAACCTAATTTTGATATGACAATAAATTGGAAATCACAAAAAAATTTTATCGAAGATATGCTAGATTTATCCAAAGAACTTGAAAATTCATATTTAATTTTTAGGTTTAGAAATTTTTCATGGAGCAATATAGAGTTTTTTAAATCGACTTTAAAAAAGATTGAAGAAACACCCAATGTATTTATAGCTCAAGACTATTCTGAATATTTCAATTCTTATAGATATTGTGCTAATGCAGATTTAATTATTTCTAAAAGAACTTCCTTAGCAGACGAGTGTTTAGCGTTTGGTAAAAAACTGATTTTTTATGATTATACACATAATTTAAATAAAATAATTTCTGAATTGCCCGATTATATACCAGTGAGATCAAAACAAATTGATGATCTTGATATATACTGTCATAACTACAATGAAATCTTAGAAAAATCTCGTTTCTTTTTATTAGACAGTTCAAAAGAATTAGAAAATTACAGGAAAGAAATTAATAAAATTTATTTTTCAAATAATACAGGAACTGTTAAAAAAAAGATTTTAGATCATTTAGAACTTAAATTTTAAATATAGAAAAATTAAAATTGATAAATAAAATTTGGAAATTACTTGGAAAAAATCAAAAGAAAACTTTCTTTTCTTTGGTTGTTTTTAATGTGTTTATTTTAGTTCTTGAAGTCGCAAGTTTAAGTGCAATTTTTCCTGTAATTTATAGTTTAAGCAACGAACAAAATCTTTTTGATAAATTTGAAAAGCTATATTTCCTTAAATCTTATATAGAGGGTAGCCAATATCACTCAACTTTAATTTTTTTGTTTATATTAACTGTAATAATAGTATTCAAAAATTTTTTATTAACTATTTTTAATTTTTTAGAGAGTAAATTTATCTTTTTGACCCAGGAAAAAATTTCTGTTTCTTTATTTTCTAATCTAATCAGTAAAGATTATAATTTTCATTTAAATATTAATTCAGCGGATTTAATAACAAGAATAAAGGCTGACGGTTTATTGATTAGAGACTCTATATACGGGCTTCATGTATTTGTAAAAAGTATAATTTTTTTAACTGGCATTTTTACATTTTTAATATTTGTAGAACCTATTGGTTTTTTTGTTACGGGGTCAATCTTTTTAGTATTAGGATCAATATTTTATAGAATCACATCAACAAAGATATCAGAATTTGGAAAAATAAGACAAACAATGGAAATTAAAAGAACAAAAAAATTACAAGAAAGTTTTGGTGGAATTAAAGAAATTAAATCTTATCTAAAGCAAAAAATATTTTTATCAAGTTATGAAAATTTAGCTGATAAAATTGCTAAATCGTATTATTTAAGAGATTTTATAGGTACTTTGCCTAAAGTTTTTCTAGAAACTCTTATAGTTTTAATTATTACTTTACTAACTTATATTTCTCTAAGTAATCAAAAAGACAGTATAGATATAATTGTGGTACTTGGTGTTTTTTCTTTGACAGCTATAAAAGCTCTACCTCATATGAGTTCTTTATTAAGTTCAATAAACACATTTAAATTTTCAAAATTACCAATCTCATATTATGACAATTTACTTAGAAATCAAAAAGTAGAACATGTCACAAACAAAGAAGATAATATTCATTTTAATGAAAGCATTGAGTTAAGAAAAATTTCATACAAATATCCTGATAAAGATGAGTTGGTGTTTAAGGACTCCTCAATAATAATCAACAAAGGAGAAAAGATTTTAATTAAAGGTAAAACTGGATCTGGCAAATCTACATTAATCGATTTAATTTTAGGATTTCAAAACCCAATGTCAGGAGAAATAATTGTCGATGGTAAAATTGTTTCATTAACTGAGAAAAATTGGTTAAAAAATATTAGCTATGTACCTCAATCTATTTATATGTTTGATGACTCAATAAAATATAATATCACATTAAGTGGTAATGAGAATTTTAACAAAGATTTATTTAAAGAAGCATTGAAAGCAGCAGATCTAGTAAATTTTATTAATTCTCTACCTGAAAAAGAAAATACGTTTGTAGGAGAAACAGGGCTAAATATTTCAGGAGGACAAAAACAAAGAATTGGTATTGCAAGAGCATTGTATAAAAATTCAAATATAATTATTTTAGATGAGTCTACTAATGCGTTAGATGATCAAACAGAAACGGCTATTTTAAATTCATTAAAAAATAAAAAAGATAAAACTATTATCTTCATCAGCCATAAAACAAAAGAGTTAAATTTTGATAAACAATTTTATCTACTGGATAAAAAAATAATAAAGCAATAAAAAATTAAAATTTAAATGTTGAAAATATTTAGAAAAAAAAAAATAATTATAACTGTAATTGGTCTGGGCTATGTTGGTTTACCATTGGCAGAAGAATTTTCAAGATTTTTAAATGTACGAGGTGTAGATAAAAATAAGGAAAAATTGAGTATTTTAAAAAAAAAATACAAAAAAAATAATAATTTTTCACTAAGCACCAAAATATGTAATTCTTCTTCAAATGTTTATATAGTAGCAGTCCCAACACCACTTGATAAGAATAAAAAACCAGATCTTACATATTTAATAAAGGCGACAACCGATATTTGCGTTAAATTAAAATCTGGAGATACGATTATTTTCGAGAGTACAGTTTACCCAGGAACTACTGAAGAAATTTTAATTCCAATAATTAAGAAAAACACAAATTTAAAATATAATAAAGATTTTTTTATAGGCTATAGTCCAGAGAGAATTAACCCTGGTGATAAAATAAATAAATTAACAAATATTAAAAAAATAATAAGCGGGGGAAACAATGATACTCTGCTATTTTTAAAAAGTTTATATGAAATAATTATCAAAGCGGGCGTTCACTGTGCTCCAAATATAAAAGTTGCTGAAGCTGCAAAAATTCTTGAAAATGTTCAAAGAGATATTAATATTTCATTAATGAATGAGGCAGCTTTAATATTTGATAAACTCGACATTGACACTTCAGAAGTATTAAAAGCATCTAGAACGAAATGGAATTTCTTAAATTTTGACCCTGGTTTAGTTGGAGGTCATTGTATAAGTGTTGATCCATATTATTTAAAATACAGAGCTGAAAAAGCCGGATATTCACCAAAAGTAATTTCTTCAGGAAGAAAAGTGAATGAAAAAATGGCATCTTACTTAGTGTCAAAAATTTTAAGAAATTTAATTATTAAATCACCAAAAACCCTTATCATGGGTTTGACGTATAAAGAAAACTGCTCCGACCTGAGAAATAGTCAAGTTTTAAAGGTTTTAAAAATTTTAGAAAAAAAGAAAATGAACTATAAAATTCACGATCCTTATGTTTCAAAAAAGGATATACCTTCAATATTTTCAAAAAATTTTGTATCTAAAATTGACAAGACTAAATACGATATATTAATTTTAGCTGTTCCACATAAAGAATTTTTAAAGAGAAAACATTTTATAAAAAAAATAATTAAAAAAAACTCAATTATTTTTGATGTAAAGAATGTTTTTAATTTAAAAAATTTAGGAAATAATACACAAATACTCAAACTCTAATGATTTGCATAGTTCAGGCTAGAATGTCATCAAAGAGACTTCCAGGAAAGACACTTCTTAAGATTAAAGGAAAATCTGTGCTGGAAAGAGTAATTTATAATTTAAGTCTTAGTAGAAACATAAAAAAGATTATTGTAGCTACATCAAGTAGAAATTCAGATAAAGAAATAATTAAATTTTGCAAAATAAATAATATTTTGTGTAATTCTGGGCCACTAGAAAATGTCGCTTTAAGATTTATAAGAACTTTAAAAAAATTTCCTTGTAAATCATTTATACGTATTTCTGCAGACAGTCCTTTAATAAATTATAAAATCATAGATAAAATGATTAGTTTTTCAAAAAATAAAGAATTTGATATTTTTACTAATACTTTTCCCAGATCTTTCCCCAGAGGTTTTTCTGTCGAAATAATTAATACAACTACATTTAAAAATAATTATAAAAAATTTAACAAATTACAAAAAGAGCACATCACAACGTTTTTTTACGAAAAATTTAAAAGATTTAAAATTATTAACTATAGATCAAAAAAAAATTTATCAAAATTAAATTTTTCTATTGATACAAAAAAAGATGTTATTAATATTTCAAAATTTGTTTAATGAAAAAAATTAATTGTGCAGTCATTGGGATGGGTGTGGGAGCAAGGCATGCCGACTTTTATGATAATTACAAATTCACGAAATTAGTTAAAATTTTTGAATTCGATAAAAGTAAATGGAAAAAAATAAAAAAAAAATATCCTCAAGTTGAATTGGTTAAAAATGAAAATGAAATTTTTCAGGATCAAAATATTAATTTAGTTTCGCTAGCTTCTTACGATAATTATCATAATTCACAAATAATGAAAGCTATAAAATTTAAAAAAAATATTTTTGTAGAAAAACCAATTTGTTTATTTTTGAAAGAATTACGAAAAATAAAACAAGCTGTAGAAAAAAGTAAAATTAATATGTCCTGTAATTTTGTTTTAAGAGAAAATAATCAATTTAAAAAAATAAAAGAACATATAAAAAAAAAAAGAGTCGGAAAAATATATTTTGCTGAAGGAGATTATAATTATGGAAGAGCAGAAAAAGTAGAGAAGGGATGGAGAGGAAAAATCCCTTACTATTCTGTAACACATGGTGGCGCGATACATATGATTGATTTAATTTTATGGTATTTTAATGAATTACCAACCAGTGTCATTAGTTCTGGAAATAAACTAGTAATTAAAAATAAAAAGTTCAAGTCTAATGATTTTACTGTTGGTATATTAAATTTTAAAAGTAGAAAAATTGTTAAAATTACATCTAATTTTGGCTGTGTTACTCCTCACCATCATGCTTTAAAGATATTTGGGGATAAAGGAACCGTTATTCATGATCTTAGAGGAGGCATGCTTATAAATTCACGTCATATGAAAAAAAAAATAAGTAAGTTTAATTTTAAAACTAACAATATGCAAAAAGCTAACTTCATTAAATTTTTTGTTGACGACTTATTAAACAAAAGAAATAAAAAATTAGAAGAAAATTTTAGGAATATTATAAACTCTATGTTAGTAAGCTTGGCGATTGAAAAGTCTATCAAATATAACAAAAAAATTTTTATAAATTATAAAAAAATTGCTTTAAATGAATAAAATACCTTTTGGCAAACCATTAATAAATTTTAAAGAAAAAAAAATTATTTCTTCAGTTTTAGAAAGCGGAACACTAGTTCACGGTTCAAAATCAAAAGAATTTGAGAAAGAATTTAAAAAATACACAGGTGCATCAGACGCAATATCTGTATCATCTTGCACTGCAGGAATGCATTTATTTTATTTTACTCTCAATATTGGTGATGGAGATGAGGTAATTATACCTGCTCAAACACACGTTGCGACTGCTCACGCAGTAGAACTTTCAGGAGCTAAACCAATTTTTGTAGATAGTGAATATCCAACAGGAAATATAAATATAGATTTAATTGAGAAAAAAATAACTGAAAAAACAAAAGCCATAACTGTTGTTCATTATTTAGGCAATCCCGTTGATATGAATAAACTGAAATTATTATCAAAAAAATATAAATTATTTTTACTAGAAGATTGCGCACTTGCTCTGGGAGCCAAAGTAGGAAAAAAACATGTAGGATTAATAGGGGATGCAGGTTTTTTCTCTTTTTATCCAGTTAAGCATATTACAACTGCAGAAGGTGGGATGATAATTTTGAATAGTAAAAAATATTCTAAATTACTACGAAAAAAAAAAGCCTTTGGATATAATAAAAGTTTAGACCAAAGATTGTACCCTGGATTGTATGACGTTGATCACCTAGGATTTAATTATAGAATGAGTGAACTACATGCAGCGCTTGGTATAGTTCAACTCTCAAAATTTAAAAGTTTTCTCAAAAAACGTTTTTATAATTTCAGGTATTTAGAAAGAAAAATTAAAGATTTTAAAAATATTTCTATTATACCTAATTTAGATGGGAAAGTTAATGGAAGTTGTTATTGTTTTTCAATTTTACTTTCAAAAAAAATTGCTCCAAAAAGATTTGAAATAATTAACTTTTTAAAGAGAAATAAAATTGGCAGCAGTATATATTATCCACATCCTGTGCCAAGACTTAAATTTTACAAAAAAAAATATAAAATTAATAACAAAAATTATATTATCGCAAGTGCGTTTAGTGATAGGATTATTTGTTTACCGATTGGTCCACATGTTTCAAGAAAAAACTTAGATTTTATATCTTATAACCTTAAGAAGATAATTACAAAAATAATCCAATAATTCTTATTTTATTAAAACTAACTGTTATTTTTGTGAAAATGCCAAGTGCTGTTTTCATAATAAAAACTCAAAACCTTTTTTTTGTGATAAAAAAACTAACTTATGATTCTGAAAAAAAAATTTAAATTTTGTAAAAAAAGTTATTAGAATAAATCGTGTATATATGAGATCAGTTTCAATTCACACTAAATTTATAGCCGAAGTATGTAGTAATCATAATGGCAATCTTAAAAGAGCTTTAAAATTTGTAGATTTTGCAAAAAAATATGGTTTTTACGCTGTTAAATTTCAACTTTTTGAAATTGATAAATTATTTTCAAAAGATGCCTACAAATTATTTAAATCTGCTCAAAAAAAAATCAAAAGGGAACTCCCAAGAAAATTTATTCCTGTAATTTCTAAATACTGTAAAAAAAAAAAAATTAAATTTTCCTGTACACCTTTTGATCTTTCTGCAGTCGAGTACTTAAAAAAATATGTTGATTTTTTCAAAATTGCGTCATATGAGATGGCATGGCCAGATCTACTAATTTCTTGCGCACAAACTAAAAAACCAGTCATACTTTCTACGGGAATGTCTAATTATAATGAGGTAAAAAAATCGTACGAAATTTTGAAAAAAAACAATTGTAAAAAAATAAGTTTGCTTCATTGTGTATCATCGTATCCGGCAAATGTTATGGCTTGTAATATGAATTCTATAAAATTTTTAAAAAAAAAGTTTAATTGTGAAGTAGGATGGTCCGATCATACAGTAAACAATTTACTTATTTATTCTGCTATAAAAAAACACAAAGCGAATTACGTCGAGCTACATGTTGATATCGATGATAAAGGATGGGAAAATGTTGGTGGAAAGCATTGTTGGTCACCACAAAAAGTTAAAGATTTAATAGAATACTTGAAAAATGAAAAAAAAATTGATGGAGGGTATTTTAAAAGAATTTCAAGTGACGAAAATTCTGAACGAAAATTTAGAGCAGACCCAGCTGATGGATTGAGACCAATTAAATCATTTAGAAATAAATTATAAAATGTTGAAAAATAAGAAAATTCTTATAATTGGAGGAGCAGGTTTTATTGGTCATAATTTAGCGTTAAAATTGAAATCTTTAAAAGCAAACGTAATGATTGTTGATGGATTAACCATTAATAATTTGGGTTCTATAAAAAAAAATACTAATAATTTACCTCATCCAAAACTTTCTATGAAAATTATAAAAGAAAGAATTAGATTAATTAAAAAATACAGGATTCCTCTCAAAAAAATAGATGCCAGAAATTATCACAAATTATCTAAAGTTTTTAATAAATTTAAACCTAGTGTAGTAGTCCATTTAGCTGCAGTATCGCATGCTAATAGATCAAATAAAGATCCGCACTCTACATTTGATCATAGTTTAAGAACTTTAGAAAATTCTTTAGACAATTCTAGAGGAATAGTTGATCATTTTATTTTTCTCTCTTCTAGCATGGTTTATGGAAATTTTAAAAAAAACGTAGTTAATGAAGACGATAAATGTGAGCCTTTGGGGATTTATGCTGCACTTAAATATTCAGCAGAACAAATTATAAAATCATATCATCAGGTTTTTAAATTACCTTATACTATAGTAAGGCCTTCAGCTCTTTATGGTGAAAGATGTATTAGTAGACGGGTCGGTCAAATTTTCATAGAGAACTGCCTTAATCAAAAAAAAATTAATATTGAAGGTGACGGAAAAGAAAAACTTGATTTTACTTACATACAAGATCTCGTAGCAGGGGTTATTGAGATAATAAAAAATAAAAATTCATTGAATAATATTTTTAATATAACTTATGGAAACGCTCAACCTATTAATAAATTGATAGAAATTCTTAAAAAGGATTTCCCAAAACTAAAAATCCAATATACTAAAAGAGATAAATTAATGCCAAAAAGGGGAACTTTATCTACAAAGAAAGCAAAAAATTTCATAAATTACAATTCTAAATGGCCTCTTTCTAAAGGATACAAGGAATATATTAATTGGTACAAAGAGTTATTTTATAGGAGATAAGTTATGTTTGTTAAGCTAATAAAAATTTTGGTTTTACCCATTTTACATTCAATAAGAAAAATATTAAATATAATAAAAAAGCATATGATGCCTGATATTATTATTCAACCTAAAAAATCTTATTTTACAGCTCATAAAATGTTTTACGAAGAGGAGGAAATAAAAAGTTATAATCATTTTAAAAAATTTTTTAAATCAGCGATATTTCTTGAAGAAAAAAAAATTAAAGAATATTCAATATTAAAAGCCTTAGAAATTAATAAAGATGATAATTTATTTTTAGAATTTGGAGTTTTTCAGGGAAAGTCTATTAATTTGTTTGCAAAAAAAATAGGAAATAACAAAATTTATGGTTTTGACTCTTTCGAAGGTTTAAATGAGGATTGGGAGGGAACGGAGTATCCAAAGGGATATTTTAATTTGAAAGGAAAAACCCCAAAAGTTGAGAATAATGTAATTTTAATTAAAGGAAGAGTACAAGACACTCTTAAAAAATTTATTAAAGAAAAAGATACTAAAGTTTCATTTATACATATGGATCTTGATACATATGAGAGTACAAAATTTGCATTAGAAGAATTGAAAAAATATTTAAATAGTGGATCTATAATTTTATTCGATGAATTATATAATTTTTCAGGATGGGATGTTGGTGAATACAAAGCTTTGCAAGAAGTATTTGATGAAAAAGATTACAAATTTTTAGCATTTTCAAAAGATGGGTCTCAAGTAGCAATTCAAATAAGATAATAAGAATAGATAAAACACTTATTTTTCAAACATACAATAATGAGTGCGTAACTACCTTCTTACAAGTATTACTAGTAACATTACTTTGAAACAAAAAAAAATAATTTTATTTTTTAATAATAACAGAGGTCTAAGTGTATTGGATTTCTTAGTCA
>QBYC01000023.1 GCA_003283025.1 Pelagibacteraceae bacterium AG-325-C03
AGCAATGATAAATTTTTTATAAAATTATTTGATAAATTTATACGATTTTCAAAAATAATATGATTAAACTTTATAAATTGTCCTGGAGAAAGATATGGATTTTTTTTACATAGGGCTAATTCAATATTATGAAAATTAACAAGTTCATCTATTATATTAATTCTCTGATCCTCATTTAAAATAATCTTAATTTCTAAGCATCTTGAAATTATTGTTTTCATCAACAATTTAGTATTATTATTAATCAAAATATTGAAATTATTATCATTAGGTTCTTCAATTAACTTTAGTAAAGCATTTAAACTATTAATATTAAAAAGTTCAATATCATCTAATATTATAAATCGGTTTTGATTGAAGATTGTTGACTTTAGAATTGTTGATTTTAACTTTCTAATATCATCTATTTTAACTGATTTAAAATCTTCTCCATTTAAATATATTATGTTAGGAAAAATATCATTATTAAATTGTTTGTGTAAATTTGAAGAAGGAGACAAAGAACAAATTTCGTCATTATAATTTTCTTTATCAAATATTGAAAATAAAAAATGATTAATTAATGTGGATTTTCCGGTCCCTTTGTTTCCTGAAATTAAAAGAGTTTTTGGCAATTTTTTATTTTTATAAAGATTGCATAAAAAATCAAAATTTTTTTTTAATCCATATAAATTTAATGAATTTTTTGGATTAAAAAATGAAGGAAAATTCATTTAATTTTTAAAGATTTATTGACAATATTAAAAATTTTATTTTCTAAAGATTTGTCATTTAATGATGAGTCTAAAATATAATAATTTTTTTTATTTTTAGCTAATTTAAGAAAAGATTTTTGCACTTTTGTATAAAATGACTGTGCAAAATTATCGTACCTATTTTTAGTTTTTCTTTTTTTTAATCTAATTTTTGAAGTTTTTACAGAAACTTTAAGAATAAAAACAATATTAGGTTTTACACCTTTTAATATTTCCTTATGTATATTATTTATAAAATGATTACTAACCTTTTTCCCATGAACCTGATATGCTAAGGTGGAGTCTGTAAAACGATCGCATATAACAATTTTTTTTTTTAATAAAGAAGGTCGTATCTTATTTTTGATATGCTCATTTCTTGCTGCTAAATATAAAAGTGTATCTGTATATTTATCAAATTTTTCTTTATTGTTTTTTAAAAAATAGTCCTTCAAAATTAAATTTCTAATTAATTCTGCGCTTTTTGTTCCACCTGGTTCTCTAGTTAAAATTACATCAATTTTTTTTTTTTTTAAATTATTGAATAATTTATTACTTTGGTAAGATTTTCCACAACCTTCTACACCTTCGAAAACTATAAAAAAAGGTTTTTTTTTATACATCTCCCCAAATCAAATAATTAAGAGAAGTTAGTAAACTTTTAAAAAAATTAACTTTTCTTAAATCTTCTGTAGCATATAAAGGAATACTTTGTATATTTTCATCTTTTTTGGATACAATAATTTTAGCAACTTGTTGGCCTTTTTGAATTGGGGCAGATATAGGCCCATCATATTTAAGTGTGACAGTTAGATATTTTATGTCTTTTTTATCTATCGTTACATAAAAATTTTCTTTTGTAGTAGCTTTAATTTTATCTTTAATACCTAACCAAACATCTAATTCAAAAAAAGACTCCCCTTTTTTCGAAACTTCAAAAGTATTTGTATTTCTGAAACCCCAGTTTAGTAATTTTAGAGACTCTGAACTTCTTAATTTTTTTGTTTCAAATCCAGAAGCAACTGCGATTAACCTTCTATAATTTTTTTTCATGGAGCTTGCTAATGAATACTTTTCTACAGCTAGATAACCTGTTTTAACTCCATCTACTCCAACATTTTTGTATAATAGTGGATTTCTATTTCCTTGTTTGATTACCTCTCCACCCGTCCTGTCCCAAGTGAAAGTTTTTTCAGAGAAAAGTTCATAATAAATTGGATAATTTTGAATTAAATATTTTGACATTAAAGCAATGTCTCTAGCTGTAGAAATATTATCAGGATCATTTATTCCTGATGAATTCGTAAAATTAGTCGAAGTCATTCCTATTTCTCCAGCTTTATCGTTCATCATATTTGCAAAATTTTCTTCGGATCCCGCAATACCTTCAGCCAATGCTACACAAGCGTCATTTCCCGAAGCTATTATTATTCCTCTTAAGAGATTTTCAACAGATACTTGGTCGTTAATCATAATAAACATAGATGAATAACCTGCTTGAGATAATCTCCATGCATTTTCAGAAATTATAAATTTATCATCTAATGATAATTTATTTTTTTTTATTAAATCAAAGGCCACAATCGATGTCATTATTTTTGTCATTGAAGCAGGATAAATTTGGGCGTCTGGTTCTAATTCAAACAAAATTTCATCAGAATGATAATCAATTAAAATACCTGTTCTAGCTTTTAAATTAGGATTTGCACAGACATAAGTGCTAAAACTTAGTAAAACAATTATTATAAATAATAATTTATTCATTGATAAAAACGTCTAGCTCCTCGAATCCAAATTTTATGAGTTTAATGTAATCATTTTTCAATAAATTGACAGAGGTATATGGACCTAAAATAACCATTGTTTCTTCATTATTAATATTTTTAATTTTTAAGTTTTTATTTTTAAACTCAGGTATTTCTTTAATGATTCTTTTTCTTAAAAATTCAGCAGTATCAACAGAGTAAAGAGTTGCAACGTGTATATAAATTTTTTCTTCTAGAACTTTTATTTTTTGTGATTTATTTTTTGAAATATTTGATATTTCTACAGACGCAACTGGAGCCTTTGAGTATATTTTTCTTTCTTCACTATAAATTATTGCTTTTTCTGCTACAAATGATTTATTTTTTTTAACTTCTATTAGTTCAATCATAGGCAAATCAATATTAAGTTCAAGTTTATCAGCAACAACCTTTGTAATTAAAATTTTATAAAAATCAGGATATTTAATTCGTTTTATATTTTTAAGAACGATGCTTTTTTTATTTTTAGGATTGATAATCTTAATTAGTGCACCTGTTTTAAGATTTTGATGTGATATTTGCATTATTTCATTATCCATTTTTCCTTTAATAATTTTATTAATAGAATCAAGATCGTTATAAATGAAAGCAAAACCCTTAGATGTATATGTTTTTTTTTGATTAGTTAAGGACGAATTTGGAGAACAAGACAAAAAAAAAATAAAAATTAAAATAAATTTAAATTTCATTTTGAAAACTTTCTTTTAATGTACATACAGCTAAAGCGAATCTTAAAGATCTATTCCAGTGCAAAATTTTTTCATAATTTTCGAAAATTATATATGCTGGTGATAATGTTTCTGCGCCTGGAACAATATCTTTATCGGGAATAATTATTGCCGCAGTAAAATTTTCTTTTAAATTTAATTTTTCATAATTTTTAATATATTTTTTTAAAAAGCTCACTTTTTTTTTACTTTTTATTTTTCTTGCAGACGAGTTAAGATATTTTTTTGGAATATTTTCCTTTAATTCAATTTTATAAAAACAAGGCTGATTTTTTTTCCATCCAATAGTTTGTAAATAATTTGCAGCAGAAGCAAAAGAGTCCTCTATATTTTTTAATTCAATTATACTATTTTTGTTAAAATCAATTGCATAATTTCTTATAGTTCTAGGCATAAACTGAAAATTACCAAAAGCCCCTGCCCAAGATCCAAAAAGGATATCTTTATTAATAATATTTTTATCTACAAGTCTTAATAGAATTAATAGTTCTGCTGTAAAAAATTCGCTCCTTCTTTTGTCAAAACTTAGCGTAGCTAAAGAGGAAACTATGTCCATTTTTCCTAAATATTTTCCAAAATTTGTTTCGATTCCCATTAATGCTAATAATAACTCTTTTTCTACCTGAAATTCTTTTTCTATAATTTCTATAATTTTCCTCTCTTTTTTATAAAGTTTAATTCCATCTTCAACTTTACGATTTGAAGTTCTTTTTTTAATGTAATTGAATGTATCTTCATAAAATTCTGGTTGGTATCGATCATACTCAATAACCTTAGGTAAAAATTTTGCCTCAGACATTATGTCATAAACAACTTCTTTTGAAATTCCATTTTCTATGGCTTTTGTTTGGAATTTAATCAACCATTTATCAAAATCTTCTATTGCAAATAAATTAATAGAAATTGTTAAATATAAAATAAAAGAACTAAAAATTAATTTAAACATTTTACTAACTATCATAATTTACGAGTACTAACTAGCAAACAATATTCCAATTATTTATTGTTATTTTATCTCTTTGATAGTATTAAAGAACTTAAATTTATTTCAGGGAGAGGTGGCTGAGCGGTTGAAAGCACTGGTCTTGAAAACCAGCAACGAGGCAACTCGTTCGTGGGTTCGAATCCCACCCTCTCCGCCATTAAATTTTAAATTCTTTAAAAATTTTAGAAATTTCATTTTTGTCAATTTTTTTTTCAACTATATTATAATGATAGAAATTTAATATAACTTCATCATCAAAATTTAAAAAACTTTCCAATTCATTTAAAAGATTTTTATCAAAAGAATTAATATTTTTATTAACAAATGTACTCAACAGAATGTCCATTTCTTTTGTCCCTCTGTATCCAGCTCGATAAATTAATCTTTTTTTTAATATTTCTAATTCATTGTTCATAAAATTATATTATACATATTTTAAACATTTATATGGAAAAAGATTTTATATTTGATGAAATTACTAAACTTAAAGGTGTAGGACCTCAATTATCTAAATATCTTAAAAAAAAAAGAATAGAGAAAATTAAAGATATCATTTTAAATTTACCTTATTCGGAAACGGACAGATCAAAAATATCTAAATTAAATAAATTAGAGGTTGGAAAAATACAATCAATAAAGGTTAAAGTAAAAAAATTAAATTTTCCAAGATTAAGAAATTTACCAAATAGAATTATTTGTGAAGATGAAACGGGTAAAATAGATATAGTGTATTTTAACAGTCGTGAGGGTTATCTTAGAAAATTGTTTCCTATTAATAAATGGATTGTAGTAAGCGGTAAGGTAAATTTTTTTAATAAGAAATATCAAATTACTAATCCCGATTATGTTACCACGATAGAAAATCAAGAATACGTAATACAAAATATACCAAAATATAATTTAACAAAAGGAATTAATGAAAAAAAATATAGATCAATAAGTGAACAAGTAATTAATAAAGTGCCGGTAATTGATGACTGGTTAGAAAATGATTTTATAAAAAAAAGTGATTTAATAGGCTGGAATGAAAGCATAAAAAATCTCCATTTATCTAAAGACTCTAAGAATAATCAATCTAAAAGTTTTCGAAGATTAGTTTTTGATGAACTGATAGCAAACTTTTTGACATTATCTGAAAATAGAAAGAGAATTAAAAAAAATAAAATTCCAAAACAATTTGATATCGATTACATTAATAAATTAATTACTAAATTACCTTTTAAGCTAACTAGCAGTCAAAAGAAAGTTTTAGCTGAGGTAAACAAAGATCTAATTAGTAGCAATAGAATGTTTAGAATCATACAAGGAGATGTGGGATCAGGGAAAACTATTGTATGTTTATTAGCTATCGTTAATGTAATCAAAAGTGGCTATCAATGTGCTTTAATGAGCCCTACTGAAATATTGGCTAAACAACATTTTGATCTTACAAAAAAAATTTTTAGAGAAATTAATCTAAAAATAGATTTTTTAACAGGTAAAACAGATTCTAAAAAGAGAAAAGAAATTTTAGATAACTTATCAAACGGTAAAACTGAATTATTAATTGGAACACATGCTCTCTTTCAAAAAAAAATTACCTTTAAAAAACTCGGACTAGCAGTTGTCGACGAACAACATAAATTCGGCGTAAAACAAAGAAGTGATTTGGCAATTAAGGGTGGAGATAATTGTGATGTGCTTCTTATGTCTGCTACACCCATCCCAAGAACAATGATGATGTCAATGTATGGAGATATGGACATTTCAAAAATTAATGAAAAACCGGCAAAAAGAAAAAAAATAATAACATTAAGTAAACCTGAAAAAAAAATTAATGAACTTTGGCCTTTTATAAAAAAACAAATTAATAAAGATAATCAAATTTTTTGGGTCTGTCCTCTAATTGAAGAGTCCTCTTTTTTAGATTATTCCTCTGCTAAAAAAAAGTTTAAACTAATTAATAAAAAATTTCCTAGTAAAGTAGGCCTCATACATGGTGCTTTGAAAAAAGAAGAAAAAGAAAATATATTAATCAAATTTTTAAACAAAAAAATATCTATTCTTGTTTCAACAACAGTAATTGAAGTGGGTATAGATTTTCCTAATGCAAACTTAATAATAATAGAAAATGCTAACAAATTTGGTTTAGCTCAACTTCATCAACTTAGAGGAAGAGTCGGTAGAGGCGAAAAACAAGGTACATGTATTTTATTATTTAAAGATGGCTTAACTAAAAATGCAGTCAAAAGAATAAAAATTCTTAAAGAAACTGACGATGGTTTTTTTATAGCAGAAGAGGATTTAAAAATAAGAGGTTATGGTGATCTAGTTGGCTTTCAACAAAGTGGTTTGAAAAATTTTAGATTTGCAGATCCTATAATACATGAAGATTTATTTAAATTAGCTGAAAAATATGTTTTGAATATAAGAGATGAAATTAATAAAAAAAAATATTCATTTTTATTAAAATTATTCGATAGAGCTGAAATAATAAATGTTAAAGAGATCTAATCTATATTTGTTGTTCCAGCTGAAACAATAAATTTTGAGGCTTGTTCGAACGTAACATCTAAATAAATAAGATCGTTTTTTGGAATCATTAATAAAAAACCACTAGTAGGATTTGGCGTTGTTGGAACAAAAACATTAATAATTTCCTCCTTAATTTTATTTTTAATTATGCCCTCATTTTTTTTTGTAGCAAAACCAACGGCCCAAATTCCTTTACGAGGATATTCAAAAAGGACAACACTTTTTTGATCATTGCCTGTCTTCGTAAAAGACTCCGTCATTTGACCTATTGCTGAGTAAATAGTTCTTAAGATAGGAATTTTTTTTAAAATATTATTTAAAATTTCAAAAATTTTTTTTCCTAAAAAAGATAAAGATAACCAGCCAATAAATGTAATAATTATCAGTGCTATTACTATTTCGACTCCGGGGATATCAAATGGTAGATAATTATTCGGATTAATTTCTTTAGGAATTATTTTTCCAGAAATTCTGATTAAAAAAAGAGTTAAATATAACGTAATACCTATAGGGATCAGTACGACGATACCAGCGATAAAATTATTTCTAATTTTAGCAAAAATAGATTTTTTTATGCTTTGTTCAACCATTAATTAAGAATAACTTGAATAAATAATAAAAATTAATATCAAGATAAAAATTGCAATTAATAATTTATTATTTAAAATCATCAATAGAATATGTATAACATAAATAGAAGAAAATTTCTTGGGTATTTTGGTTGTAGTTGTTGCTCTTTATTATTACCATCTTGTTCAACAGTGCCAATTACAGAAAGAAAACAATTAAGTATTATACCTGAGGCACGTATAAATAGACAAGCTGCCGCTGCTTATGAAAATTTTAGAAGTAAATCAAAATTAATAACAAGTGGATCTCAATTAATGGAGATAAGAGAAATAGGAAAAAAAATGGAAAAAGCTGTGAGTTCTTTTTTTGAAAAAGAAGGTAAAGAAGATCCAACACAAAATTTTAGTTGGGACTATGTTCTTGTTGATAACGACAAGGTAATTAATGCTTGGTGTATGCCTGGAGGTAAAATTGCCGTTTATACTGGTTTGTTAAAAATTACGCAAAATACTAATGCTTTATCAATTGTAATGGGTCATGAAATAGCGCACGCAGTTGCTTCTGGATTTGAAACAAAAAAATTAAGAAGTTCAGAGTCTCTAAAATTACTAAACTGGGGTTTCAGAAATACAAATACTTTTGAAGTTTCGAAAAAAGGGGAGTCTTTTTTTGAATTAGATGTTTGGTTAGGTATTAAAGATAAAATTAAAGCTACTACAAAAGAAAATTTTTATGTAACGATAGATAAAAAAGACATAAAATATCTAACTGTCACACTTAAATATGATGGGCCTATATCTGCCCCAATTCAAAAAGGCCAACAAGTTGCTAAAATTATTGTATCCAAAAAAGATGAAAATATACAAAGTATTCCTTTATATGCTACAGAAGATTTAAGAAAAGTTAATTTTTTTAAAAGTTTACTAACTTCTCTTAATTATTTGATTTGGGGAGATGTATAAAAAAAAACCTTTTTTTATAGTTTTCGAAGGTGTAGAAGGTTGTGGAAAATCTTACCAAAGTAATAAATTATTCAATAATTTAAAAAAAAAAAAAATTGATGTAATTTTAACTAGAGAACCAGGTGGAACAAAAAGCGCAGAATTAATTAGAAATTTAATTTTGAAGGACTATTTTTTAAAAAACAATAAAGAAAAATTTGATAAATATACAGATACACTTTTATATTTAGCAGCAAGAAATGAGCATATCAAAAATAAGATACGACCTTCTTTATTAAAAAAAAAAATTGTTATATGCGATCGTTTTACAGACTCCACCTTAGCATATCAGGTTCATGGGAAAAAGGTTAGTAATCATTTTATAAATAATATACATAAGGAAATATTAAAAGGTGTAAAACCTAATATTGTTTTTATTCTTAAAGTTTCTGTAAAAACTTCAAAAATTAGATTAAAAAAAAGAAAAACTAAAAATAGGTACGATAATTTTGCACAGTCATTTTATACAAAAGTGCAAAAATCTTTTCTTAAATTAGCTAAAAATAAAAAAAATTATTATATTTTAGACTCATCATTAAATGACAAATCTTTAGAAAATAAAATTTTTAATATTGTCAATAAATCTTTAAAAATTAAATGAATTTTCCTTCATTTTTTAATCCAAAAAATTCATTAAATTTATATGGATTAAAAAAAAATTTTGATTTTTTATGCAATCTTTATAAAAATAAAAAATTGCCAAAAACTCTTTTAATTTCAGGAAACAAAGGGACCGGAAAATCCACATTAATTAATCATTTTTTATTTTCAATATTTGATAAAGAAAATTATAATGACGAAATTTGTTCTTTGTCTCCTTCTTCAAATTTACACAAACAATTTAATAATGATATTTTTCCTAACATAATATATTTAAATGGAGAAGATTTTAAATCAGTTAAAATAGATGATATTAGAAAGTTAAAATCAACAATTCTAAAGTCAACAATCTTCAATCAAAACCGATTTATAATATTAGATGATATTGAACTTTTTAATATTAATAGTTTAAATGCTTTACTAAAGTTAATTGAAGAACCTAATGATAATAATTTCAATATTTTGATTAATAATAATACTAAATTGTTGATGAAAACAATAATTTCAAGATGCTTAGAAATTAAGATTATTTTAAATGAGGATCAGAGAATTAATATAATAGATGAACTTGTTAATTTTCATAATATTGAATTAGCCCTATGTAAAAAAAATCCATATCTTTCTCCAGGACAATTTATAAAGTTTAATCATATTATTTTTGAAAATCGTATAAATTTATCAAATAATTTTATAAAAAATTTATCATTGCT
>QBYC01000024.1 GCA_003283025.1 Pelagibacteraceae bacterium AG-325-C03
TAATTTTCTTCCGTATAAAATGCATCCCACAATAGCAAAGAAGAATATGAAAGTAAGAAAACCAGTTATCATTTAAATTTCTTTTCCCATAATCTCTTCTTCCATATCCCAAATCATTGAAAGTATCTCTTCTCTTTTGGATACAAATTCTTTATTATTTTTTACATCTCTTAGATCTTGCTTAAGTCCCATTGAGGCGAAAGGTAAATTGTACTCCTGATGAATTCTTCCTGGTCTTGGGGCCATTACGTATACTTTTTCGCCTAACAACAGTGCCTCCTCAACTGAATGCGTTATTAGAATAATTGTCTTACCTGTTTCTTTCCAAATTTTGAGAACTAAAGATTGCATTTTTTCTCTAGTCAAAGCATCGAGAGCACCTAATGGTTCATCCATTAATATTAAATCTGGATCATTGATTAAACATCTCGCTAAGGCTACTCTTTGTTGCATTCCTCCAGATAATTGATAAGTAGGGGTATTACCGAAACCTTTTAATCCAACTATTTCAAGCCATTCATTAACTTTCTTTTTTGTCAAAGCTTTATCTTGATCTTTCATCCTTAAACCAAAATTTACATTTTCAGCTACAGTAAGCCATTCGAACAATGCTCCTTGCTGAAATACCATTCCCCTGTCTACACCTGGGCCATTTATTTCTTTATTATTTAAAACAATTTTTCCAGACGTTGGTCTTATGAAACCTGCAGCTATATTTAGTAAAGTAGTTTTTCCACAGCCTGAAGGACCCAATACAGTTAGTAACTCTCCTTTTTTAATCGTAAAATTTAAATCTTTTAGGGCGTGAACTGTTTCCCCTTTAGGTGTTTTAAATATCATATTTAGATCGTGAGAAACAAGATCGCTCATAAGATAACTATATTAGATATTTTAAAAAAAAAATAGGCACCAATTTTTTTTGATTGATGCCTATAATTTTGTTCAAGAACTACGGTAAAAACTTAGTATTTACTGTACCACTTGGTGTATCAAAACCTTTTAAAAATTTAGAAAGGTTTCCACTCTTCATAGATTTTTTTGTTTCTTTTGGTGTCAAGAATTTAAAGCCACTTAAAGTGTCATTCATATCAGCAACTTTCATTTCTGACTCTTTAGACATAGCATTTAAATCACTTTTACCATTTCTGAATCTTTCATTAGCTTCATGAGTTAATTCAACAAAAGATTTTACCATTCCTGGATTTTCTTTCATGAATTTGTTCGTTACAGAAACGATATCTATTCCCATGATACCCCCTGCACGCGCTTCATCAACTGTTAAAAGTCTTGTTCCAACAGATGTTGCAGACTTAATAGAGTTACCTCCAAATAAACACGCCATTACAACATCACCACTTACCAATGCAGCAGCCCCTTCTTCGGGATCCATTGCAATAATTTCCATTTTTTTTCTGTCAGCACCTACTATTTTCATACTTTCTGTGAAAACATACTCAGCCATAGTTCCAAGAGGAACCGCAACTTTCTTACCTTCAAGTTCAGAAGCATTTGCTTTTGTGATACCAGATTTATTTGAAGTAACACAAGTTGTTCCTCCCATTCCGTATTCCATTGCAACATCAACCAAACTGATAGGTGCTTTAGCTTTAACTGCGTTTATGTAAGGCATTAAACCTTGTGAGTAAGAGATATCAATATCTCCTGCTAACATAGCATCAGTCATTGCTACACCATTAGTAAAGTTAGTCCACTTAACAGGTACACCTAATGCTTTTGCATATGCTTTTTTATTCATGTCCTCAAGATTTGGCGATGGCCATTCCAAAAAATACGCAACTCTTACTTCCTTTGCAGCTGAATTAGCTACTGTAGCCGTTAGAGTAAACGCAAATAAAATCCCAAGAACTGTGCTTATTATTTTTTTCATAGTTCTCCCATATGGTTTGTTAATTTTATGGATTTAAAATTATATTTTTATTGATGTAAATAGGTACAATTTGAAAGTTTGATATGTTTAGTTTTCAACCCCCTTCAAATAATAGGCGATCACTGATCTTTTGAGATTCAATTAAAGGTTGAATACAAAATTTCTTGATTTAATTAAACAAATGACTACTAATCGATTTATGAGCTCTTCAAACAGAACAAACGTACCAAACTCTCTAAATGAGCATTGGATGCCCTTTACAGATAATAAAACTTTTAAAAAAAATCCAAGATTGATTACAGATGCAAAAGGAGTTTATTTAATAAATCATCAAGGTAAAAAAATGATAGATGCTAGCTCTGGATTATTTTGTAATCCACTTGGTCACGGAAGAAAAGAAATTACTGAAGCTGTCTCAAAGCAATTAGAAAAATTAGATTATTGTCAACCTTTCAACCAAGGTTACGGTGGATCATTTGAACTTGCAACAAAAATAGCTAAGAAAACTCCTGAAGGTATTAATAGAATATTTTATACTATTTGTGGATCTACTGCAGTAGAGACAGCAATAAAAATAGCTATTGCATATTATAGGGCGAAAGGTGATTCAAAACGATTTAGATTTGTCGGCCGTGAAAGAGGTTACCACGGTATGAATATAGGAGCGACTACTGTGGGGGGAATGGTTAATAATGTAAAAACTTTTGCAAGTGTATTAATGCCTGGCGTTCAACATATGAGACACACTCATTTACCTGAACATAAATTTGTTAAAGGTCAACCGGATACTGGTGTTGAGATGGCTGAAGATTTAGAGAGAATAGCTACGAATTTTGGTGGAGAAAATATTGCAGCCTGCATAGTCGAACCTATAGCAGGGTCAACTGGAACACTAGTACCTCCAAAAGGTTATTTAAAAAGAATAAAAGAAATTTGTGATAAGTACGGTATTCTTTTAATTTTTGATGAAGTTATTACTGGCTGGGGCAGAACTGGCTCCGCCTTTGCATCACAAGAGTTTGGTGTTACACCTGATATGATTACAATGGCTAAAGCTACAACAAATGGAGTTATTCCTATGGGAGTAGTTGCAGTTAAAGAGGAAATATATGATGCAGTACTCGATTCTTCTAAAAATCCAGAGGGAACACCAGAACTATTTCATGGATACACTTACTCAGGAATTCCTGCAGCTGTTGCAGCAGGATTAGCTGTCCAAGATATTTTTGATAAAGAAGATATTTTTAACAGAGCAAAAGAAATGTCACCATACTTTCAAGATGGATTGTACTCATTAAAAGATTTGAAAGAAGTTGTGAGCATAAGAGGATATGGAATGATGGGTGGAATAGAAATGAAGATGAAAGATAAGCCTGGGAAATCAGGTTTTCAAACTTTTAAACATTGTTACGAAGCAGGTGTAAATTTTAAAAATACTGGTGATAGCTTAATAATTGCTCCGCAATTTATCTGTGAAAAAAAACATATTGATGAAATTATTGATAAATTAAGAACAGGTATTTTAAACTATTCAAAGTCGTAAATGATCATCGGAGTTCCAAAGGAGATTAAACTTCAAGAGCATAGGATTGGATTAACACCTGATAGTGTTAAAGTTCTTACAGACAAACATCATGAAGTATTAGTTGAAAATAATGGAGGATTTGAGTCCGGATTTACTAACGAGGATTATTTAAAAGTTGGTGCAAAAATAATCAAAACTCCAAAAGAAATTTATAAAAAAGCAGAAATTATAGTCAAAGTTAAAGAACCTCAAATGAATGAAGTAAAGATGATCAGGGAAGGTCAAATTATATACACCTATCTTCATTTAGCTGCCGCTAAGGATTTAACATTAGGTTTAATCGAAACAAAGTCAATTTGTATTGCGTATGAAACAGTTACAGATGATTTTGGTCGATTACCATTACTAGCCCCAATGAGTGCAGTTGCAGGTAGAATGTCCGTTCAGGCCGGTGCTCACGCTTTAGAAAAAAATCAAAAAGGCAGAGGATTATTAATAGGAGGCGCACCGGGAGTAGATCCAGCTAATGTAGTTATTCTTGGCGGAGGAGTTGTTGGAGAAAATGCTGCAATAATTGCAACAGGAATGAAGGGAAATGTTTATATAGTTGATAAATCAAAAAAAAGATTAGAAGAACTTTATAAAAAATTCGGAGACAAAATTATTCCATCAGAGAGTGATCAAACAAATTTGAAAAAATTGATATCTAAATGCGATCTATTAGTTGGAGGGGTATTAATTCCTGGAGAAGAAGCACCTAAATTAGTAACAAAAGCGATGATTAAATCTATGAAAAGGGGTTCGGTAATTGTTGATGTTGCGATTGATCAAGGAGGGTGTGTAGAAACAAGCAAACCTACCACTCATGCAAACCCAACATATTTAGTTGACGATGTTGTCCACTATTGTGTAGCTAATATGCCTGGCGGTGTGCCAAGAACATCAACTATGGCACTTAATAAAGCAATTTTACCACTATTATTAAAATTAGCCGATCAAGGGTATAAAAAAACTCTTATAGAAAATAAAAACTATTTGGCAGGATTAAATATTTATAAAGGAAATATTACTTTCAAAGGTGTTTCAGACGCATTAGACTTAAAATATACGCCAGCATCTGAACTATTAAAAAATTAAAATGGGACAACTACCAGAGGAAGCTAAAGTGGTTGTGATCGGAGGTGGTATTGCGGGGTGTTCCACAGCTTATCATTTAGCAAATAATGGTTGGAATACAGTATTAATTGAAAGAGATGTATTAACGTCAGGTACTACATGGCATGCAGCCGGGATGGTTACTCAATTAGGAACAACTCCGCAAATTACAAAAATAAGAAAAAACTCAGTTAAATTTTATAACAACCTGAAAAATATTACTGGTCTAGATACGAGTTTTATTCAAACTGGCTCGATAAATATAGCCACTACTAAATCAAGACAACAAGAATTTCTAAGACAAAAAACAATGTCTAAATTATTTGATTTAAATATTGAAATTATTGATAAAAATAAATTTAAAAGCTTATACCCAATCGCAAAAAATAATGATGTTCTCAGTTGTTTATATATACCAGAAGATGGTCAAGCAGATCCAGAAATTTTAACGAAAAATATATCAATTGCAGCAAAAAAAAAAGGAGTAAAGATTATAGAAAAATGTAAATTAGAAAAAATTTTAAAAAGGAATAATCAGATAAGAGGAGTAAGGACCAACCAAGGAACAATCAATTGTGAGTATATAGTTTTATGTTCGGGAATGTGGTCTAGGCAAATCGGAGAAGCTGCTGGAGTCAGTATACCATTATACCCTAATGAACATTTTTACATGATTACAGAGGATTATAAAAATTTACCAAAAAATCTTCCAACTTTCAGAGATCCAAATACATATTTGTATACGAGAGAATATCATGGAAAATTAATGTTAGGTATTTTTGAACCTAATGCGAAAAATGCTTTTAAAAAAAATGGTAAAGTACCTAATAATTTTTCATTTGGTGAGTTTAAAGTTGATAAAAAATATATAAAAATGTTACATAATTTAGCAGCAAAAAGAATTCCAATAATTAAAAATCTCCAAATAGAAAAATACTTTTCTGGACCCGAGTCATTTACACCCGACAGTAATTTTCTTTTAGGAGAAACAGAAGAAATAAAAAATTTTTATGTTTGTTGTGGATTTAATAGTATTGGTATCGGATCTTCTGGTGGAGCGGGTAAAATAGTTGCTGAATGGATGATCAGAGGTCACACCAATCAAGATTTATTTAGCTTGGATGTAAAGAGATTTGAAAAATTTAACTCTTCTTTAAAATTTATTAAGGAAAGAACAACAGAGACCCTTGGTAATCTTTTTAAAATGCACTGGCCTTATAAACAATTAGAAACTTCAAGGGATATAAAACTTTTACCTTATCATAATGATTTGAAAAAATTAGGGGCTTGTTTTGGTCAAGTGGCTGGTTTTGAAAGACCAATGTGGTTTTCAAGTAAAAAAAAACCAAGTTACAAATATAGTTATGGAATTCAAAACTGGTTTCAGTCAGCAAAAAGAGAGTGTATTAACACTAGAAATAATTTAGGTTTTTTTGATCTTACTCCTTTTGTGAAGTTTGAACTGAGCGGGAAGTTTGCTCACCAACAACTACAATATCTTTGTGCTAATAATATAAAAAATATTGAGGGAAGAACTACCTATACGCAAATGTTAAATTCATCAGGCGGAATAGAGGCAGATCTTACAGTGAGTTGTTTAAAAAAAAATTACTTTAGAATTATTTGCCCTGCTTTAGCAAGAAGTCACAATAAATCTCATATTTTAAAAAATTTAACAAAAAAAGTTAAATTTGAAGATGTTACGGATAAATATTCATGCATCGGTATATTCGGTCCGAATAGTAGAAAATTTCTTACGGAACTGTTCGGAAATCACTTTTCTAGAGAGGATTTTCTATTTGCAAGGGGAAAATATTTAAATATTTTAGATATAAAAACCTGGTTTCAAAGATTATCCTTTGCTGGTGAACTTGGCTGGGAGATTTACATACCAATAAAAAAAACTAATTTTTTTTTTAAAAAAATAAAAAAATTAGGAAAAAAATTTAAACTCACTTTTTCAGGAATGCATGCCTTAGATATACTACGTCTGGAAAAAAAATTCTTACATTGGGGTCATGACATTACTTCAGAGAATAATCCATTTGAATCCGGATTATCATTTGCAGTTAATTTTAGCAAAAATAATAACTTTATTGGTAGAGAAGTATTAGAAAAATTAAAAAATAAACCTGTTAAAAATAAATTAGATCTTTTTTCTCTCAAAGAAAACTTTAACCCAGGAAATCCTTTACTACTTCGTGATGAGCCAATATTTCAAAATACACAAATTGTAGGATATACTACAAGTTCTAATTATTCATTTATTTATAATAAGAACATTTGTTTAGCTTATATTAAGGGTGAAATTTTGGATAAAAATAATCTTTTTATAGAAGTAGAGGGGGAAAAATACGCTCTTAGTCTAGAAAAGAATCCTATACACGACCCAACATCAAAATTAATGCGTGATTAATCATTTTGAGTCAAGATTTCAACCCATTTTGATCTTCAGAGGTATATTAATACTTTTAATTTTCTCTAGAATCTAAATATGAGCGTTTATTTTAAATCTAATGACAAACGACCTGAATTCAAATATTCTCAAAATAAAGTAAAAGTAACAGACTTACTATCAAGATTAAAAGAAGAGAAAAAAATTGAAAAAAAGAGAAACATAGCACTTGGAGTTGCAGCAGTTTCAGCTGTGGCCGTTTTTACGATAATACTAACTATATAATTTACAAACTAAAGCAATATTCAATATTAACTAAACTGATGATTTAGTTTACTAAATATATTATAAACTTCAAAATTGGCGAGGTAGCTCAGTTGGT
Source organism: Pelagibacteraceae bacterium AG-325-C03 (assembly GCA_003283025.1). GTDB lineage: Bacteria > Pseudomonadota > Alphaproteobacteria > Pelagibacterales > Pelagibacteraceae > Pelagilacustribacter. The sequence continues at coordinate 7,346 of QBYC01000024.1, forward strand.
TAGAGCACAGGACTCATAAGCCTGGGGTCGGCGGTTCGAATCCGCCCCTCGCTACCAATAAAATCAAAGCAATTAAATTTTAATACAACTTTATATATATCTTTCGGCACAATTTCGGCACACTCAGATAACATTTATTTTTTAACAAGTTTTAATGAGGATTTTAAAATTTTTCTCTTTGACTGACTTATTAATCTTTTATCAATGTTTTGTGATTTTTCAATTTGTTTAAATAAGTTGACTAATGAAGTATTTATATCCTCTGGAGCCTTATAAGCAATACGTTGAATCAAAGCTGATAAGTTATTTTGATATTCTAATTTATCGTTTGAAGGAAAATGTTCCGAGATAGCAGATAACAAATCTAAAAAATCATGTTTCTCTTTTAATAAATTCTTAATTAATTTTCTCCTATGAAAGGCAAGACTTTCTAAAGGCCTTTGTTCACTTCTGTCCAAAAATCTAATTCCAACACTATCGCTCGGGTATTTTTTTATAAAACCTTTTTTAATTTTATTTATCTCATTAAACACTTTTTTATTCACATAGTCATGTAATCCATTCCAACCAGTCTGTTTAAAAATTTGTTTAATTTGAAATTCTCTATCATAAAACTTTTCCATTTCATTATCTGCATATCCTCTCATGCACCCATACCATTTCTCTTTTAAATGTTTGTAATATTTGTTTTCATATTTTTTCAAAGGGATATTCTTAAAATCAAGGATTTTGACTTCGTGTTTCCAAAGTTTTTGAACTTTTTTCCTGGATCTTCTGCCTAATATGTTCATTTTAGCAACAGGAATAAAACCGCTTATCAATGTAAATTTATCTGTTTCTTTTTCTGTTAGTTTATATTCATTATCAGGAGTATATTTATCGATGTAATAGTTAGATATATAAAGTGTGTTATGATACCAATAATGATGAAGAAGATTAAATTTGTGAATATATTTTAAAAAATGTTTGTATATAACATCATATTTTAATTTATAGCACTCACTTCTGCCAATTCTGTAATCTCGAAATTTATTTTTAAAAGAATATTCTAAATATTCCCCATGGTGTCCTACATCAGAAAAAAAATGAATTTTAACATTTGGATTAGATGATCTATATGATGTTAGACGTTTTTTAACTCTTTCTAAACTCTCTGCTATCCCAACTTTGTAATAGTTTTTTATTTTTGTTGTGCAATAAAAATACATTTATTAATACCAGTCCTCTTTTTTTAAAGATCTAATCCAATTATTAAGATTATTGTAAATAGTTTCTCCTCTTCTACAACCATAAGATATTTGTCTATGAAATCGTTTAATTTTATCCTCAGTTGATGAAAAATTCCATGCAGCAAGAATTAAACAATAATAATGAGCTGCTAAATATCTAGGAATTTTATCTAACATTAGAATTGTATGAATATGTACCCAATTTTTAGGAAAAGTTTTTCCTTTGCAATATTCTAATAAATCGATTTCTTTTTGAGTTTGAAATTGTTTGCTCTCGTTCGTGTGTCTAAAGACTTTTAAATAAAGATTATGCGAATTGCTCATTTTTTTTTAAAGTTTAGTTCAGCTCCTTCAAGATGATAACATCTCCAACCAAAATTTAATGCTTTTAAACTATCATTTTTTGATAACCATATTCTTGGGTATTCTCCTTTATAATAAAGTTTTTGTCCGGCATCCGTATAAGTGATATCTCCGTTTTTTAAAACTTTATCGACTTTCCAGCCATCATAAACATATCGATATAAATCTTTTTCATCTGAGCATTTAACCCATTCACGATCTTCAGTTGCAAAAATTAAAGCTAATGTAATCGCAATGAAGATTGATAAGAATATTGAGTAAAAAAAGGACTTAAAAATATTAATCACAAATAAAAATTTAATTAATTATTTGGGCACAAATTCGGCACACTCAGATGAAAAATATAGTTTTAGGTTGT
>QBYC01000025.1 GCA_003283025.1 Pelagibacteraceae bacterium AG-325-C03
GTCAGTTCCTATAATTTCTTTCTTTTTTGTGTCAATATAAATTTGAGAAAATTCATATACATTATCAAATTTATCTTCAATTCTAATAAATCCAACAGACTTAAAAATATTTGTTGAGGCATTGTACTCAAAATTATTTAGATATATCTCGTTATTATCTTGATCTGTTAAAATAGAATCTTTATTTGATTTGATTATTTTTTTATTGTTGTCTGCAATTATATCTTCACCCTCTAAAAGATAATTTTCAGGTGTTTTTATTTGTGTGAGGCCGGTGCTTATAAAAATTTGTTCTTTTTCAAAGTATTCACCGTATTCAGTTTTGATTTCATTATTAAGATTATCTACCGCAATTACATTATCTTTGACTATAAGTAGTCCTGATTCTTTATTATATCTTGCATATTCTCCCGTGATTACTTTATTTTTTGCTGTAACTTTTACTTCATTTTCAAATACAGAGGTCGTTTTATCTTTATCCAGGGTAATTTTTTTTGCTTCTATAAATATTTCTTCAGCTTGAATATTGTAACAAAAAAAAATTGTTATGATAAAAATTAAAATATTATCTTTCATTTATTTGCAGTACCCCAACTATATTAAAGAAAAATAAGGTTATTATAGGCACCCAAATAGATATAACTAATGGAATTCTATCTGTTTTCCCTAAAGCAATTGATAAATCCTTAAAGTAATAAATTAATATACTTACAATTAAGCCTAATATTATATATCTAAAATTATCTGATTTTTTTAGTGTATGCATAGTTAAAATTGAAGCAAGGGCTGTCATCAAAAATAAAAAGAAGGGTAAAACTAATCTAGAGTGTAAGCTTTCATTTAAAAATTGTTTAGAATATCCATTATTTAACATTTTTTTTTGATCAGTCAAAAGTTCCATAAAGGAAATGGTATCAGAATTATTAAATAAATTATTTATCTTCTTGTGATTATAATTAGATTTGATTTGGTAACTTTCAAATTTTTTTTTAACTAATATACCATTTTTAAGTTCAAAGATTGTTACATCATTTAAGATCCAATTATTCGATTTAATATTCGCGCTTTTTGCTAAAATTTTCTTGTCTAAGCTATATTTTTTTTTAAATTGGAAAATTGTAACTTCAACTAAATTTAATCCATTTGGTCTTGCAGCTGTTATAATTCTATCAGCATCATTGATATTTTCTTTTATCCAAAGCCCGTTTTTATTATAAGTTACAAGATGATCAATATCACGAGCATGTTTTGATTTTGTCATTTCATAATATTTTACCATTGAAGATGTCATGGGATTGACGATGAAAAGAATAAACCATCCAAGTATGAATGATGTTAAAGCAAGAATAAAAAATATTTTAACATTCGAATAACCATATACTTTCAAAGTTAAAAGGTCTTTATTATTTCTTATCTTAATCATAAATACCATGCTAGAAACAAAAATTACGAATGGTAAAAGGTTAATTATTAAACTAGGAACAAATATGCTTGTTAACAATAAAGGAACAAAAACACTTACGTTACTATGTTTGAAGAATTCTATCTCCTCAAAAAGATTTAATATTATACCAAAACTATAGGCAATTGCGAGCACAATCAAAAATGTTTTTAAAAAATTTTTTAATAAATAATTTAAAACTATATTATTCATTTATTTAACTTCCTTTGCTGACTTATAAAATAAAAAAAGATATAAAAAAAATAAAAGTGAAAATGGTACTGTAATATAAAACAATCTTAAGAAATAATTTAAACCCGTATATTTAATTACCAATTCAGTAAATAACAGTAATAAAAAACTATAAATAAATACAGAAGTTTTGTTTAAAAAAAATTTTCTCTGTTTAAGCAGTAGAAAGGAGCAAATAATTGTAATTACAGGAATATATAAAGGTAATATTAAACGTCTTATTAAAACAGGTATAATTTCCTTTTTTACCTCATCTGAACAAAATTTAGTATTTTCATATCTTTTATTGAAACAACTCAAAAGTTTTAATGTAGAAGTTTCCTGAATTTTAGTTTGTTTAATTGTTGTAGTTGATAAATTATCTAGATTAATGCTTAGCTGTTCAAATTTAATTATCTCATTCTCATTACCATTTTTAGAGGAGGAAATAATTTCTCCATCAATTAAAAATAAATTTCTATTATCAACAACTCCTTTTTCTGCAATAATAGTAGTACTTGAAGTATTAGAAGGATCTGAAGAAAGATTATTTAGATTACTTCCAGTATCATGTAAAAAAATATTTTTAATTTCATTTTTTTCCTTTTTTTCAACAATGAACGTAAATCCTTTAAACGTGTCACTAAACTTTTGTGATTTAATTGTTGGTAAAAAAGAATTGAACTGATCTTCATTTAAAAGTTGTCTCGATTTATTTAGAGCATATGGAGCAATAAAAACAGATAAAGTTAAATAAAATATCAATACTGTAAAAGAGGTTATCATTAATAAATTAACAACATGAATTTTTTTAACTCCAGATGTCCATAAAATTATAAATTCACTATCATTTTTATGTTTTAGTATGAAAACAATTAAGGAAACTAAAAAAGATAATGGAATGAATTTCGGAGCTAAACCAAATAGATTCAACAAGGAATATTTAAAATATGTTAAGACAGGATAACCATTATCAACTATAAGCTCTAAAAAATTTACAGCTCTTACCGTCCAAGCTATTAAGCAAAAGCTAAGCATAATTGTTAAAAATGTTCTTATAATTTCAACAAAAAAGTTCTGATAAATTTTGTTTTGAAGCATTGTAATTTTTTGTATATTGATAATGCATCCATTTATTAAATTCAATCAATGGTTTAATTATTGTAAATTTAACGTTGAAATCTCACATATTTGATCATATATAACTCCAAAACAATATAAATAATAAGTATAAATTATGCCTGTATCAATTAATTACTCAAAAAATACATTTAACAAATCTTTATCTAATCTAGTCTTGTTTTCTGATTACAAGTTTAACATCAGTAAACTTAAAGATAATATTTCAAGTTCAGAGTTTGCTTATATTAGTGATTTAATTAAATCGAACGATACTAAAAAAAATTTGCTAGTTTTTGAAGTTAATTCAAATAGGAAAATAGTGATAATATCAATAAAGAATAATCTAAAGTCGTCAGATATAGAAAATTTAGGAGCTGAGTTTTATAAAAAAGTAAACTACGGAAAAGATAGTGAATATTTTTTGAACTCAGAAAGTGTGATTGTAAAATATGAAAATTTTTTAGGTCATTTTTTACATGGTTTTAAATTAAAATCATACGAATTCAATAAATATAAAACAAAAAAAGACTCAAGGATAATTTCTATAAATGTTATTGGAAATAAAAATAAACCATCTACTCATAAACAATTAGAATTTCGGGCTGTTGAAGAGGGTACTTTCTTTGCAAGAGATTTAGTATCCGAGCCTGGAAATATTTTACATCCAGACGAATATGCCAAAAGATTAAAGTCACTAAGCAAAGTTGGTTTAAAAATAAATATATATGATAAAAAAAAATTAAAAAAACTCGGTATGAATGCTTTGCTTGGCGTAGGAATGGGAAGCATAAGGGGATCATACCTCGTGACTTTAGAGTGGAATGGAGCAAAAAATAAATCAAAGCCATTAGCATTTGTAGGTAAAGGAGTTACCTTCGACACAGGAGGTTATTCATTGAAGCCAGCAAGATTTATGGAAGATATGACTTATGATATGGCAGGTTCTGCTGCAGTAGTTGGTTTGATGAAAAGCTTAGCAATTAGAAAAGCAAAAATTAATGCAGTAGGAGTAGTTGGACTTGTTGAAAATATGGTTAGTGGTATTGCTCAAAGACCAGGAGATATTGTAAAGTCTTATAGCGGAAAAACAATTGAAGTTTTAAATACAGATGCAGAAGGTCGATTGGTTTTAGCTGATGCATTAACATTTACTGAAGAAAAATATAAACCAAAATTTATAATTGATCTAGCTACTTTGACTGGTGCCATTATAGTTTGCTTGGGATCAGAATATGCTGGATTATTTTCCAATGACGACAAATTATCCAATCAGATTTTGAGTGCTGGTGAAAAAGTTGAAGAAAAATTGTGGAGAATGCCTCTTCATAAAAATTACGACAAACTTATGAATTCCAAAAATGCAGATGTACAAAATATAAATTATGTAGGCGGAGCAGGATCTACAACAGCAGCACAATTTTTACAAAGATTTATTATAAATAAAACTCCTTGGGCTCATTTAGACATAGCTGGCATGGCTTTTTCAAAATATGGAGGAGCTTTAAATACTGGTGGAGCTACTGGTTTTGGGGTTAGGTTGTTAAATAAACTTATAAAAGAAAACTATGAGTGAAGTAGAACAAACTTTATCAATAATCAAACCCGATGCTGTAGAGAGAAATTTATCAGACAAGATTAAAAATATTTTTATAAAAAATAATTTAAAAATTAAGGAAAGTAAAAAAATTCAAATTACAAAAGATGAGGCTGCTGAGTTTTATAAAGTTCATCAATCTAAACCCTTTTATAACGATTTATGTTCTTATCTTTCTTCTGGGCCAATTATAGTAATGATTTTAGAAGGCAAAAACGCAGTTTTGTTTAATAGAAAGTTAATGGGGGCAACTAATCCCATAAATGCTGAAAAAAATACAATCAGAAAATTATATGGAATTTCAATAGATAAAAATTCTATTCATGGATCAGACTCAATTGATAACGCGAAAAACGAAATAAAATTTTTTTTTAAAACCTAAGTGTTTCTAAAAATTTTGATTATAGCTTCCGGAAGAGCTTTGTATTCAAGCTCTTGAGTTTTTTTTTTTAATATTAATTCATTATCATTATCCATTATGAAAAAACTTTTTTGAACAATCTTAATTCCACCATCTAATTTTTCATTGACGAAATGGACTGTGCATCCTCCTTTTTTTTCTTTGTTTTTTAACATTCTAGAGAAGGTATTTAGGCCCTTAAATTTAGGAAGAAGAGATGGATGGAGATTAATTATTTTTTTTTCGTAATTTTTGATTAAATACCCTGAAATGATTTTCATATAACCAGCGAGACAAATAAAAGATATTTTAAATTTTTTTAAATTTAATAAGATTTTTTTTTCACAACTGTTACGATTATTATCAACAAATATATATGGTATGTTATATTTTTTGGCATAATTAATACCATCCGCTTTCTTTTTATTACTTACAACTAAGCTAATTTTTATCGGAAAGTTGTTATCCCTTGAATGTAAAATAAGATTTTTAAGATTTGATCCTTTTCCTGATATGAACACACAAGTATTTTTTTTTACCATTTCAAAGAATTTTTTAAATTTACTTTCTCTTTATTTTTTGAAATATAACCAATTTCATAAGGTGTATATTTTTTAGGAAATAATTTTTTTATTTTTTCAAAATTTTTTTTGTGAACAATTAAGCAAAATCCTATTCCACAATTAAAAGTTCGCATCATTTCTTGATCTGAAATATTTTTACTTTTTAACCATTTAAAAATTTTTAAAATCTTTATCTTAGAGAGATCTATATTTAAAGTAAATTTATCTGGAATGGATCTTAACAAGTTCTCAATTAAACCACCACCTGTAATATGAGCAGCTGCATTAATTAAATTTTTGTTTGTAAGTTTTAAAATTTCTTTAGAATAAATTTTAGTAGGTTTAAGAATTTCTTTTTTTAAATTATCAGGAATTTTATTTTTTTTAACAATTGATCTTACCAATGAATATCCATTAGAATGAATTCCATTAGATGGTATTGCTAAAACAATATCATTTTTTTTTACTTTTTTTTTATGTAGAATTTTTTTTTTTGAAACTATACCAACGCTAAATCCAGCTAAATCAAATTTGTTTTTTGAATAAATACCAGGCATTTCAGCAGTTTCGCCACCAATTAATTTACATTTGGAAATCTCACAACCTTTAAAAATACCTTTTATAATACTTTTAGTTTTAGTAAAATCTAATTTACCAACTGCTATATAATCTAAAAAAAATAATGGTTTAGCGCCTTGCACTATTAAATCATTTACACACATAGCCACTAAATCAATACCTATAGTATCAAATTTTTTAAATTTATTTGCTAAATCAATTTTGGTTCCTACGCCATCAGTACAAGAAACTATTACCGGTTCACTTATTTTTATATTGCTTATATCAAATAATGAACCAAAACCTCCAATTATATCTTTTTGAGAATAACTATTCTTTTTTTTGACATTTTTTTTGGATAAATAAGATATATGTTTTACCAACTTATTAGCTAACGAAATATCAACACCACTTTTTTTATAACTATTTTCGTTTTTTTTCATTTATAAATTGACTAATAATTTTTATGAACTTTTATAAAATAATATTTATTTTAATTGTTTTTTTTAAAACTGAAACTCTTTTATCAGATAATAATATATTTAGTGTTAATAATATTGAGATTGAAAGGAAAGATAAAGTTTCGAATGAAGCATTGGCCAACAAGGCTGTAAAAAAAGGGTTTAATCAATTAATAAAAAAAATATTATTGAAGAAAGATATTCAAAAACTAGTAGATTTAAATTTTTCAACGATAAAACAACTAGTTACTTTTTATCAAATTTCAAATATTCAAATAGAGGATAAAAAAGGCGAATTTGTTAGTTTTAGTATTACTTTTGATAAAGATAAAGTACATAATTTATTTTATCAGAATGGAATTTCGTATTCAGATATATTTGAAAAAGAATTATATATTTTACCTATTTTAATTAAAGACCTTGAACTATTTATTTTTAACAATAATTTTTTTTATGAAAATTGGAACTCCATTTATGAAACTGACTTAATAGAATTTATTCTACCACTAGAAAATATTGAGATAATTCAGCAAATAAATAGATATAAGAATAATTTAATCAATATTGAAGTATCTTCTTTACTAAAAGAGTACCAAAAAAAAAATTTAGCTTTAATTTTGATAGAAAATAACGAAAAAGGTAAAAATAAAGTATATATAAAAGCCAAAATACAAAATAAAAATATATCGAAAAATTTAAATATTGAAAAATTAGATCAAGCAAAAAAAGAATATAAAAATAATATTATTATTGAAACAAAAAAGGAATTAATAAATTTAATAAAATCTGAAAATTTAATTGATATAAGAACACCTTCTTTTTTAAATGTGAGATTAAATTTAAATAAGAAAAGCAACTTAGTTGAATTAAGATCTAGAATAAAAAATATTGATTTAGTTGAAAATATATTTGTTCAGGAATTCACTAAAGATTTTATTAGTTTAAGAATTAAATATTTAGGTAAGATGAATAAAATAATTAATCAACTAAAAAATGAGAATATAAATTTGCAATACATAAACGATCAATGGGAAATCAAAACCTTATAGAATGGATCAACTTTTACTCAAATTTCCATTTGTAAAGAAATATTATAAACAAGATTTTTTCGTATCTAATAATAATTTTTCTGCTTATAAGCTAATTGAAGCTTGGCCAGCTTGGCCCGGTAATTGGTTAAACATTTTTGGCGCTTCAGGTTCAGGAAAAACACATTTAGCTATGATATTAGAAAAGAAAATTCATAAAATTAGATTGATTGATGCTAAAAAGATTAATAATAAAATTTTACAAGAATTAAACAATTTAGATTGTTTAATTATTGATAGTTTTAAAAATAATATTGATGAGAAATTATTATACTCTATTTTAAACCAATCTAAGCAACTGGAAAATCATGTGCTAATTAATTCAACTTATTCAATTAAAGACAATAATTATAGCTTAAATGACCTTCAGTCCAGGATCAACAGTTTTGTTTATATTGGTATTGATCTGCCAACTGATGAATTGTTGAAAGTAATTATTTCAAAAACATTTTCTGATAAACAAATAAGCGTTAATCCTAAAATATCAGATTTTATAATAAATAATATGGATAGATCATATGAAAAGATATTTAAATTCCTTAAAGATGTTGATGAATTATCTTTATCTACTGGAAAATCAATTAATATTAATCTAATAAAAAAAGTATTGAATAAATGAATAAATATAGAACTCATAATTGTTCAGAATTAACTGAGAAAGAAATTAACAAAATAGTTTATCTCTCTGGGTGGTTACATCGAAAAAGAGACCATGGTAATTTACTATTTATAGATTTAAGAGATCATTTTGGGATGACTCAATGTGTAATTGAAAATAATAATAAATTTTTTTCAGTATTAGAAAAATCTAAACCGGAGTCAGTTTTAAAAGTTAGTGGAAAGGTTGTAAAAAGATCTAGTGGAACTGAAAATTTAGATCTTAAGACCGGTAAAATTGAAATTTCTATAGAATCTGTCGAGGTATTATCCTACGCAAAAGATTTACCTATGCCAGTATTTGGGGAGCAAGATTACCCAGAGGAAATAAGATTAAAATTTAGATTTTTAGATCTTAGACGGGAAGAAATGCATAAAAATATAATATTAAGATCAAAAGTAATTTCTTTTATAAGAACGGAAATGTTAAAATTAGGATTTTTAGAATATCAAACTCCAATATTAACATCCTCTAGTCCAGAAGGAGCTAGAGATTTTTTGGTTCCTAGCAGATTAAATCCAGGAAAATTTTATGCATTACCCCAAGCGCCACAACAATTTAAACAATTAATCATGGTTTCTGGCTTTGATAAATATTTTCAAATCGCACCATGTTTTAGGGATGAAGATGCCAGAGCCGATAGAAGTCCTGGTGAATTCTATCAATTAGATCTAGAAATGTCTTTTGTTGAACAAGAAGATATTTTTAATGTTGTAGAAAAATTAATGGTTAGTTTATTCAAACAATTTTCGTCTAAGAAAATTTTAAATGAAATATTTCCAAGAATATCTTACAGAGATGCAATGAAAAAATATGGAACAGATAAACCAGATTTACGTAATCCACTTATAATCCATGAATTAACAGAAATATTTAAAAGAAAGGATGTT
>QBYC01000026.1 GCA_003283025.1 Pelagibacteraceae bacterium AG-325-C03
AAATTATTTTTTAGAAATACTGATGCTTAATAATTTTAATCGCTCTGATTTATTAATAAGTGTCGGCGGCGGTATTACTGGCGATGTCACTAGTTTTGTAGCTAGTATTTTTAAAAGAGGAATGAATTTTATAAATATACCAACTACTTTACTTGCCCAAGCAGACTCAGCAATTGGAGGTAAAACCGGTATTAATTCTAATTATGGAAAAAATCTTATTGGATCTTTTTATCAACCTAAATTAGTAATTAGCGATACATCTTTCATTGATTCTTTATCTAAAAAAGAATTAATTTGCGGCTACGCTGAAATTTTGAAACATGCGATTATCAGAGATAAATTTTTTTTTAAATGGCTTGAAAATAATTCAAAACTAATATTTTCTAAAAATTACAAAGAATTGACATATGCTATAAAAAAAAGTTGTGAGATAAAAATATACTTTGCCAGTCAAGATTTTAATGAAAAAGGTATCAGAATGATTTTAAATTTTGGACATACTTTTGCTCATGCAATTGAAATTAAAAATGATTATTCAAAAAAAATTACTCATGGCGAGGCAGTATTGGCAGGAATGATTTTTGCTACAAAACTTTCAGTTGTTAAGAAAATTTGTTCTTATAAAATATTAGAGCGTATTAAAAATATATATTCAAAAAATAATTTGACCTACACTTATGAAAAATATAAAGATCTAGCCTCATTTAATAAATTAATTCCATATCTTAAAAATGATAAAAAAAACAATGATGATAAAATTAATTTTATTCTTCTAAGGAATATTGGAAAAACTCTTTTACCAAATCAAGGTAAAATCTCTATTGATAATTTAAAAAAATTAAGTAAATTTATTTCTCAATACTAATTTCCAAAGCGTGAATTTTAGTTTTAAGATCCTTGTTTAAAACTTTCATAATCATTTTTTGTGCACTTACTCTTGATAAAGAATTTAAATATATAGATTTAATCTTAATATGTAAGTGAAATTTCTCTGGTGAATAAAATTTATGACCTTTGTGTTTATTAGAATTATCAACAATCTTTATCTCCTCTAATTCTATTTTGTCATTTAATTTTTTACAAATTTCATCAAAATAATTTTTCATTAATTTGATTTTACTATATAGAATTACACAATGAAAATAATTTGTGATTGGGAAAATTGTAATGAAACTGGAGCTTATAAAGCACCTGTAGAAAAAGATAATAGCAAGAAATACAGATTACTTTGTTTAAACCATGTAAAGATATTTAACAAAAATTGGAATTATTTTGAAAATATGAGTGATCAAGAAATTGAGTTTTTTATAAAGTCTGATTTAACGTGGCACAAATCAACAAAAACATTTGGATCAACTGATAACTTCTTTAATATTTTGTGGAATAATGCTTTAGATGACAAATTAAATATCTTTAAAAGCTCAAATTATAGAGATTTTAAAAAAACAAAAGTGTCACAGCAAGACAAAGATGCTCTATACATTATGGAATTAAATGATGATGTAAAATGGGAACAAATTCAGTTTAAATTCAAAGAACTTGTAAAAAAGTATCATCCTGATAAAAACCAAGGAAATAAAGAATTTGAGGATAAATTAAAAATAATTACTTTAGCATATAGTCAACTTAAAAAAACTTTAGGAAAAAAATGAGTTCAGAGCAATTTTTGCAAAAAACAGATATAAAGTTATCAGTAAAACAAACTTTTGGATTTGATAGCGATATGCAAGTTAAAGCCTTTTCAAAAAAAAACGAGTATGTTCCAAAAATAGATACTGATTATAAATTTGATAAAGATACAACTTTAGCAATTTTAGCGGGGTTCTCTTTTAATAAACGTGTTTTAATTCAAGGCTATCACGGAACAGGAAAATCTACACACATTGAGCAAATTGCAGCGAGATTAAATTGGCCATGCATAAGAGTAAACTTAGACAGTCATATAAGTAGAATTGACCTTATTGGTAAAGATGCGATTGTTTTAAAAGAAGGTAAACAAATTACCAAGTTTAATGAGGGTATTTTGCCATGGTCAATTCAAAATCCGGTTGCGCTAGTTTTTGATGAATATGATGCTGGAAGACCTGATGTAATGTTTGTAATCCAAAGAGTTTTAGAAAGTGAAGGAAATTTTACATTATTAGATAAAAATAAAGTTTTGCAACAACACGATTTATTTAGAATTTTTGCAACTACAAATACTGTTGGTTTAGGCGATACAACGGGTTTGTATCATGGTACACAACAAATTAACCAAGGCCAAATGGACAGATGGAATATAGTTTCAACATTGAACTATCTTCCGTTTGAAAAAGAATTAGAAATAGTACTAGCAAAAAATAAAACCTTCAATGATAAAGACGGCAAGGAACTTTTATCAAATATGATAAAAGTTGCCGATTTAACAAGAAAAGGTTTTGTGAATGGTGATATCTCTACTGTTATGAGTCCACGGACAGTTTTACATTGGGTGGAGAATACAAGTATATTTAAGGATCAAGGATATGCTTTTAGGATCACATTTTTGAATAAATGCGATGAACTAGAAAAAAAAATAATATCTGAGTATTACCAAAGATGTTTTGGAGAAGATTTGCCAGAGTCATCTATCAATATCACTTTATAAAGTGGAAAATAAAAAAGAGAAAATAGCTGATTTTAAAACTGCAATAAGTTCAACAGTTAGATCTTTATCTAATTCCGAAAAAATTGAAGTTTCGTTTGGCAACGATAGTTCTAAATCTGAAAAAAATTCAATTAGGTTGCCGGAGTTAAGTCAAATTAATAATAAGCTAAATTATAATCAAATAAGAGCGATAGCCGACTCGAAATCTCTGAGACACAGATTTTCTGATCCAAGGACATTTAAACAATACGAACCAGACGGAAATATATCAAAACAGTTATATAGAATTTCAGAAAAAATTAGATGCGAAAAAATTGGGACTAGTTATTTTAAAGGAGTAAAGAACAATATTGAAATATTTTATAACGAGAGGGTAGCTGGCTTAGATCTTAAAAGTAGTGAAGATAAAATTATTGAATCCTTTGAAAATTATTTAAGAACAAAGTTCCTTGATTTTGAAAATAATAGTCAAATTGATAATAAACTAAAATTATACAAGAAAAATTTAAATGATAAATTTAAAGATAAAATTAAACAATTAAACGATTTTACTTTAGATCAAGAAAAATTTAACTCATTAATTTCTAAACTTATCACAAATATGAATCTTGATGAAAATTTAGACGAAGAAGAAAAAAAAGATGATGAACAAAATAAAGACGATAAACAAAATAAACCCGATAACCAAAAAAAACAAGCTAAAGAGAAAGAAGATAAAGAAGAAGAGATGTCCATAGACTCAGGTATGCCTGATCTTGAAAATGAAGCAAAAGAATCAGACCAAGCTGAAGAAGATGTTGAAATAGAAGACAGTTCTCAAAAAGATTTAAGAAAAAAGGGAAAGAGTGCTTTAGATGATATAAATTATAAAACCTACACTGAAGAATTTGATGAGATTATTAAAGCAGAAGAATTAGAAAATACAGCAGAATTAACAAGACTAAGAAAAAATTTAGATCAGCAATTATTGCAACTCAAAAATTTCATTTCCAAACTTGCAAATAAGTTACAAAGAAAACTTTTGGCAAAACAAAATAGATCTTGGAATTTTGATCTTGAGGAGGGTTTATTAGACACATCAAAGTTACCAAGAATAATTATGGATCCATTCAATTCTTTATCTTTTAAAAAAGAAAAAAATATCGAATTCAAAGATACACTGGTAACAATTTTAATTGATAACTCCGGTTCAATGAGAGGTAAACCTATTTCAGTAGCAGCAATTTGTGCTGATATACTGTCAAGGACACTAGAAAGATGTGCAGTAAAAGTAGAAATACTTGGCTTTACTACAAAACATTGGAAGGGAGGATCTTCTAGAGAAAAATGGATGAAAAATGATAAACCGACTTTACCGGGAAGATTGAATGATCTCAGACACATTATTTATAAATCAGCGGACACGCCTTGGAGACAGGCTAAAAATAACATTGGCCTAATGCTGAAAGAGGGGTTGTTAAAAGAAAATATTGATGGTGAAGCACTTAAATGGGCTTACAAAAAAATGGATAGAAGAAAAGAAGAAAGAAAAATTCTTATGGTAATTTCAGATGGAGCTCCAGTAGACGATTCAACTTTATCAACAAACACGAGTGACTATCTGGAGTCTAACCTTAAAAAAACAGTGAAATGGATTGAGAATAAAACAAACATTGAATTATTAGCAATCGGTATTGGTCATGACGTTACAAGATACTACAATCAAGCCGTAAAAATTACAGATGTTCAGGATTTAGGTGATGTAATGATTAACCAGTTAACTGATCTTTTTGTTGAGAAAAATAGAAAAACTATTCACTAATTCTTTATTTCTGAAAATGAACTTTCCGAAAAATCTTTTATCTTTTTCATTAACAATCTAAATGGAATTAACATTGCCAGTGCTATAAATAGTTTAACGGCTAAATCTCCAAAAGCTAGAGTCACCCAAGGTATTCCTGTTGAGTAAAAAGCAATTGAAAAAAATATAAACGTATCAGTTGCAGATCCGGCTATTGATGACGCTAGAGGCGCTACGTACCATATTTTATTTCTTAAAGAGTGAAATATTTGAACATCTAAGTTTTGAGCAATGAAAAATGCAACTCCTGAACCTATAGCAATTCTTATAGAAATAATATCTGAAAAATTAGTTGATACAAATAATGTTAAAAGCACTCCAATAGTGAATCCTACATACACAACTTTTCTTGCTACCAATTTGCCGTAAGCACGGTTAGCTAAATCTGTTATTAAAAAAGTGATCGGGTAACTAAAAGCACCATAAGTTAAGATTTTATTTAATCCAAAATATTGTATTGGAAATTGAACTAAGTAATTTGAAAGAGCTACAACTAAACCCATTAGAAGTGAGAGTTTATAAAATAAATTCATTGTAAAATTATGATTTTGCTGAAATTGAAGCTTTAATTTTTTTAACTTTTTTTGATAATTTAGCGTTTTTTGCTGATATTAAAAACTTATCTAAACCACCTTTGAAATCTACAGTTCTTAAAGCTGCGTTAGCTACATTTAATTTAATATCTTTTTTTAAAATATCACTTCTAAAAGTGACTTTTTTTAAATTAGGTAAAAATCTTCTTTTTGTTTTATTCTTAGCGTGGCTAACGTTATGACCTTTTAAAGGTGATATTCCTGTTAATTCACATATTTTAGACATAATTTTTTTCCTGGTGTTATATAATTCTTGTATACATTAGGGTCAAGCGTTAATTCCAACTGCTTCACTAACATTTTTTAGATTTTCTTTTTTTAAAATTGATATTAGGTCTTTTTTAATCTCTTTTACAATACCCGGTCCCTTGTAAACCATGCCTGTATATAGTTGTACTGCATCAGCACCTGCTGCTATTTTTTCAAAAGCACTCTCTCCGGAGTCCACTCCCCCTACGCCTATTATCTTAATCTTACCCTTGGTTTCTTTGTAGAATTTTTTAATTAAATTTGTTGAAATATCTTTAAGAGGTTGCCCTGATAATCCGCCAGATTCATTTCTTTTTATATCAGAAAGATTATTACGATTGCTGTCTGTTGTATTAGAAACTATTATACCTTGTATTTTATGGCTACTAACTAATTCAACTATTTTGCTTATTTCATTATCATTAATATCTGGTGATATTTTTATTGCTATTGGACATTCAATTTTTTTTTCTTTTATAATTTTATTCATTCCAGTTAAAAGTTTTTTCATCTCTCCTTGATCATGAAAATCTCTTAAGCCTTCAGTGTTTGGGGAGGAAATGTTAATTGTTATATATCCTGCATACATTCCAAGTCTTGAAAGACAAATACAATAGTCATCTTCTTTATTTTTTGTTTCTTTATTTGGCCCAATGTTTATTCCTAAAAATCCATCTGGGTAGTTGCTCGATATTCTTTTCGATACAGTTTCTGACCCATGATTATTAAATCCAAGACGATTGATAAGCGCCTGATCTTTTTCCAACCTAAATATTCTTGGTTTTGGGTTTCCTAATTGTTGTTTTGGGGTAACAGTGCCCACTTCAATAAAACCAAAGCCAAATTTAAAAAGAGAATTGTAAACTTCAGCACTTTTATCAAAACCGGCTGCTAAGCCAATTGGATTTGAAATTGTTTTTCCTAAAAGATTTGTCTCTAATATTTCTTCACTTTCCACTTTAAAAAAACTTTTAGGAAGAATATTTGCTTTCAATGATTTAATAGCTAAATCATGCGCCATTTCTGGATCTAACGAAAATATGTAAGGTCTTAAAATTGAAAACATTAGTTATTGGTTATTTTATCTTTCATTAACTCAATTGTCTCTTTCAATCCGAAGAAGCTGACAAAATAACCCATCCTAGGCCCGTTTTCTTCTCCAAATACAACTTCATAAATTAATTTAAACCAATCTCTTAGATTTTGGTCATACCCGTTTTCTTTACCTGCGGCGTAAACAATAGTTTGTATTTCCTCCGGTTTTAAATTGTGTTTAATTTCAGATAATTTTGAAACAAGATTTTCTAAAGCTTCCTTCTCGTTAGACGAAGGTTTTTTATATTTTTTATTCGGTTCAACCTTGTCTTTAAAATAGTTTATTGCAAACTCGGTCAACCCATCTAAAATTGGATAATCTTTAGGTTTAATCTCTTGATGAAATCTATTTATGAACTTCCATAAAATTTCTTTATTATCTGCATTACTTGTTCCAACTAAATTTAGTAGCATTGAAAAAGGCATCACAATTTTCTCTTGAGGGGGCTTTCCATTATGTACATGCCAAACTGGATTTAAAATTTGATCTTTTTCCTTTTGACTTGGATATTTTTCAATATTTGTTAAATAATCATCGACAGTTTTAGGTACAACCTCTGTGTAAAGTTTTTTTGCTCTTTTTGGATTAGGATACATGTATAGAGATAGACTTTCTGGCGATGCATATCTAAGCCACTGATCAATAGAAATTCCGTTTCCTTTTGATTTAGAAATTTTCTCTCCTTTTTCGTCTAAAAAAAGTTCGTAAGCGAAACCATTAGGAGGGTTTTTTCCAAGAGTTCTACAAATTTTACCAGATAAAATAGCACTCTCAGTTAAATCTTTGCCGTACATTTCAAAATCAACATCAAAAGTAAACCATCTCATAGCCCAATCAACTTTCCACTGTAATTTACAATTGCCATCCAAAACACTTGTTTCTAATTTTTCTCCTTTATTGTCAAAAATTGCTTTTCCAGTTTGCTTATCTATTTCTAATAATGGTATTTCTAAAACCTTGCCTGTTTTTGGACAAATAGGTAAAAATGGACAATACGTTTTTTTTCTCTCCTCTCGTAAAGTTGGAAGAATAATGTTCATTACATCTTCATATTTTTCTGCAACTCTTATAAGTGATTTATTAAAGATGCCATTTTTATAATTTTCTGTTGAGCTTTTAAAAGTATATTTGAACTTAAATTTATTTAAAAATTGTTTAAGCCTCTCGTTATTATGCTCACCAAAACTGTTAAATTTTTTAAAAGGATCTGGAATATTTGTTAAGGGTTTGCCTAGATTGTCTTTTAATATTTGGTCATTTGTAATATTATCAGGCACTTTTCTTAAACCATCCATATCATCAGAAAATGTTATAAGTTCATGGTTTATTTTTTCTATATGATTTAAAGCATTTACCATCATGGTAGTTCTAGCAACTTCACCAAAAGTACCTATGTGTGGTAGACCACTTGGACCGTAACCTGTTTGAAAGGTTATTTTATTCTTTTTTTTAATAATATCTTTTCTATCTTTTAGTAGCTTTCTAATTTCGACAAATGGCCAAGATGATGTAGATTGAATTAAGTTATTATCTAGCATAGTAATGGTTTATTAAATTTTATATACAAAATACAGATATAATTGCGTCATATTAAGTTGAATTTTTAAACTATTTAAATAATCTCATTTTTAATGACTAGTAACAAAACAGTATTTTTCTTAATAGGTATATTGCTAATCGTGTTGGGGCTATCAATGCTAGCGCCTTATTCAATGCAAGTTATATATAAAGAAAACAGCCATAGCTTTATATCATCTTCTTTCGTAACAATATTCATTGGAATTTTATGCATATTAGCAAATCTTGAAAAAGATTTAAAATTAAATCTTAGACAAACTTTTTTATTCTCAACGCTTGCTTGGGTAACCGTTGCAATTTTCGGAAGCTTACCTTTTGTATTATCTAGTCAAACATTTTCATTTAGCGATGCTTTTTTCGAGAGTATGTCGGGTATAACAACTACAGGTGCAACTATAATCTCTGACTTGGATAATAGTCATAAAAGTATTCTATTGTGGAGAGCTATCATGCAATGGTTGGGGGGAATAGGTATTGTTGTAATGGCTATTACAATCTTGCCATTATTAAAAGTTGGTGGAATGCAGCTTTTTAAAATGGAAGGTCCAGATAGTACTGAGAAGATATTACCAAGAACTATTGAGGTTGCGGCTATCATAATTTCAATTTACATAATTCTTACTTTATTTTGTGGTTTTTTTTATTGGATATTTGGGATGACAGTTTTTGACAGCGCCTGTCATGCAATGACAACAATAGCGACCGGTGGATTTTCAACTCATAATGACTCTATAGGTTTTTTTAAAAATTCAAATATAGAAATTATTGCAAGCTTATTCATTATTTTGGGCAGCATACCTTTTATCTCTTATTTAAAATTTTCTCAGGGGAATAAAAAGATTTTCTTTCAAGACGTACAGATTAAAGGTTTGATATATT
>QBYC01000027.1 GCA_003283025.1 Pelagibacteraceae bacterium AG-325-C03
GCCATTAATCGCAGCTGCAATAGCCATGCCTGGGCTAACTAAATGAGTTCTTCCTCCTCGTCCTTGTCTGCCCTCAAAATTTCTATTAGATGTGGAAGCACATCTTTCTCTTGGTTTTAATTGATCCGGGTTCATTCCTAAGCACATTGAGCAACCAGGCTCTCTCCATTCAAATCCAGCTTCTTTGAAAATTTTATCTAGTCCCTCTTTTTCGGCTTGTTCCTTAACTAATCCTGATCCAGGAACAACCATCGCACTTACATTGTTTGCAATTTTTTTACCTCTTAAAAGTTCTGCAGCAACTCTTAGATCTTCAATTCTTCCATTTGTGCAACTTCCAATAAATATTTTATCTATTTTAATATCTGAGATTTTAGTATTAGCTTTAAGTCCCATATACTCTAGAGATCTTTTCATAGCCATTTTTCTATCTTCATTTTTTTCTTTTTCGGGATCTGGTACTACCCCAGTTACAGGCGATACATCCTGTGGAGAAGTGCCCCAAGTAACTAATGGCTCAATATCTTTGCCATCAATATTTATTTCTTTATCAAATTTACATTCCTTATCTGAATATAATGTTTTCCAAAATTTTACTGCTTTTAACCAATCTTCGCCTTTGGGTGACATAGATTTATTTTTTAAATAATCAAACGTTTTTTCATCCGGAGCTATTAAGCCTGCTCTGGCCCCAGCTTCAATTGTCATATTACAAACCGTCATTCTCTCTTCCATGCTAAGATTGCGGATAACAGCACCGGCAAATTCTACAACATATCCAGTCCCACCAGCTGTACCTATTGTTCCTATAATTTTAAGAATTACATCTTTAGCTGTAACACCTTTGGGTAATTCTCCGTTTACATTTATTCTAAAATTTTTAGATTTTTTTTGAATTAAAGTTTGGGTAGCAAGTACATGCTCAACCTCTGAGGTTCCAATACCAAATGCTAAAGCACCGAACGCACCGTGAGTAGCAGTATGACTATCTCCACACACTATAACAGTTCCAGGTTGAGTGAATCCTTGCTCAGGACCTATAATGTGAACAATGCCTTGACGTTTGTCGTTCACATCAAAAAGCTTTACACCAAACTCCTTGCAATTACTTCTTAATGTCTCTACCTGTATTCTTGACTCCTCATCATCAATACCTTTTGTTCTATCAGTTGTAGGAACATTATGGTCAGGAACAGCCAAAGTTAATTCTGGTCTTCTAACTTTTCTTTTTTGCAATCTCAGTCCCTCAAAAGCTTGGGGACTTGTAACTTCGTGAACTAAATGACGATCTACATAAATTAATGTAGTGCCATTATCCTGCTCGTGAACAAGATGGTTTTCCCATATCTTATCGTATAGAGTTTTTGACATTTAATTTTATTTTTTTTCGCTAGTTTGCTTTTCAGCTTTAGCTTCGACTTTTTTGTCTTCTTTTTTCAGTTCTTCAGTTTTAGGTGCTTCTTTTGCAGGCTCAACTGAAACAACTTTTTGTTCCTCTGGTTTAACAGATACATCAACACCAATTTTCTTTTTGATTTTTTCTGCAATTCTAGCAGATTTACCTTTTCTATCTCTTAAGTAATATAGTTTGGCTCGTCTTACTTTTCCTGATCGAATTACTTTAATAGAATCTACATTCGGGCTATACAACGCAAAAGTTCTTTCGACTCCTTCGCCAAAAGAAATTTTTCTTACTGTAAAAGAGGAGTTTAAGTCTCTGTTTTTTTTTGCAATACAAACTCCCTCAAAATACTGAATTCGTTCTCTTTTACCTTCAACAATTTTTACACCAACTTTAATAGTATCTCCTGGAGAAAATTCAGTAATTTTCTTGTTAGCTGTAATTTTTTGAATTGCTGCTTTATTTATATCTTCAATGTTTTTCATTTTTTTTCTCTAAGTATTTTTTCCAAAGATCAGGTCTTAGGCGTTGTGTTATAGCCTCAGATTGAGATAAACGCCACCCCTTTATTTTAGCATGATCGCCAGAAAATAAGACTTCTGGCACTTTTTTACCTTCCCAATCTCTTGGTTTAGTGTATTGAGGATACTCCAAAAGATTATTCTCAAAACTTTCATCTTTAGCAGAATTTGCGTTGCCTAAGACACCCGGTAGAAGTCTAACTAAGGCATCTAAGAACACAAATGATGCGCTCTCACCTCCAGATAAAATAAAATCTCCTATACTGTATTCTTCAATATTTCGTGTCTCTAAAAGTCTTTGGTCAACACCTTCAAAATGACCACATAAAATATTTATTTTTTTAAGCTTACTCAAAGATTTTACTTCTCGTTGGACCAACCTTTTGCCTTTAGGGGATAAGTAAATTATTTTTTCTTTAGATTTTATATTTTTATCTAAAGCAGATGCTACTACATCTGGTTTTAATAGCATACCGCTTCCACCACCAAAAGGCGTGTCATCAACTGTCCGATTATTATCAAAAGCATAGTCTCTAATATCTATAATTTTGAGACTCCATTTTTGTTTTTCCTTAGCTTTCTTATAGATACCCACATCTAAAAGCCCAGGATATAAATCTGGATACAAAGTAAATATTTGTACTTCGAGCATTTTTTAAAACCTTATTTTTTATCTTTTGATTCTTCCTTTTTAGGCTCTTCCTTTTTAGCTTCTGCTTTTGGTTCTTCCTTTTTAGGCTCTTCCTTTTTAGCTTCTGCTTTTGGTTCTTCTTTTTTACTATCTGCTTTAGGCGCTTCTTTACTTTCTTCAGCACTTTTTTTTCTGTCCTTTTTAGGAATAGCTTTTTGAGGATTATTTCCTGGCTTCGGCATTGGCATAATTTGGAGTTCACCTAAAAGTCTAGAAACTCTAAGAGTCGGTTGAGCGCCTTTACTCATCCAATATTTTACCCTCTCGGCTTCTATTTTAATTCTTTCCTTTTTGTCTTTTGGAAGTAATGGATTGTAAGAACCAATTTTTTCAATAAATTTACCGTCTCGTGGATATCTTCCATCAGCGATAACTATTTTATATACTGGCCTTTTCCTTACTCCTCCCATTGATAGTCTTATTCTTAACATGTTTTACCTTTCATTTTAGTTTATTGAGCATTTCATCTGGAATCATTCCGGATGGAATTTTTTTTCCTTGTGACATCTTTTTCATCATATCTGACATCATTTTAAATTGTTTAAGTAACTTGTTTATTTTAGAAACATCTACTCCAGCGCCTTGTGAAATTCTTTTTCTTCTAGAACCACTAATTATTTTTGGATTTTCTTTTTCATTTTTTGTCATAGACAAAATAATAGCCTCGTTTTCAATAAGCATTCTCTCATCTATATTAGCTTGATCCATTTTAGCTTTCATTTTATTAACACCAGGTAACATCGACATAACTCCTTCCATGCCTCCCATTTTTTTCATTTGCCGCAATTGAGAAAGGTAGGAGTCCATTGTAAAAATACCCTGCTTAAGTTCTTCCTCGGTTTCTTTAATTTTTTCTTCACTTAAATCTTGTGCTGCTTTTTCAACAAGCGTAACCACATCGCCCATACCAAGAATTCTGTTGGCTAACCTGTCAGAGTGAAACATTTCAAAATCAGAAACTTTTTCTCCAACTCCAATATATTTTATAGGTTTGCCAGTAATGTGTTTCATACTCAGCGCAGCTCCGCCTCGCGCATCGCCATCGACTCTTGTTAAAATAATTGATGAAAGGTTGACTGCTGTATCAAATTCTTTTGCAACGTTTACAGCTATTTGACCGGTTAGAGAATCGGCAACTAGAATGGTCTCGGCTGGTTTTGTTAAATCTTTAATTTGTTTAATCTCAGACATCATTGGTAAATCTATTTGTGTTCGGCCAGCGGTATCAAAAATTATAACATCTGAACCGCTTAGATTTGCTGCATTGAGTGCTCTTTTAGTAATATCAATCGGCAGTTGTTTATCTATGATCGGTAAATTTTGTATATTATTTTTTTCTGCTAATAATTTTAATTGTTCTTGAGCAGCAGGTCTGTAAACGTCTAAGCTTACAAGCATAACTTTTTTTTTATGATTTTTTTCAATTAACTTAGCTAATTTAGCTGCTGTAGTTGTTTTTCCTGACCCTTGTAAACCTACTAATAATATAGAAACTGGAGGAACTGCTTTAAGGTTAATCTCCTCATTCTTTGAACCAAGTATATTTACTAATTCATCGTAAACAATCTTTACTATCATTTGACCAGGTGAAGTTGATCTAATGATCTCCTGGCCAATAGCTTTTGGTTTTACATTTTCAATGAAATCTCTCACAACTGGCAGCGCTACGTCAGCTTCTAATAAAGCTAAGCGTATTTCTTTAAGGCCAGAGTCCACTTGTTCTTCCGTTAAGGAAGGAGCGCTTTTTAGTTTAGAAAAAATATTTTCTAATTTATTTGTTAAGTTTTCAAACATTTTTACTACGTCCAACACCTATCGCACTAGTGGGCGAACCTTCGCTGACTAGTGTCGACACTCTTGTTTTCAAGAGCACCGCAAAAACTTAAGTATTTGCGGAAAGTTCGTGGAAACTACAATTTGGGGTTTTAAAAGTCAATGAATAATTATACTAATCTACTAATATGCCTTTGATTAAAGCTTTTAGAATGGATGGTTTAGGTAATAGATTTATTATCATAGATAGAAGAGAGAAATCTATAAGTATACCTAAAGAAAAAATAATTCATTTGGGAAATTTGAAGTCTTTTCATCGTAATATTGAATTTGACCAAATTATATTTATTGAAAAAGAAATTAATAATACTTATCCCATAACCATTTTTAATTCAGATGGAGGAGAGGTAAGTGCATGTGGAAATGGCAGCAGGTGTGTAGCTTACTTGTTAAGCAAAGATTTGAACAATAAGGAAATTAAATTAAAAACAAATAATAGATTACTTAATGCAAAAATTGTTGGGGAGTCAGATGTTCAACTGGAAATGGGAAAACCTGTATTTGAGTGGAATAAAATTCCATTGAAAGAAAAGATAGATCACAAAAATATAACTCTAGATATTGATGGTAAAAAATTTACTGATGGATTTAGCCTCAACGTGGGAAACCCTCATATAATTTTTTTTGTTAAAGATTGTTTTGAATATGATCTAAAAATATTAGGACCAAAAATAGAGACTCATGAATTATTTCCTGAAAGAACCAATGTTACTTTTGCACAAATAGATGACGAAAATAATATTACAGTAAATGTTTGGGAACGAGGTGCAGGATTAACAAAAGCATGTGGGACAGCTGCTTGTGCTACTGCTGTTGTAGCATTTATCAAGAAGTTAACAAAAAATGATATCAATATTAAATTTGAAGAAGGAAGTTTAAATATTAAAATGGATTCAGATCTCAATATATTTATGAGAGGTCCAGTTTCAGAAATAAAACATACTAGCCTTGAAATTTAAATGGGTTTATTTGATAAATTTAAGATAGGATTAGGTAAAAGTTCAGATGGGCTGTCTACCGGCTTTAAAAATATATTTTCCAAAAAAAAAATTGATGAAAATGTCCTTACAGAATTTGAAGAATTAATTATTACGTCTGATGCAGGAGTAGAAGTTGCAAAAGAACTAAGAAAAGATTTTGAGAACTTCAAAGTTGATAAAAAATTAGAAGACCATAAAGAAATTTTAAAACTGATAGCGGATAAATTAGCAATTAATCTTCAAAAGTACGAAAAAGATCTAAGCCTGATGGGAAATGCAAAGTCTGCTGTGATTGTTGTATCCGGAGTAAACGGGGTTGGAAAAACTACTAGTATCGGAAAACTTGGGAAGTATTTTAAAGACAATAATAGATCTGTTGTTTTTGGTGCTGCGGATACTTTTAGAGCAGCTGCCATAGATCAACTGCAAGTTTGGGCTGCGAAAGTCAAAGTTGATATTATTAAATCCGAAATCAATAGTGATCCAGCTTCTGTGGCTTTTAAGACTGCTGAATTTGCAAAAAAAAATGAAATTGATGTAGCTTTGATTGACACAGCTGGAAGACTTCAAAATAAAAAAAATTTAATGGAAGAGTACAAAAAAATTATTAATGTCCTTAAAAAAATCGACCCTTCTTATCCTAACGAAGTAATTCTTGTCTTAGATGCAACTACTGGTCAAAATGCACTTAATCAAGTTGAAGAATTTAGTAAAATACATGATTTGACAGGTTTAATTATTACTAAACTTGACAGTACTGGTAAGGGAGGAGTCGTTTTAGCAATTTGTAAAAAATTTAAACTTCCAATTGTTGCTGTTGGAATGGGAGAAAAAGAAACTGATTTACAACCCTTTAATGCTGAATATTTTTCAAAAGCTTTATTAGGAATTGAAAATTAAAGTTTATTAATAAAATTTTTTATCTTAGAAAGTAATTCTTCGTTATACTCCATCATGTGATCATCATTATCAGGAAAATAACTAAATTTAGGATTATTAGCTTTTTCAAAAAGTTCTAGTCCCATTATTTGGGGTACAATATTATCTTTTTTCCCATGCATAATTAAAATTGGAGAATTAATTTTTTTTATTTTATTCTTAGAGTCATATCTATCCTTAAGTAGCAAGTTAATCGGTAAATATGGATAATAGATTTTTGCTGCATCAGCTATTGAAGTAAATGGAGATTCTAAAACAACTCCAGCAAATTTATTATTTGAGGCTAGTTCGGTAGCTACACCAGTTCCTAATGACTCTCCATATAGAATAATATCCTTTTTATTTATTCCTTGTTTATTAAGCCATTCAACAACCCTATTACCATCGTGATAGAGGTTTTTCTCAGAGGGCTTTCCTTTATTTCCACTAAAGCTTCTCCATGAAATTAATAAAATGTTTACATCAAGTTTATTAAGCTCATTAAGTTTATGAACTCTATTTAAGAGATTTCCAGCATTTCCATGAAAAAAAAGTATTGTTTTAAATTTAGATAAATCTTTTTTTATAAACCAAGATTTTAGTGAAATATTTTCATCTGTATTGATAAATAGTTCTTCATATTCAAAAGTAATTTTGTCATTTAAATAATTATTTTCACTGGGGTGATATAATAAATTTCTTTGATAAAAATATATAAAGATAGTTATTCCAATATAAGCTAAGATTATTGAGCTCGCTGCTAGATAAAAATATTTCATGATTTAGTCTTCCTCGCTAAATATACACCAGCAAAGACTAATGCTGCTCCGAAATAGTGGAAATTTAAAAGAGCTTCATCAAAAAGTATTATGCCGTATATAGCAGAGTAAATTGAAAAAATGTAAAGAGTAAAACCAGTCAACGATGCTCCTAAATATTTTTGGACTTTAGTATATAAAGTGAAGGCAATAATACCTGGTGAAATAGCTGCAAACAAAACCCAAAATAAAAAATTACTATTGAAGGCTGTGTTAAAATAAAAAATTTCTTCTAAAATATAAAAAGGAAAAAGAGATATAGTTCCAAACATAGCTATCAAAGTAAATCTTGCCATTAGACTAAATTTACTTTTCCAGTTTAGAAGATAAATTGAATAAACAGCCCAACCCATAGCAGCACCTATCATCCATAAATCTCCCGATGTAAATTTAAAATTTATTAATAAATTTAAATTGCCTTTACTTATTATTGCTAAAACTCCAATTAAACATAATACTAATCCAGTAATTCTTGAGAAATTAATTTTATCATTAAAAAACATCACAGATAAAATAATTATAAAAATTGGTGAAGAGGTATAAATGATTCCCATGTTTGCCATTGTTGTGGACATGCCAGCAATAAATGGAAATGCTCCGCATACCCCACACCCCATGGAACCAAGAAAAAATAGTTTCCAAAATTCTTTATTGAAGGATTTTTTATTTTTCATAATTTCATTATAAAAAAAAGGTAGTAATAATAAAAAAACTGTTAACCATCTCCAAAAAGCTAAAGATATCGGCGGAACATATTCTACTCCTCCACGAGCAACAATAATATTTGTCGCCATAAAAACTGGCTGTACGAATAATAATATATATGGAAAATAATTCTTATTTCTTATCACCGAAGGCTTCATAGAACATCATTGCGATAACGATGCCCATCAAGATATAAACTGGTAATACATCCTTAAAGCCTATCATCATTGATCTAGTTAATGTCGTTGCAAGACCAATTAAGAAAAAGGTACATAACGCAACTCCAATAATAGTAGTAATTTTATCCTTCATCTTTACAATTTTTTTCTAGCCAACTAGCGATACCTAAAAACCTCAAATCATCAAGCTTATCACCAACTAATTGAAGGCCTAATGGTAGGTCATTTTCTCCAGTAAGTAAAGGGAGTGAAATTGCTGGCAAGCCCAGATATGTCCAAACTTTTTGAAAATCTGCGCTTCCAGTTGATTTTAGTCCTTTGTCTGCAACTCCACTCGTAGAAGGTGTTATAATTCCATGGTAATCTTCAAAAACCTCTTTGTAAGACTCATAGCTTTGTTTCATAAAATCTATTGCATCTGCATACTCTTTGGCTGAGTATTTAAGTCCTCTGGAAATAGCATCTCTTAATTCCCTAGAAAGTTTTGTTTTATCTTTTTTATAATAAACCTGCATGTTGTTTGCCATGTCAACTTCATGAATTATTTGATGGTACTTAGGAATATTATCAAAATAAGTTGGGGTATCAAAAATTTCTATATTTTTTTTGAAATTTTTTATTACAAATTCAAATGCCTGTTGAGATTTTTTA
>QBYC01000028.1 GCA_003283025.1 Pelagibacteraceae bacterium AG-325-C03
CTTTAAGTTTAAGACATATTTATTTAATTAAAGGATCTTTTCCAAGAATTTTAGATCTAATTTACTGGCCGACAATTCAAATTTTTTTGTGGGGGTTTATATCTAAATTTTTTACAATAAGTTCATCTTTTTATGAAAATACAGTTGGTGTTATTTTAAGTGCAGCAATACTTTATGATTTTCTTTTTAGATCAAGTATTAGTTACAATATGATGTTTTTGGAGGAAATTTGGAGCAGAAATTTTACAAATTTATTTATTGCTCCAATTAAAATAAGTGAAATAATTTCAGCTTTAACATTTACAGCAATTTTTCGAACATTAATTGGTTTAATTCCTGCTTCATTGCTTGCAATACCTTTTTTTGGAGTATCAATTTTTAATATAGGTTTTCCATTAATTTTTCTTTTAGTTACCTTATACATTTTTGGTGTAACTTTGGGTCTTTTAGTCACTTCGGGCTTGATAAGATATGGTCCATCTTTTGAAAATATTGCTTGGGCAAGTCTCTTCTTTTTGGCACCACTAGGTTGTATATATTATCCTGTTGAAATTTTACCAGAATGGCTTCAAATTGTAGCAAAATTGCTTCCTTTAGTTCATATTTTCGAGGAGATGAGAAACATATTAATATATGGTATAATAAATTATTCACAAATATTAAAAGCTACTTTAATTTCTTTTTTATATTTTGTACTAGCTGTTACTACTTTTTACTT
This sequence comes from Pelagibacteraceae bacterium AG-325-C03, assembly GCA_003283025.1. Taxonomy (GTDB): domain Bacteria; phylum Pseudomonadota; class Alphaproteobacteria; order Pelagibacterales; family Pelagibacteraceae; genus Pelagilacustribacter. The sequence goes on from QBYC01000028.1 coordinate 719, forward strand.
ATCGTATAGTGGAGCTAAAAATAGAGGATCTTTAATGAATATAGGTGAATAATATATGCACAAAAATATTGATAAAATAAAAAAATTAGAAAGTTCTCCAAAAGTTATCAAGAATCTATTTAACAAAATTGAATTAGATAAATTTTTAAAACTATATCAGGATTTACCAACCACGGTTCATAATAAAAAACAAAATGTAATTAAAAAAAGATGGCTTAAAAATTACAATGAAGAATTGGAACTTCTATTTAATGAAAAAGTTAAAAATGAAATTGGTGAATTTAAAATGGATAACCTTAAAGATGAAAATAATGATGATATCTTAGGCCTTTTTCAGGAAAGTTACAATCCTATTGGGTTACATGTTGATGCAGGATTTAATTTAGATGAAATTATTTTCAAACAAACTTTAATACCTCTTACGTCTAAAGGGAGTACAGTAATATTTAAAAATAAATTCTATGGCAATTCTACAAATTTTACAATTGATGAAAAAGAGTTAAAGGTAAAAGATCTCAAATACGGTCAAAATATGAGATCATCCGACCACTTAAAAATTTTTAAAAAAAAACCTTTTAACCAAGAAGAATACAAAAAATACCTTAAACATGAAAAAATTGAGAATCTCTCCGGATTGGAAATTGATCTAGTTTATGAATGGGAATTAGGGTCTATTTTGATTTTTGATAGATCTAGGTTGCACTGCTCATCGAGTTTAATTGACGGAAAAAAGATAGGTCTGACCACATTTACAAAAAAATAAAAATTCTTAAAAATGGAAAAAAGAGTTCTTAAATTTTTTAAAAGTTTAATGAAATTAATCCTTCCAATAATTTTTAAAATTTTAATAAAATTGAAATTAAATAGGAGAGTAATCAATTTTTTAAGCGAGAAAAGCTATAAAAGCAATGATAAATTTAATTTTGTTAAATTAATTGAAACGTTATTAAAAAACAAAAAGATTTTAGCTTTGGATGTAGGGGCACAAGGTGGCTTTAATTCTGATAAGTTTTTTTCTAGCAAGTATGAATTTTTTTTTGATGATATATTAGTTGAGCCTATAAAATCAGAGGCAGAAAAATTTAACAAAGGGAAATTTTTTATTAATAAAGGATTATGGGATAAAAAAGAGACAAGAAAGTTATATATCTTAGACGGAAGACTTGGAAGTTCATCAATGTATAAACCTGATATAAAAAATTTTGATCTTCACAATATTAAAGAAAGAGATTATGAAAATTATAAAATCACTCGTACAGTTGAAATTGAGTGTGATACTATAAAAAATCAACTATCTGAGTTGAAAATCGAAAATTTAGACTATCTTAAAATCGATACTCAAGGTGCTGAACTTGAGATTTTAAAAGGTATTGGAGACTATCGACCGCTTTTGATTAAAATAGAAGCTCATTTATTTTCAATATATAAGAATGTACCAAGCTGGCATCAACTTAATAATTATCTTTATGAATTAAATTATGTTTTAATTGACTTTAAAGGTATTGGAGACCACAGGACAAGAATTCATGCGGAAGCTGAAATGATTTTTGTACCTAATTTTAATAATAATATAGGAAAAAATTTGATTTTAAACAATAAAGAAAAATTTATAAGTCTAATGTTAATATTTGGTCAGATAAGTCTTTTACAAACTTTAATTAAAAAATTAGAAATTGACTTTAAACAACTGGATAAATTGGAGGACAATTATTTTAATTAATGGCAATTTACGATTGTTTTCAGTATTTTAATGAGGATCATATGGTAGATCTACGTTTAAATATATTAAATAAATTTGTTGACTATTTTGTTATTTCTGAGTCAACAAAAACACATCAAGGTAAGGATAAAAAGCTAAACTTTGATATTAAAAAATTTTCTAAATTTAGGGATAAAATAATATTTGTTGTTGCAGATTATAAAAAAATTATTAATTTTAAAAGACATACTGGAGGAGAGTCTCCGATTGAGCAGCATCAAAGAAATTCATTAATTGAAGGTGTCAAAAATGCATCATCTGAAGATCTTATTATTTTATCAGATTCAGACGAAATACCAGATTTAACTAAAATGCCAAAAATTAATTTTAATAAAAAATTTGTAGCTTTTGCTCAAAAAATGTTTATGTACAAACTAAATCTACAAAATTTAGACGAGAGTAATTGGATAGGATCAAAAATTACCAAAAAAAAATACATAAAATCTATGCAAAGCCTTAGAGATTTAAAATTTAAAAATTATCCTTTCTGGCGATTAGATAAATTAGATCAACAGATCATATATGGAGGATGGCATTTTTCATATTTACAATCGCCAGCTCAAATACTTCATAAAATAAAATCATTTTCACATGGAGAATTTAATAATGAAAATTTAAACGAAAGAAATATTGAAGAAAAAATAATTAAAAATGAAGATATTTTTCAGCGAGGAACAAATCTAAAAAAAATTAATATTGATGAAAGCTTTCCTGAATATATAATTAAAAACAAAGAAAAATTTTTAGATTGGATAATTTAATTATGGTGCGCCGGATAGGAGTCGAACCCATAACCTCCGGAGCCGAAATCCGGCGCTCTATCCAGTTGAAGCTACCGGCGCAATATCAATATTCTAGATAGATTTATGAATAATACAATTAAATTTTTTGTAGATAGTCAAAATAATGGAAAAAGATTAGATGTTTTTTTAACAGAAAATATTACAAATTATTCAAGATCTTTTCTTAAAAAATTAATTGAAAATAAAAAAGTAAAATTAAATAACATATTATTGACATCTCCATCTTCAAAAATTAAACAAAATGATAAAATTACGATAAATATAATTAATCAAAATATACAAGCAGCAAATCCTGAAAAAATAAAGTTAGATATCGTATTTGAGGATGACGATATTTTAATTATTAATAAACCTAAGGGTATGGTTGTTCATCCAGGAGCAGGAAATAATAAAAAAACTTTAGTTAATGCTTTGCTATTCAAGTATAAAAATCGTTTATCCAACATTAATGGAGAATTAAGACCCGGAATTGTTCATAGAATTGATAAAGATACAAGCGGTTTATTAGTAATAGCAAAAAATAATTTCACGCATTCAAATTTAGGGAGGCAATTTAGTAAACATACAGTAAAGAGAAAATATCTTTGTTTATCCTGGGGAGTTGTGAGACCTCTTAATGGAAGAATTAATACACTTATCACACGAGATAAAAAAAATCGTCAACTAATGACCGTAAGTGATATTGCTGGAAAAAAAGCTATAACTAATTATAAAACAATTAGGATTTTTTGCATTAAAGATATTCCTAAAATAAGTTTAATTGAATGTGAGTTAGAAACTGGTAGAACTCATCAAATCAGGGTCCATTTAAAGTATAAAGGTACTTCTTTGCTTGGAGATGAAAAGTATGGAAAGAAAAATGTAAAATTTAAAAAGATAAATAATGAATTTTTCACTAATTTAAATAAATTATCTGGACAAGCTTTGCATGCTAAAACACTAGAGTTTACTCACCCTATTACTAAAAAATGGATGAGTTTTAATTCAAATCTTCCTAATGGATTTAAAAAAATGTTGAAATTACTTGAAAATTTAAGCAGTTGAAATAAAAAATTTCATATATAACTATTTCTAATGGAAAATAAAAATCAAATCAGCAACCTTCCAGTACCTTCCATTGGAGGGTTATCAATTTATTTGGCGCAGATTAAAAAGTTTCCAATGCTTGATGCAGAGGAAGAATATATGTTAGCAAAAAACTGGAGAGAAAATGGTAATTTAAAGGCTGCGCACAAATTAGTAACCAGTCACTTAAGGTTAGTGGCTAAAATCGCTATGGGTTACAGAGGATATGGTCTACCAGTTAATGAATTAATTTCTGAAGGAAATATTGGTTTAATGCAAGCTGTCAAAAAATTTGACCCTAATAAAGGATTCAGACTTGCTACATATGCAATGTGGTGGATTAAGGCTTCAATACAAGAATATGTACTAAGATCATGGAGTTTAGTAAAAATGGGGACAACAACTGCTCAAAAGAAACTTTTTTTTAATCTCAAAAAAATTAAAAATCAGATAGCTCCGGGTCAAGATGGTGATTTGAAAGATGAACAAGTAAATGAAATTTCAAAAAGGTTAGATGTAGAATCTCATGAGGTGATAAATATGAATAGAAGAATGATGGGCCAAGAAAAATCACTTAATGATCCAATCAAAAGTGGTGAAGCTGATGAGTGGCAAGACTGGCTGATTGATGATAGCCTAGATCAAGAATTAATTGTCTCTCAAAAACAAGAGTATGAAGATAAAAAAGAGTTATTAGATGGAGCTATGAAAATTTTAAACGATAGAGAAAAAGAGATTATTAATGCTAGAAGGCTATCTGAGGTACCAAAAACATTGGAGGAATTAAGCAAAAAATATAAAATTAGTAGAGAAAGAATAAGGCAAATAGAAACTAAAGCTTTTGAAAAATTACAGAAATCAATGATCAATGCAAGCAAATCAAAAAATTTATTACCTATTAATTAATTACTAAAAGGATCTTCAACCAATATTGTATCGTCTCTTTCAGGACTAGTTGAAATACTTGAGATTTTTGCTTCTATAAAATCTTCCAAAGCATGAATATATTTTTTTGCATTGTCAGGTAAATCTTTTAAATTTCTAATGCCTTTTGTCTTAGATTTCCATCCAGTAAATGACCTGTAAATTGGCTTAATATTAAATTGATCCTCTGAGACAGCTGGTAGATAATTAATTTTTTCTCCATATAACTCATATCCTACACACATTTTAATTTCTTTTAATTCATCAAGTACGTCAAGTTTTGTTAAAGCTATCCCATTTATTCCAGAAATTTTGATTGTTTGTTTTACTAAGACACCATCAAACCAGCCGCATCTTCTTTTTCTTGCTGTAACAGTTCCAAATTCTTTACCTCTGCGACCTAAATTTTCTCCAATCTCATCGTTTAATTCTGTTGGAAAAGGACCGCTACCTACTCTTGTTGTATAAGCTTTAGTTATTCCTAAAACATAATTAATTTTATTAGGACCTAAGCCTGAACCAGTTGCTGCGGTTGCAGGAACTGTGTTGGATGATGTTACATATGGATAAGTCCCATGATCTACATCTAAAAGAATACCTTGAGCACCTTCAAATAATATTTTTTTTCTATCATTAATAAATTGATCCAACTTTATCCAAACAGGTTGAACATATTTAAGAATATTTGGTGCTATTTTTAATAGTTCTTTTTTAAGTTTATCTTTTTCAAAGATCATCTTATTTAGACCTTTTCTAATTGTATTGTGGTGTGATAAAACATTCTCTAATCTGTTATCTAAATTAACTTCTGATCTTAGATCCATAACTCTAATTGATCGTCTTCCGACTTTATCTTCGTAACAAGGACCTATACCCCTTCTAGTAGTTCCAATTTTACCTTTTCCGGCTGCAGCCTCTCTGATTTCATCCATTTCTTGATGAAATGGTAAAATAAGGGAAGCAGACTCAGAAATCATAAAATTTTCTGTATTCACTTCTACTCCTTGTTTTTTAATTTCCTCAATTTCATTTAAAAGTGCCCAAGGGTCAATTACCACTCCATTTCCAAGAATTGAAATTTTACCTTTTCTAACAATACCTGATGGTAGTAATCTTAATTTAAAAATTTTTTTGTCAATGACTATGGTGTGGCCTGCGTTGTGTCCTCCCTGAAATCTAACAACAATATCGGCTTGACTAGATAGCCAATCAACAATTTTTCCCTTTCCCTCGTCTCCCCACTGCGAACCTACAACAACTACATTTTTCATTATTTAAATTTTTTATTTAAAATAATCGAATTTAAGTGATTTATTGGACCGTTTTTTTTTCCTAAATTCAAATTAGATTTAATTGCTTCATTAACATATTTAATTCCTAGCTCACAAGATTTAATCAAATTTTTTCCACATGATAAATATGTTGCTATTGCTGAGGACAAAGTACACCCAGTTCCATGAGTATTATTTGTTATATATTTTTTACTTTTAAATACTTTAATAATTTTTTTATTTAAAAGTATATCATACATATTTTTTGATTTTAAATGTCCTCCTTTTATCAAAACATTTTTAGCACCTAAATTGATCAATATTTTTCCAGCTTTAACCATATCTATTTTAGAATTAATTTTTGTTTTTGTTAAAATTTCAGCCTCTGGAATATTTGGTGTTATTAATAAAGTATTTTTAATTAATTTCTTTTTTATATAAGTTATTGCAGCATTGTTAATAAGTTTTGTTCCACCTTTTGCTACCATAACTGGGTCAAGAACTATCTTTTTAACTTTAATTTTATTTAAAGACTTAAGCACAGATAATATAACTCCTTTTGAATGTAACATTCCTATTTTTATTGCGTTTGGTCTAATGTCCTTTGAAGTAAATTCTATTTGATTAGAAATCTCCTTGGGTTTTATTGATACAATTGATTTTATACCCGTTGTATTTTGAGCAGTTACAGCAGTAATAGATGTCATTGCGTAACATCCTAAAGATGTAACAGTTTTAATATCTGCCTGAATTCCTGCTCCTCCAGAAGAGTCAGATCCAGCAATAATAAGAACTTTGTACCTCGGTTTCATAATCAATGAATAGTTTTTTTGACCATATCAATACACTTATTCATCAAAAAAAGATTAAAAGATTCGCACATTATTCTCACTTTAGGTTCTGTTCCTGATGATCTAACCAACAATCTTCCTTTATTTTTAATTAATTCATTTGCTAATTTAATG
>QBYC01000029.1 GCA_003283025.1 Pelagibacteraceae bacterium AG-325-C03
ATTATGCTTAGAAAGAAAAAATTAGGGTTATTAGATAGCCAGGATGCTATAATTGGAAACCCCCTATATGATGTAGTATCTTTAATTGATGATGTGAGAATAAAATTATCAGATAATTTACAAAATAATTTAATTGATTTTTATCACAAAAATTCGAAATTAAAAAAAAGAAACATAGAAAATTTAAAAAATGATTTTGATATTCTTTCTGTGCAAAGAAATCTTAAGATTTTAGGTATCTTCGTACGTTTGGCTAAAAGAGATGGTAAAAATAATTATTTAAAATTTTTACCTTATACGTGGGAACTTATAGAAAGAAGACTGAAAAATCCGATATTTAAAAATTTGAATATTTTAATGAACAAAAATTTACCTATTAAAAAACTAAGAAAATTAAAGAAAATATGATTAAACACGGAATGGTTTTAGCTGCTGGAATTGGTAAGCGAATGCAACCATTAACACTTAAAACGCCTAAGCCATTATTAGAAATAAACAATAATAGTTTAATAGAAAGAGCAATAAAATTATTAATTGATTTCGGTGTACAAGAAATAAGTATAAATGTTCATTACTTACCTGAACAAATTGAAACTTATATAAGTAAGAAAAATTTTGATGCAAAAATTAATTTTTCAAATGAAAAAGATTTGTTATTAGATACTGGAGGAGGAGTTAAAGAGGCGACTACACAATTCAAAGATAGCCCTTTTTTTGTGATTAATCCTGATACTTTGTGGAATAAAAAATACTTAGAAGAAGTAAAAAAGTTGGAAGACATTTTTTATAAAAATAATAAACCAAGCTTATTAATAGTAAATAAAAAATTATCACTAGACACGTCTTTTCCTGGTGATTTTAATTTAATAAATGAGACAATCTCTAAAGATAAGGATAATCAATTTATTTTTACAGGCCTACATATAACTAGTAGAAATTTTCTTGCTATAGAAAAATCTAAAGTTTTTCCTATGAATAAAATATGGGATGATCTGATAAAGAAAAATGACTTATACGGGATAGAAAGTAAACATAGGTTTTACCATTTAAATACTTTCGAAATGTATAATAAAATTTCAAATTTAAATATTATTGATTAAAAAAAATATTTTTAGCCCTAGTCTTATCCAGGTAGTAATACTTATTTATTTTCATTTGATCATCAAAATCGATTATAAGCGGATTTCCAGTAGGAATTTCTAACTCATTTATTTTTAAATCAGATATATTTAGCAAATATTTACATAATGCTCTTAGAGAATTTCCATGTGCAGATAGAATTACATTTTTGTTAGCAGCCAAATTTTTTTTTATTTCATTTTCATAAAAAGGAACAACCCTGTCATAAGTATCTTTTAACGACTCGGTAAAGGGTATCATTTCAATAGGTATGCTTGAGTTCAAAGGACTAAATAAAGACTGGTACTCACTCTCTGCATTTATTGGAGGCGGCGATATATCCCAAGATCTTCTATATTTTTTAAATTGCTCTTCCCCAATTTTTTTTTTGGTTTCTTCCTTATTTAGACCTGTTAAAGCTCCGTAATGTCGTTCATTGAGCTGCCAAGCTGTGTTAAACTTGAGATCTAAATTATTTATTTTAAGAATAGTTGTTAGAGTTTTTATAGCTCTTTTTAAATATGAGGTATAAAAGACATCAATTCTAATTTTCAATTCTCTTATTAATTGACCAGATTTTTCTGCCTCTTGAATACCTTTATCCGAAAGATCAACATCTACCCAACCCGTAAATCTATTTTCAGCATTCCAAACACTTTGTCCGTGCCGAGTGAGTATTAATTTAGTCATAATAGTTAAATTAGTTATTATGTACTATATTAAATTGATAATGAAAAACATTATATTAAAACTATTAGAATATATTTATTATTTTTCGTTAGTTATATTATTTATTATATATTTATTTCCTGGGAGTTTAATTGGATATTTTTTATATGGAAATTTAGGGCAGCAGCCAAACCTAATACCTAATCCAATAGGGACCTCAATTAATCATTTAATTTTTTTTAGTTACATTACTATATTAGCACTAATTATTAGGCAAAAAGTTAAAAATATTCTTACTGATTATAAAATAATTCTCTTTATATCTTTTATTTTAGAAATCTTACACTTTATAATTCCTAATAGAGCCTTTGAGTTTTATGATTTAATAGCTAATATGTTAGGAGTCCTAATAATTATATTTATTAAAAGATTTGTAAAATGATTAAATTATTCTTAAATTTTTTAATTATATTCTTTTTGGCTCAAAATTTAAACTCTGAAGAAATTTATGGAAATCCAAAAATAATTGATGGAGATACAGTTCATATTAATTCCAAAAAAATTAGATTAGAAGGTATTGATGCTCCAGAAATGAGACAGCAATGCCAAAAAGTGTTTTTAAAAATCTCAGCAATTGTTGGATTTAACCTTAAAAAGGATTATTCTTGCGGAGTTATCTCAAAGGAGAAATTAATAGATAAGATTAACAAGTCTCAAATAAACTGCGTTTCATCAGGACGCGATCGCTACAAGCGGTACTTAGCAACTTGTTATAAAGATAAAATTAATCTGAATAGGTGGATGGTTAGAAATGGCCTAGCTGTAGCTTATAAAAGGTATTCAAAAGATTACCTTGGAGATGAAATATACGCAAAAGAAAACAAACTCGGTTTATGGGAGGGATCTTTTATAAGGCCAGAAAAATGGAGAAAGCTTAATTGAATTTTAGTATAAGTTTTTAAGTGATTCATTTAAAAAAAATTATATTTTTCTCAACTTTTTTTATCCTGACCGCTTGTTCGTCAATTCCTAAAAATACTCAAAATAGCTGTGCAATTTTTGAAGAGAGATACTTATGGTACAAACATGCAAAAGCATCTTATGAAAAGTGGGGAGCTCCGATACATTTACAATTAGCATTCGTAAAAAAAGAAAGTGACTTTGATTGGCTTGCTAAACCTCCGAGAAAAAAATTATTTAAAGTAATTCCATTTAAAAGACCATCAAGTTCTTTTGGTTATTCTCAGGCAGTGAAAGGTACATGGGAACAATATAAAAGTGAAACAAATAATCCATTAGCTACAAGAGTTAGATTCAAAGATTCAGTTGATTTTATCGGGTGGTACATTCATAAAACTAATAAAATTTTAAGAATTTCAAAAAAAGATGCTTATAAACAATATTTAGCTTACTATAAAGGTTGGGGTGATTATAAAAATTATCCTAAAGATAAAAAGGCTATTATCTATGCAAAATCTGTAAAGGATTTGGCTAATAAATATAGAAAGCAGTTAACCCTCTGTAAAAAGAATTTAGATAAAAATAAGTACATTATTTTTTAAGTTGTTTATTTAAGTCTATTTCTACTGCATCTATTCTTTTAGTATTCTTTCCAACAATCGTGTAAATTGTTGGTATGACATAGAGTGTAAAGAAAGTAGAAAATAACATTCCGCCAAAAATAGTTATTCCAACTGTCAGCCTGCTTGCAGCACCTGGACCTGTACCAACAATAAGAGGCAAAACACCTATAATTGTTGATAGACTTGTCATTAGGATGGGTCTCAATCTTATTGCTGCTGCCTCGAATACTGCAACTTCTATATTTTTACCTTCTTTACGTAACTGATTTGCGAATTCTACAATTAAAATTCCATTTTTTGCAGAGAGACCTATTAAAATAATTAAAGCTATTTGACTATAAACATTTAAAGAAGAACCAACTACTAATATTCCCAGTAAACCACCTAATATTGCCATAGGAACTGTTAACATTATTGTTAATGGATGCCTCCAGCTTTCAAATTGGGCACTCATGGCAAGATAAGCGGTAATTAGAGCTAATGCAAAAATTACATAAAGTTCAGTATTAGTTTTTTTATATTCTTCACTTTCTCCTTTATAAGCAATTTTTGCTTGAGGTATGTTTTGTTCCACAACATTCACTAAAAACTTAAGTGCTTCATCTAATGAATAATCTCCGACAAGTCTTGCAGAAATGGTAACAGCTTTTTGTCTATTATATCTTGCTAAGAAAGGAGACTGACCTTCTTCATCATAAGTAACTAAATTTGAGATAGAAACAAGCTTATTATTATTTTTTGATCTTACGAAAACTTTACTTATACTTTCTGGTTCTTGCCTATCTTTAATATCTCCTTGTAAAATTATAGAATATTCTTTTCCATCTCGTGTAAAATTAGTTACGCGTCTCGATCCAAATATAGTTTCAATAGTTTTGCCAATGTCTTCAGAGGAAACACCTAAATCAGCAGCTTTTTTTTGATCAATTTTTACGTTTAATTGAGGTTTATTAAGATCAAAATCATCTTCGATTGAGGTCAAGCCTGAGTTTTTTCTAGCTTCTTTTTTTATAATATCTTTCCACTCAATAAGTTGCTCATATGTATTTCCTAAAATAACAAATTGCACTGGGCTTTGAACACCACCTGTTCTTATCCCCTGGGGCATAATTGGGAATGCCAATACACCTGGTACTTTTGAAATTTTCCCAAATGATTCTCTCATAATTTGCACGCCATGACGATCTCTTTTCTTCCATGCCTCAAGTAAAACTATGATGAATCCGCTATTGACTTGTTTAGCTGATTTTCCAAATCCCGGAACTCTCATAATTAATTTTCTATATTCACCCTTGCCTACATTTGGTAACAACAATTTTTCTATTTCTTCTGCTCTATCTTTTGTAAAATTAAATCCTGAACCTTGTGGAGCTTTTACTATCACGAAAAATGCACCTCTATCTTCAGGTGCTATTAATTCCTTCTTAGTAAAATTAAAAAAGAATAAAGTTAATGCCAAGGTAGCTAATATAGTAATGTAACTAAAAAAAATTAAATGATTAATTGAGGTCCCTATTGGATTAGGTATTAGGTTTGGCTGCTGCCCTAAATTTCCATATAAAAAATATCCAATTAAACTCCCAGGAAATAAATATATAATAAATAATATAACTAACGAAAAATAATAAATATATTCTAATAGTTTTAATATAATGTTTTTCATTATCAATTTAATATAGTACATAATAACTAATTTAACTATTATGACTAAATTAATACTCACTCGGCACGGACAAAGTGTTTGGAATGCTGAAAATAGATTTACGGGTTGGGTAGATGTTGATCTTTCGGATAAAGGTATTCAAGAGGCAGAAAAATCTGGTCAATTAATAAGAGAATTGAAAATTAGAATTGATGTCTTTTATACCTCATATTTAAAAAGAGCTATAAAAACTCTAACAACTATTCTTAAAATAAATAATTTAGATCTCAAGTTTAACACAGCTTGGCAGCTCAATGAACGACATTACGGAGCTTTAACAGGTCTAAATAAGGAAGAAACCAAAAAAAAAATTGGGGAAGAGCAATTTAAAAAATATAGAAGATCTTGGGATATATCGCCGCCTCCAATAAATGCAGAGAGTGAGTACCAGTCTTTATTTAGTCCTTTGAACTCAAGCATACCTATTGAAATGATACCCTTTACCGAGTCGTTAAAAGATACTTATGACAGGGTTGTTCCTTTTTATGAAAATGAAATAAAAAAAAATTTGGCTGCTAACAAAAATGTAATTCTATCTGCACATGGAAATTCTCTAAGAGCATTATGTAAATATTTGCTAAATATATCTGATTTAAAAATAAATGAGTTAGAAATTCCTACTGGAAATCCGCTTATAATCGATTTTGATGATCAAATGAAAATAAATAAGTATTACTACCTGGATAAGACTAGGGCTAAAAATATTTTTTTTAATCAATAATATTTAAATTTGAAATTTTATTATACATTTCGAAAGTATTTAAATGGTAAAACCTATGTTTACTTTCTATCCCGTATAAGTCATTTTTCTTTATCAGATCATCCCATATTTTATTCATAGGAAAAACTTTAGATTTTTCTATAGCAAGAAAATTTCTACTAGTTATATGTAGGCCTGTAAAAATAAATTGATTATCCTTATCTTTAGAGATTGTCTCATTTATTAAATTAAAATCACCAGGAAAAGACGTGTCTAGTGATAATTTTTTATTTACTATTAATAAGCTTGGTTTATTATTTTTATAAAAAATGTCTTCCAACTTTTTTACTTCTTCTAAGTATTTTTTATTCCACAAAGTATCAGGATTAATCACAAAAAAAGGGCTATCTTTGAATTGTGTAGTCGCCTCTTTAACTCCTCCTCCAGTATCTAATAACAAATCTTTTTCATTTGAAAAATTAATTTTTGCATCAAAATTTTTCTTACTTATATAAGTTTCAATTTGTTCAGGTAAGTAATGAACATTTATACTTATTTCTTGTACACCGAAATCAATTAATAATTTTATTGCTCTTTCTATTAAACTATTATTGTTTATTTCTAATAATGGCTTAGGCGTTTTAAGTGTTAATGGTTGCATTCGCTTACCAATTCCAGCAGCTAAAACCATTCCGTGTTTAATCATATTTTCTTTAATTTTCTTAGTTTTTTAATAGGTAAATTTTTGTTCATTAAAATATTCAAATTTTTAAATATCGGATTTTTCAGTCTTCTTTCTATAAGTTCCCACGTATAAGGTAAAAATTTTAAATAATTATTTTTACCATCTCTTTTAGCCAAACGTACGAAGATACCTAAAATCTTAAGATTTCTTTGCACAGAAAGAATATCAAAATCATTTTTTAAATTTTCTATGTTTCTTTTTTTTAATTTCGAATTTTTGTGATAAAAATCAATTAAATTATTTTGTAAATTATCTGATAATTTTATTCTCACATCATCAATTAAAGATACTACATCATATAGGGGGTTTCCAATTATAGCATCCTGGCTATCTAATAACCCTAATTTTTTCTTTCTAAGCATAAT
>QBYC01000030.1 GCA_003283025.1 Pelagibacteraceae bacterium AG-325-C03
TATTTTAGATTTTGATAATCTCGCTGAAGAAAATATATATGTTCTTGATAGCCCTATACTAACAAATTCCCAATTTAAAAAATTCAAAAAATTTTTCTCAAAAAAAATAAAAGTAATTGATTGCACTTTTGATATTCAAAATTCATTAAAGGATAGAATAGAAGCCATTCGCGAGGAGGCAGAGACCGCTGTAAGAGAAGGAAGCACATGTATAGTTTTATCTGATAAAGATTTTTCTAGTCAAAAAGCAAGTATACCAAGTATATTAACTGTAGGAGCAGTTCATTCCCATTTAGTAAAACATGGTCTTCGCGGCTATTGCTCTTTAAATGTAGAATGCTCGGATGCCATGGATACTCATTCATTTGCTATTTTAATTGGGGTTGGTGCTACAACAGTAAATCCATATTTAGCTATAGATAGTATTTATCAAAGATATGAAAAAAAACTTTTTGGTAAATCTGATTTTGAGACTTGTATTAGCAAATTTAAAAAGTCAATAGACGCCGGACTCCTGAAAATAATGTCTAAAATGGGTATTTCAGTTATAAGTTCTTATAGGGGTGGATGTAATTTTGAGGCAGTAGGTTTAAGCCGAGCTATTGTTTCTGACTATTTTCCAGGAATGTCATCAAGAATTTCAGGAATAGGTATCATTGGAATTGAGAAAAAAATTAAAGAACTTCATCAAAAATTTAATGCGAAAAATGTGTTCACTTTACCTATTGGAGGACTCTATAGATATAGAAAAAGTGGTGAAGACCACCAGTATCAAGGAAAACTTATTCATTTGTTACAAACCGCAGTAGGCAACGGCTCATATGAACAATACAAAAAGTACTCGGCTGGTATATATAATTTGCCACCAATAAATATTAGAGATTTATTAGAATTTAAAGATCAAAAAAAACCAATCAACATTGACGAAGTAGAGCCTGTAAGTGAAATCTTAAAACGGTTCGGAAGTGGAAGCATGTCCCACGGAGCATTATCTGCTGAAGCACACGAAACTCTAGCAATGGGTATGAACCGAATTAAAGGAGCATCATGTAGCGGAGAAGGTGGAGAGGACGCAAAAAGATTTACAAAACTTCCAAATGGTGACAGTGCAAACTCACGAGTGAAACAAATTGCGTCCGCCAGATTTGGAGTAACTGTAGATTACTTAAATAACGCAAATGAAATCGAAATAAAAATTGCTCAAGGAGCTAAACCTGGCGAGGGAGGACAGCTTCCGGGTTTTAAAGTGACTGAAGAAATAGCAAGATTAAGACACTCAACAAAAGGTGTTACTTTAATTTCACCTCCACCACATCATGATATTTACTCTATAGAGGACCTGGCACAATTAATTTATGATTTAAAACAAATTAATCCAAGTGCAAGAGTTGGGGTTAAGCTAGTTGCATCAACAGGTATTGGAACTATAGCGGCAGGAGTTGCTAAAGCTAAAGCAGATATTATTTTAATCTCGGGTCATTCAGGTGGAACTGGAGCTAGCCCGCAGACAAGTATTAAATATGCAGGGATACCTTGGGAGATGGGTTTAACTGAAGCTAATCAAATTTTAACTTTAAACAATCTAAGACATAACGTTACTCTAAGAACCGATGGAGGATTAAAAACTGGTAGAGACGTAGTTATGGCTGCGATGATGGGAGCAGAGGAATATGGAATGGGCACATCCTCTTTGGTTGCCATGGGATGTATAATGGTTAGACAATGTCATTCAAATACTTGTCCAGTTGGTGTCTGCAGTCAGGACAAAGCTTTAAGAGAAAAATTTAATGGTACGCCAGAGAAAGTAGCTAATTTATTTACCTTTGTAGCAAAAGAAGTTAGAGAAATACTCGCTTCTCTAGGATTCAAATCTGTAAATGAAATTATCGGTAGAACAGATTTATTATCTCAGGTTAATAAAGGGGCGTCAAATTTAGATGATTTAGATTTAAACCCTTTATTAGTTCAAGCTGATCCAGGAGAAAATTTAAGATATTGCAAAGATAAGCATATAAATGAAGTTCCAGACACACTTGATGAGAAAATCTGGTCTGATATTAAAGATAAGATCAAATTAGGATCTAAAAATAAATTTAATTACGAGATAGAAAATACTCTTAGATCTGTAGGTACAAGACTATCTCATCATGTTTATAAAAAATTTGGCAATAACAAATTAGTAGAGGATACTGTTGAAATTAAATTAAATGGTTCTGCTGGTCAGTCTCTTGGAGCTTTTTTAACTAAAGGTGTTAAATTGATTGTAGAAGGTGATTGCAATGATTATGTAGGTAAAGGTTTATCTGGTGGAAAAATAATTGTCTATCCATCTTCAAAAAGTAAATTAGTATCTAATGAAAATACAATAATTGGAAATACAGTTCTTTATGGAGCAACTGCAGGTAAACTATTTGCTTCAGGACAAGCAGGAGAAAGATTCGCTGTAAGAAATTCTGGTAGTTTATCAATTATAGAGGGATGTGGAGCTCATGGATGTGAGTACATGACAGGAGGAACTGCAATTATATTAGGTGAGGTTGGAGACAATTTTGGTGCTGGTATGACTGGAGGCATGGCTTTTGTATATGATGAAAAAAACACATTTGAAAATTATGCAAATCCATCATCAATTGTCTGGCAAGAAATTGAAACAGATTATTGGAAAAGTTTTTTAAAAGGGCAATTAAATAGTTTCCTAGATGAAACAAATTCAAAAATAGCAAAAAAAATATTAGAAAATTTTGAAGTCGAATTAAGGAATTTCAAACAAATCTGTCCTATAGAGATGTTAGATAAACTAGAAAATCCAATCACAATAAAGCCTTCTATCAAAAAGGTCAGCTAAGTGAACCCAATGAATATTATTTGCTTTGGTTTTGGGCAAGTAGCAAAAAACTTTATAAAAAAACTCAAAGATCAAGGAACCGCTTTTAAATTAACAACTACATCACGAGAAGAGTCTAAAACTAAAGAATTTGAAAATATCAATTATGAAAGCTTTCAATTTACAAAAGAAGGTTTTGACAAAAATTTTTTAAAAAGATTTGAGGAAGCAGATCATATTCTACTTTCTATAGCTCCAATTCATGGAGTTGATATTGTTATAAAAAATTTCAAAGATAATTTTAAGTCAAACAAATTGAAGTGGATAACTTACCTCTCTGCAACGAGTGTCTATGGAAATCATAATGGAGAATGGGTAGACGAAAATAGTGAAACAAAACCAACTTCACCGAATGGTGTTGAGAGACTTAAAGTAGAAAAAGAATGGATGCAGCTAGCAACTAAATTTGATTTACCATTTCAAATTTTTAGATTATCAGGAATTTACTCAAATCAATTTAATATTTTAAAGAGATTAAAGTCAGGAGAAGCAAAGATAATAAATAAAAAAAATCATTTTTTTTCACGCATTCATGTAGAAGATATTGCAAATATTTTATCTAGCTCTCTAAATAATTTCAAAAAAAAAGAAATCTATAACATTTCAGATAATCTGCCCGCGTCTGCCGAAGAAGTAGCTATGTACGGAGTTAAACTGTTAGGAATAGATAAGCCTAAAACTATAGAAATCAATGAAATAGAAAGCGAAATGTTAAAAAATTTTTATAAAGATTCAAAAAAAGTAGATAATAAAAAAATGAAAGAATTTTTTAATCATAAATTAAAGTACCCTACTTATGTTGAAGGATTAAATTATATCTTTAACAACACTATTTAATTCTTTAATTATTTTTTTAAGAGGAATTTGACTCGATAAGCTGTGGTCTCCGTTTTTAATTACTACTAACTTCTTTTGCGCATTTGGAAAAACTGAAAGGACTTTTCTTGAAAAGGATAATGGCACAACTTCATCTTTGCTGCCATGAACCATTGTTACTTTAATTCTAGATCTTATTTTTTTAGATAGGATTTTATTTTTTCTTCCATCTTTAATTAGCTGGAATGTAATAGGATATTCATATTGCCCATTTTTAATAACACTTAATCCTTTAGTAATAATTTCATTTTTATTTTTTTTTGGAAATTTTTTCCACATTAATCTTTCAAGAAATTCAGGAGCTGAGCCTATACCAACAAAACCTACAATTTGATTTTCAAAATATTTAAATTGATTTAAAGAGATCCATGCTCCCATGCTAGAACCTATAAGTATAAATTTATTTTTTTTTACAATTTTTTTTATTGAATTTTTGGCATCATTAGACCATTCAGTTATATTTCCTTTTGTAAACTCCCCTGATGACTTACCGTGTCCGGAATACTCAATAGCTAAAAATCCTAATTTATTTTTTACAGCATATTTTTTAAGAGCTTGAGGTTTTTGTCCATCAATATCAGACATAAAACCAGGAAGAAAAACGATATAAAGATTTTTTTTATAATAATTGTCTATAAATCTCAGTTTTTTTGTCTTTGAAATTTTTAAATATTTGAATTTTTTCATATAAGAATATTTAATTGCTATTATATAACAAATAACATGACTACTAAATTAAATGTTCTCCAAGTTATTCCTAAACTTGGCTATGGTGGAGCCGAAACAGGCTGTTACGATCTTGCTCATTTTCTCTCTGAAAAAGACTGCGGATCTTTTATAGCTACATCAGGTGGAGAATTATTAAAATTTGTTAAAAAAGAAAAAGTTAAAGTATTGAGAATTCCCGTCCATACTAAAAATCCCTTTTTAATTTTATTTAATACTTTAGTTCTAGTTTTATTCATTATATTTTATAAGATAAATATTGTGCATGCTAGAAGCCGTGCACCAGCTTGGTCCTGCTATTATGCATGCAAGATAACTAGTCGGGTTTTCGTTACAACTTTTCATGGCACATATAATTTTAAAAATAAAATTAAAAAGTTCTATAATAGTATCATGCTCAGATCAAAACTAACAATTGCAGGCTCAAATTTTATTTTTAGCCATATTAATGAAAATTATTCCGAATATCTGGGTAAAGAAAAAAAACTAAGAGTGATATTTAGGGGTATTAATATTGATTATTTTAATTTAAAAAATATTTCAATACTTAAACTAGAAAAATTAAAACGAGAATGGGCATTATCCTCAAACAATTTTACTATCTTACTTCCAGGAAGATTAACTCATTGGAAAGGACAAGAAAAGTTTATAGAGTCTTTAAATATATTGATTGAAGACTTTAATATCTTAAATTTTCAAGCCATAATACTTGGCTCAGATCAAGGAAGAAAAGTCTACAAAAAAAAATTAATTAATTTAGTAGAAAGGTATAATTTAAATAAAAAAGTGAAATTTATACAACATTGTAAAGAAATGCCACTTGCATATTCGTTGGCTGATGTGGTGGTTTCAGCTTCTATAGAGCCAGAGGCTTTTGGTCGTGTTTCTGTAGAGGCACAGTCTATGAGTAAACCAATAATTGCTAGTAATATTGGAGGGTCTAATGAAACTATCCTTAATAAAAAATCTGGTTTTTTATATAAATATGATGACCCAAGAGAACTTGCCAAATACTTACATACTGTTATTCAATTATCTCCAGATGAATTGAAATTAATGGGAAATGAGGGTAGAAAAAACATAAGCAAAAAATTTGATGTTGAAACAATGTGTCAAACTAATTTAAAAGAGTACAGAAGGTTAATTAAAAATTAATGCCTCAAATAAAATTATTAGATGGAAAAAAAATTAATTTTGATAAATCAATAACTGGCTTTGATTTAATAAAAAAAATTAGCAAATCTCTTGAAAAATCTGCATTAATTATGGAGGTAGATGGAGAATTAAAAGATTTAAGCCATCAAATCGTTAAGGACTCTCAGGTAAAAATTATTACTTCTAAAGATAAAGAAGGTTTAGAAGTAATAAGACATGATGCAGCACATATAATGGCGATGGCTGTTCAAGAACTATATCCTGAAACACAAGTAACAATCGGGCCAGTTATAGAAAATGGATTTTATTACGATTTTGCTAGAAAAGAACCTTTCACAAGTGAAGATTTAATAAACGTTGAGGAAAAAATGTCAGAAATAATTGATAGGAATGTCAAAACAAGAAGAGAAGTTTGGAAAAGAAGCCAAGCTATATCCCATTTTAAAAAAATTGGAGAAAAATATAAGGCTGAAATTATTGAGAGCATACCTGAAAATGAGGAGCTATCTATTTATCATCATGGAGATACTTGGCACGATTTATGCAGAGGTCCTCATCTAGCTTCATCTGGAAAAATTGGAAAAGCCTTTAAGTTAACAAAAGTATCAGGTGCCTATTGGAGAGGGGATTCTAATAATGAAATGCTTCAAAGGATTTATGGAACTTGTTGGAGTTCAAAAAAAGACCTAGATGATTACTTAAATCGATTAGAAGAAGCTGAAAAAAGAGATCATAGAAAACTTGGTAAAGAGATGGATTTGTTTCATTTTAGAGAGG
>QBYC01000031.1 GCA_003283025.1 Pelagibacteraceae bacterium AG-325-C03
ATACTTGATTGAAGAGAATCATCTAATATGATTGCTGCCCAACCTCCTTTCCCAGGATTTCCAGAGCAAGCACCATCAGTATAAATTTTTAATTTCATTAAAAGAAATAATCCTCATGATTTTTTGCACTCTTGTGAAATTCTAATCTTTTTAAATACTCCATTGGATCTTTAATTTTAACTATTGCTCCTTCTACTTTATTTAATGAATCGAATACTCGAGTTAGCAAGAATCTTAAAGCAGCGCCTTGAGATAAAACCTTAATATTATTCAATTCTTCGTGGGATAATTTTCTTACAGATGTATATCCGCCTATAAAATTCTTTGCTTTAGTAACGTTAAAACTTAAATTACTTTTCAGACCGTCAAAACACAAAGCGTTAAAGCAAATAGCTATTTCAAAAGCAAAAAAATCTTCACATGAGAAATAAAAATCAATTACACCGCTAAATTTATCTTGAATAAAAAAAATATTATCATGAAATAAGTCAGCATGAATAATTCCTTTTGGTAAATTTTTGGGCCAATTTTTTTCAACATCGTTAAGATTTTCCTCAATTAATTTTGGAAGATCTTTATGTATATTTTCACATTTATCTTTAACTGAATTAAACAACTTTCTCCACGAATTGACCGAGAGATCATTTGGTCGATTTAGTTTAAGACTTTTTGTGAGCTCATGCATTTTAGCTATTTCAGACCCAACTGTTTTACAGTTGGCAGGCGAAAGATTTTGTTTGGCCCTTCCCTCAAGAAACGAGACAATCATTAGTTTTTTTCCCTCAAAATTCGTAATAGTTTCATTATTATTATTGGAAATAGGAGCGGGGCATTTAAAGCTAGCTTTATTTAGTGATGACATTAAATCTGAAAAAAAAGGAAGATCAGCAGATCTTACTCTTTTTTCATAAATAGTTAGTATAAATTTTTTCTTGTCAATTGATAAAAAATAGTTTGTATTTTCAATACCTTCTTCAATTCCTTTGAATGAGTCTAACTTACCTAAACTATAATTAGATAAAATTTCCTCAATCTTTTTTTGATTTAACTTTGTGTAAACAGCCATTAATTGAGCTCTTTCGGCAATTTAAATACAACTTTTTCCTTTGCAACTACTACTTCTTTAATAGAAACATTTCTATCTTTTCTTAAACTGTCTAACAAAGTTTGAACAAGCTTTTCTGGTGCAGACGCTCCAGAAGATATCCCGATGGTTTCAGAATTATCTATTTCATCAAAAGGAATTTCTTTTTCAGAATGCATTAAATGAGAATTATTACAACCTGCTTTTTTTGCAACCTCAACTAATCTGACAGAATTAGACGAGTTACGACTACCCACTACAAAAAACATATCACACTTGGAAGCTATTTCTTTAACAGCGGACTGTCTGTTAGTCGTAGCGTAACATATATCCTCTTTTATAGGGCCCTTGATTTTTGGAAACTTACTTTTAAGAGCTTTAATTATTTCAGCTGTATCATCTACAGATAGGGTTGTTTGAGTAATATATGCCAGAGGTTTTTTAAAATCATTTTCTTTAAGAAGTTTAACATCATTTATTGTCTCAATTAGTTTAATTGATCCATTTGGAAGCTGACCCATTGTGCCAATAACCTCGGGGTGATTTTTATGTCCAATTAATAATATTTCGAAACCATTTTTATTTAACTGTTCTGACTCTCTGTGAACTTTTGAAACTAATGGACAAGTTGCATCTACAAAGGATAAATTCTTTAATTTAGCCTCCTCTGGGACTGACTTCGGAACTCCATGAGCTGAGAAAATTACAGGTCTACTTGCATCATCTACGTCAGATAGTTCATCTACGAAAATTGCACCTTTTTCTTTTAATTCTTCTACAACCTGTTTATTGTGAACTATTTCATGACGAACATATACCGGAGCTCCAAATTTGCTGATAGATTTTTCAACTATCTCAATTGCTCTTTTAACTCCAGCACAAAATCCTCTTGGTGATGCCAGATAAATTTTAAGTTCTTTTTTCATTTTTTTCTAAAAGATATTCTAACAATATATGCGGAAAAGTAAGTGACGCCAAACCAATAAATATTACCTTATAAATAGCCTCATCAAGCTTATAAAGATTATTTAAAAAATAAATCGCTAATAAAAATATTACTGCAGTTACAAAAGTTAAAGGGATAGCTTTCGTTATAAATTTTTTAAGTCCTGGCTTTAAAGATCTATCTAATTCAAAAATAAGAGTAATCGAATGCCTAATTGAGTGAAGAAAACAAAAATAAAGAGTGAAAGCTAAAATAGGTGACAAAAAAAGATTTAATATAATTAAAGAAAAAAAGTCCATGATCATGACACTTTTAAGATTTATATTTTCTTTTTTTGAAATGTACATAGAAGATAAAAAACCAAGACATAACATTCCAATTAAAAATTCATTACTAAAAAATTCTGCTTCAAAAACATTGAAATTAAGAATTCTAAATATTTCATTTGTTTCTTCTCTCTTTAATAATAATGGAGCCATAATTACCGTTGATCCCTTTAAGAAGTATAAACACTCAGAGATGAAAAACTTTTTTCTAAAAGAAAATACTGTGTCTTCTTTTCCAAAATGATATGCGGCTACAATCAAAAATAGCAATAAAATTGTATTAGGAAATATTAACCAGAATATTATTATCAAGGATGAAATTAATACATAACCAAGATAAAAGGACATGTTTTGTTTGCATCCTAATAATTTTAAAAGCTTTTTTCCTTTGATATTATCTAATGCACCGTGAGAAATTCCCAAAATTAAAATTAAAAATAAGCAAAATACAACTGGTTCAAAATTTAGCATTAGATAAATAGGGCTCATCAAAATACAAAAATTGAAAAATATAATTGAGTGCTTAAAGTTAATATTTTCCATTAATTAAACAAAGCTTTTAAAAAAATTAATTTTGGCATTTTGCTAATAATATATATGTCTTCAATAATATTACTTTTATTTGATAAAAATTTTATAATAGTATTTGAAGAAGTTTTAAACATATTTAAAAAAATCTTAGGCATCTTTTCGGGATGTTTTTTTAATACTCTTAGAAATACTTTATCTAAAAATTGATATTTTTTTCCTAGGTTGAATATTTTCGCTCCATCAATATTGTCAATATTTTTTACAATATACTTACTATGTTCTTGAATATTTAAAAAAGTGTATCCAGTACTCAATCGAGTCATTCCTCCAGCTGATCCAATATTAATTATTTTATTATTATTATTTAATAATGGAGAAAAGAGTGGTATGGCACCTTTTTCAGTAAAATTTATTTTATAGTTTTTTATACCCAGATTATTTTCAATATAATTTTTTAACTGTAGGTCATAATCTCTGAGGCTCTGATCTTCTAAATCTGATAACCAAGTAGTTTCAATCAAAGCTCTATTTTTACTAAATGGCAATGTATAGAAAAAATGTACATCTTTTCTTTGGTCGCAATTAAAATCCATTAAGTTCATTATTTCCTCATCAAAAATGTTCTTAGGTGTCTCTATCTCGGCACCTTGAAAGTGTTGCCATAACTCAGATTTATTAAGTTCTTTTTCAAAAATACTATTAAAAATTATTGAATTTTCTGAATTAACTTCGTTTAGATTTCTGAAAAAACTAATATTGGAATTTGTAGAAAGTTTAGAATTTATTTTTTTATAAAATTTTCCACTGTCGATACTTTGGTAAGGAAAGTTTTTATTTGTTAATTCATAGGAGCTTTCCGAAGTATTGATTGTAAAATTGTTCCAACTTTTAATTACGCAATCTTTAAAATTATGATCAAATACTCTCCAGAATGACCAAGTTTTGTCTCTCTTATACTCTTTACGAGTTTCAATTATTGCTAAAGTTTTTTTCTTTAACTTATTATTTATTTCAAGCTCATAGGCCAAAGATAAACCTGCGCATCCACCTCCAACAATAATATAATCAAATTCTTTCATTCAAATTTATCTCTTGTTCTAAAATATTATGATTTAATTGACTATTGTAATTTAAATTTTTTATGAATAATAACTTAATAAAGTCAATAATAGATAAAAAAGTCTGAATCACCTTTTCAAATACAGGGACATAGATTTTGCCGGCTTTATTATAATTATCTATGTTATTTTGTTTGAGAATGTAGTCACCTATTTTTCTGTAAACTCGTCTTGCGACAATAACTGAAAATCTTGATTTAACTGGTATGCTACTAATAGATGTAAATGATTTTTCGTAAAATGCTTGAGACTCGTTTATAATAGCTCGAATTGATGAAAAATCGTGTTCAATATACTGTCTATTACGTGCTTTATCCTCACAAACATCTCTAGCAATATTAGTAAGCTGCATGGCTATACCAAGATCAATAGCACCTTTTAGAGCCTCCTTATTTTTAACTTTCATTATTTTTGACATCATTAATCCAACTGTTCCGGCAACTCTGTAAGAATAAACAATCAAATCTTTTTTTGAATTTATCACTACTTTTTCCTTCAAGTCTGTTTCAACTCCATCAAATAAATCTATAACTATTTGATAGGAAATACCTTCACTATCAATAAGTGACCACATATCTTTTATAATCTGATTATCAAGATTTTTATTCTCAAAATCTTTTTTAAATTTTGAGAAAATTCCTTCCTTTATATCTAGATTATCATCATCATCAACTATATCGTCTAATGTTCTACAGAAATTATATAAAGATGAACATTTGTCTAATGTATTACTCGAAAGAAAAAAACTTGCCCAATAAAAAGATTTAGCATGTTTTTTTAATAAATTACTTTTCATTAAAATAAATTGTCTAAAACTTTTGCCGATGATAGGACTCCGGGCATTCCAGCCCCTGGATGTGTACCAGCACCTACAAAGTACAAATTTTTATATATTTCAGATTGATTATGAAATCTGAAATAAGCCGACTGAGAAAATTTTGGTTGAATTGAAAATCCAGAACCATAAAGGGTTGCAAGATCTATTTCGAAGTAGTCAGGTGTTAAGTAAAAATCACTTACCACATTCTCTTTAATACCAGGTAAAACTGTTTTATCCATTTTATCTAAAACTAAATCTTTAAATTTATCACCTTCTTCGATCCAATTAACTTTAGATAAATTATTTGGCACTGGTACTAAAACATAAAAAGCATCTTGGCCTTCTGGAGCCATATTAGGATCTGTTGCAGATGGTCGGTGTAAATAATAGCTAATGTCATCAGAAAGTATTTTCTTTTCAAAAATTTTATTAAGATGTTTTTCATAAGCTTCTCCAAAATAAATTGTATGATGAGCAACATCACTATATTTTTTTTTGGAGCCAAAATAATAAACAAATAATCCCATTGAATAATCCATTCTTTTCATTTTTTGTTTAAACAAAAAATCATAATCCTCTTTTGATTTTATCAAGTTGTTGTAAACATTTGGGGGATCGGAGTTACAAATTACAAAGTCGCTATTAATTATTTTGGAATTATTGATTTTAACACCCTTAACATTTTTGTTTTCTGTAAGTATTTCAGTAACTTCAGCATTTTTGATAATTTTGATATTTTCCTCAATCATAAGTTTTTCTAAAGCTTTAACGACGCTTCCTGTTCCTCCCATTGAGTAATGAATGCCCCATTTTTTCTCTAAAAATAAAATTAACGTGTATATCGAAGTAGTGCTAAAAGGGTTTCCACCAACTAAAAGAGGGTGCATACTAAATACCCTTCTTAATTTTTCATTAGATATATAGTTTGAAACTAAACTATAAACTGACTTATAACTTTTTAATTTTAATAAAGATGGAATTTGCTTCATCATAAAGACCAAATTATTAAAGGGTTTGTCAGATAAATCCGTAAAACCTTTGTTGAAGATTTTTTCAGTAAAATTCACTAAATTTTTGTATCCGACATAATCAGTAGGATTAAATTTTTTAACTTGTTCCTCCATAGATTTATCATCACCATTGTAATCAAACGTATCTCCGTTACTAAATACAAAACGGTACCATAAATCCAAAGGCACAATTTTAACGTAGTCAGAAATATTTTTATTGAATAGCGAAAATAATTCTTCAAACAGATAAGGGGCAGTTATTACTGTTGGACCGCCGTCATAAATAAACTTATCTTTCGTAAAAACTCTTGCTCGACCACCAAGGTCAGGATGTTTTTCTACTAAAGTAACCTTATGGCCCTTAGCTCTTAATCTGAGCGCAGCAGCTAGACCTCCAAAACCTGAACCAATAACAATTATTTTTTTTGCCATTTTATGGCTATTCTAACTAGATTTTTTCTTAAGTGC
>QBYC01000032.1 GCA_003283025.1 Pelagibacteraceae bacterium AG-325-C03
AGTTTTCTTCTCAAATAATGAAATAATTAGAATTACTTTTAGTTCTTTTGAAATCGTAGAAAATAAATAACTTTTTGGCCCTGGTATTTTTTCCGCTAAATTAAAATTTTTATGACTTTCAACCTGACAGAAATATTTTGTTAAAAATAATTCTGGTAAACAAATGACTTTTGCTCCTTTTTTTGCTGCATACTTAATTTTATTTATAGCGTTATCTATATTTTTTTTGGGATCAGATGACATTTTCATCTGCACTAATGCTATTTTGGTTTTACTCATTCTACTTTAATCAAATAAATTTTGAAAATTTTTCTTCTCTCTAGTTTTCCAATTTTTACGATGATATACATCGCTAGCTATAAGAGGCAAAACACTTGTCGCTTCTGCAAATACCATTTGTTCCTTTGTCACATTTACCTTACCCCACGAACTTGCCTCTTTTAGAGTTGAACTGCTGCAAGCTCCGTCTCTAGTATCCGCAACTGTTATTTGAATAGCATACTTATGCATATCTACTTTTTTACCTAATAGTTCTGCACAAACTACTGTATCTTGAATAAAGTTTTTAGGAACTCCACCTCCAATCATTAAGAGTCCAGATTGTTTTGATTTAAGTTTAATTTCAGTTAATTCTCTAAATTCTCTAATAGAGTCTATTATTATATGTTTTTTAGGATTTTGTTCCTGATGCATAACCAGCCCAAATCCTGCTGAACTATCGGTAAAAGCTGGGCAAAATATTGGAACGTTATTGTCATAAGCAGTTTCTATTAAGGATCCTTTTTTCTTTGATTTTGACTTTAAATATTTTCCTAATTCTTTAATAAATTCTCTTGAAGTATAAGCTCTTGGGTCTAATGTATTTGCTATATCACATATTTTTTTATCACAAGCTTGTAGCTCTTCTTCATCTATATAAGTATCATAAATTCTATCTATGTAATTATTACGTAATTCAGTATCATCTTTAAATTGAGATCCCTGATAGTGTTTGAAACCTAAAGCTTCAAAAAAATCCATATCTATTATTGATGCCCCAGTTGCTACTATAGCGTCAACCATGTTATGTTTTACTAAATCGGCATACAAATCCATGCAACCCCCAGCAGATGTTGAACCAGCTAATGTTAGAAAAATTGAACAATCATCATCTTTAATCATCTCATTATAAATGTCTGCTGCTCTAGCTGTATCCCTAGAAG
This sequence comes from Pelagibacteraceae bacterium AG-325-C03, assembly GCA_003283025.1. Lineage (GTDB taxonomy): Bacteria > Pseudomonadota > Alphaproteobacteria > Pelagibacterales > Pelagibacteraceae > Pelagilacustribacter. Next base: position 1,203 of record QBYC01000032.1, read on the forward strand.
TGAATGACATTTTTCTCATCCCCTCCAAAATCTTGCGAGCATCAAATGATTTAATATCAATATGTTCAATGGGTTTATCAAGAAGAGATTTTTTATTGTGACCAATATTCAAACTATTTTTTTTATTCATTAAGCTACTAGAGAACCAACTTTTACTTTTATGTCATCATAAAGAGACATAATTGGTTTGTCACTTAACTCATGTATAGTGTTTGAATAAAATCCATTAAAGTTTGTTCTAAAAGTTAAACCGTACGCTCCTAATTGCCCTAATTCTATGTAATCTCCTTCTCTTATATTATTTGGTAACAAAAAAGGTCCTTTCATATAATCTAGACCATCACAAGTTGGACCAAAAAAACTAAAGGGTGTTAATTTCTTAGATTGAACTCTACCATCTGTAATCATTTTTGATGGAAGTATAAAATTTGGTACTCCAGCGTCAAACATTGACCCGTATGTTCCATCATTAATATAAAGAGTATTTTTTTTTCTTAAATTAACTTTAACAATTGTTGATCCACTCTCAGCTACGATAGCCCTTCCTGGTTCACAAATAATTTCAGGCAGTTTTGTTAGTTTTAGATTTTCTAGTTCTTTTTTAATTTCAATAATATAATTAATTAATGGTTCAGGATTTAAATCTGGATAGATTGAAGGAAAACCTCCACCAACATTTATTGTATCAGGCACTATTTTTGTTTTTTTAATTATATTCCCTATCTCACGTATTCCTTTAGAATAGGAAATTTTATGCATGCACTGAGACCCAACATGAAAACTTATTCCAAGTTTTCTAGAATGTTCTTTACATAATCTTACCAAACCTAAAGCTTCAGATGGAAGCGCTCCAAATTTTCTTGATAGATCTATTTCTGCATGCTCATTGGAGATTGCGATTCTTACATATAATTCTAAATCCTTTGCTTGATTAGTGGCATACAAGATCTTTCTTAGTTCATCTTTTGTATCTAATGAAAAACTTTTAATACCGTAGTTAAAATAGGCCGAAGATATACTTCTTTTACATTTCACTGTATGCATAAAATGTAATTTTGACTTTGGGTTAATTTTTTTTATTAATTTAATTTCATTTATTGAGGCAACATCAAATTCTTTTATGCCGCTAGATATGATTTGTTTTATAACTTTTTCATGGGGATTCGTTTTTACAGCGTAAAGTATTTTACCCGGGAAATTATTTCTAAAAAATTTTATGGATTTTCTAATCTCTTCAGGCCGTATACAATATACGGGACTTTCTGGTTTTAAAAAGTTAACTAATTCGTTAACTGAATTAAATTTTCGCATTTCATGTGTTCCTCTTTAATTTACACAAAGGTTTTTTAAAAAATTTAGTAAAAAAGACCTAATTAATTTGCGTTTAAGGTTTTTTTAACACTATGTAAAGAAAAAAAAAGCCATTTTGAGCCGTTGAAATTGTGTCCACAGTACCCATATACATGTTATATGAGAGTACAAAAAAATATACCTGACCAGCTTAAACTGTCCGATTTTGAGGATAAATCTCTACTTATATTAGATGACGATGACCCACTCAGAGGTAGGCTTGCGAGAGCTATGGAAAAGAAGGGTTTTCAAGTAAAAGAGGCAAAAACTGTTGCTGACGGGCTTAATATAGTTAAATCAGCACCTCCTAATTTTGCTTGTGTCGATCTTAGACTTGAAGATGGCAACGGATTAGACGTTGTAAAAGAACTGGCAAAAAATAAAAACGATGCAAGAATAGTAATGCTAACGGGATACGGGAATTTACCTACAGCTGTAGCAGCTGTAAAAGCAGGAGCAATAGATTACATAGCTAAACCAGTTGATGCAGATGATGTCGAGTCGGCTTTATTAGCATCACCAGAGTCAAAAGCAAAACCTCCAGAAAATCCAATGTCAGCCGATAGAGTTAAATGGGAACATATTCACCGTGTATTTGAATTATGCAATAGAAATGTTTCAGAAACAGCAAGAAGACTAAAAATGCATAGAAGAACACTTCAAAGAATTCTCTCAAAAAGATCACCTAGATAAATTAAACTAATTTTTTTATTTTCTTTACTTGGTTTATTGCAAAAGTAGCAATGAGTAATTTAAATAGTTCTGCCAATAAAAATGGTTGAGCACCTAATTGAAAAATAGGCTTATCCCAACCAATTAAACTTCCTAGCCAACCCATACCAAACAGATAGATAAAACTAGTAGCAAAGCATAGTTTTAAAAAAGTTTTTATTAAATTGTTGTCATATTTAAATTTTCCAGAAATATAAACTGTGACCAAAAATCCTAATAGATATCCCATAGTAGGACCTGTAAAATAAATTAGTCCAATACCTTTTTCTGGTGTTCCCGAAAAAACCGGCAAGCCAATTATTCCTTCAAATAAATATAAGGAGACAGTAGCCAATCCAAGTTTCCAACCAAAAGCAATACCAATCATAAGCACTATTAAAGTTTGCATTGTCATTGGCACTGGATAAAAAGGAATTCTAATTTTTGAAGAAATAGCTAGAACAATACTCCCTACCAGAGCAAAAAAAATATATTTTGTCAATTTTGATTGTTTTAAACTTTTTACTAATTCCATTTTGTTAATTTAACTTTTTTTTCATTAAAATCTAGTGCTTTGTTAATTGCACAAAAACATCCTCTAAATCGCCATCATCTGTAGAAATATCTTCAATTTTGATATTGTTTTGATTAAAATAATTTACTATTTTTCCAAAATTAAGTGAACTTTTCTCGTAAGAGGCAGTAATCAAATTTTTTGAAATAATCTTAAATTTGATCCCTATCATAGATAAGGTTTTATTCAGGTCTACATCTTCAACTTTAAAATTTATTTTTTTTGTCTGAATTCTTTCTAAAAGTTTTTTTGTTGTGTCTAAAGCTACTAGATTTCCTTTATTGATGATAGCTATCCGGTTACACATTTCTTGTGCCTCCAAGAGATAGTGTGTAGTTAAAATTATGGTAACACCTTCTTTGTTTAGCTGTTTTACATTATTCCAAAGATTATTTCTTAGTTCTACATCTACACCAGCTGTAGGTTCATCTAAAATGAGAATAGGAGGTTGATGCACCATAGCTTTAGCTATAAGTAATCTCCTTTTCATGCCGCCTGATAAACTTCTTGAGTAAGCATTAGCTTTGTCCTCTAGGGCTACCATTTTTAAAATTAAGTCAGTGATTCTATCCTCTTTTTTTATGCCATATAAACCAGCTTGTAGTTCTAGTAATTTTTTAGGACTGAAGAAAGCATCTAGGTTCACTTCTTGAGGAACTATTCCCAAAGAAGCTCTTACTTGTCTAGGGTTTTTATCTAAATCAAATCCCCATACATTAACATCACCAGATGATTTTATTACTGTTCCACCAAGAATACTTAAGAAAGTAGTTTTACCTGCTCCATTAGGACCCAATAGACCGAATACCTCTCCCTCTTTTACATCAAAGGTTAAATTGTTAAGTGCCTTGTTTTCTTTTTTAGATTTAGAGTTTGAGTAAATTTTAGTTAGATTTTCAACAGTTAAAGCATTTTTAGACATAGTTTTATTAATCCTAGGAAAGAATTCAATGTAATATATATATATGAGTTCAATAAAAAAAACAGATCATTTTTATCTTATAGATGGTTCGGGATACATCTTTAGAGCCTACTATGCTTTGCCTCCGTTATCTAGAAAAAGTGATGGTCTGCCTACAGGTGCTGTAAGTGGTTTTTGCTCAATGCTTTTCAAACTTTTAGAAGATGCAAGATCAGATGACACAAAATATAAACCGACTCATTTCGCAGTTATATTCGATTCCGCAAGAAAAAATTTTAGAAATGAAATTTATAGTGAATATAAAGCTAATAGAGCCGAAGCACCGGATGATTTAGCTCCTCAATTTGAATATATTAGAAAGTCTGTTGAAGCTTTTAATTTACCATCTATTGAAATGAAAAATTACGAAGCCGATGATCTTATAGCCACATATGCGAAAAAAATTATTGAGGCTGGTGCCAAGGTGACTGTAATATCTTCAGATAAAGATTTAATGCAATTAGTTTCTGATAAAATCAGACTATTCGATCCCATGAAGAGCAGGATTATAGGTGAAAAAGAGGTTATAGAAAAATTTGGAGTAAAACCAAATCAAGTAATAGATGTTCAATCTCTTGCAGGAGATAGTTCAGATAATGTTCCAGGAGTGCCAGGTATTGGAGTAAAAACTGCAGCTGAATTAATAAATAAATATAAAAATTTAGAAACTTTATTTAAAAAAGCTTCAGAAATTCCACAAAATAAAAGAAGAGAAACACTTTTGTCTAATAAGGATAAAGCTTTCATTAGCAAAAAACTTGTAACTTTAAAAAACGATGTACCTGTAAAAAATGATCCCAATGAATTTCTTATTAAAGATATTAATAAAGATAAACTTTACGAGTTTTTAAGAAATATGGAGTTCAATAGATTATTAAGCCAAGCAATTAGTTTTTATGGAGAATCAAATAATAAAGAAATTAAGAGCCAATATTCAGTAAAAACAACTTCAAAAATCAACATAAAATCATACAAAAGTATTCAAAAAGAAAAAGAGCTTGATGATTTAATTAAAAAGTTAAATGAACAATCTATAATTGCTGTTGATACTGAAACTTCTTCACTAAATCCTCATGAGGCTAATTTAGTTGGCATCTCTTTATGTTACGCTCCAAATATAGCTTATTATATCCCACTTGATCATAAGGAAGTGAAGGGAATAAAAAAAGAAATAGTTTTAAAAAAACTGAAGATAATTTTAGAGGACCCTAGTATTAAAAAAGTAGGCCAAAATATAAAATATGACTTTATAATTTTCAAAAATAACGGAGTTGAACTTAATCCAGTCGATGACACAATGTTATTGTCCTATACGCTAGATGCAGGAAATAATCGGCATAACATGGACACTTTATCCGAACTGCATCTTGGTCATAAAACAATTTCATATAAGGATTTAGTTGGCACAGGTAAAAAACAACTAAATTTTTCAGAAGTAGATATAAAAGCAGCCACAGAGTATGCAGCCGAAGATGCAGACG
>QBYC01000033.1 GCA_003283025.1 Pelagibacteraceae bacterium AG-325-C03
GTTCAAACTTTATTTGCTGATTTATCTACTGGAGCACATTCTCCTTCTTTAATAAGCCAAGGAAGAATTGGACAATTAGTTACAGCAAAACCTAATGAAAGAAAATCTATACTTGAAGAAGCCGCAGGTATTTCTGGTATACATTCAAGAAGACAAGAAGCTGAAACAAGATTAAATGCGGCTGAAAACAATTTAAAACGAGCAGATGAATTAAAAAAGCAACAACAGAAACAGCTTGATAATTTAAAAAAACAAGCCGAGGAAGCATCGAGATATAAAGAAATATCAAGAGAAATAAAAAGGATTGAAGCTGGATTATAGTGGGAGTAGATTTAATTTTATATTTCTTTTGTGCATTAATTCTCTCGTTAAGAATTTCATCTTGTGCATCATTATTTTTGAGGCAAGCATCCATTTTGTTTTCACTTAAATCGAGACTAAGACCAATTTTTTTAATCAAAATATTAATTTTATTAATATCTGATCCTACGGCCCATTTTTTTTGTTTTTTATATATTTCATTTAATAATTCAAATTTTTTATCAACATTAGTTTGACATCGCACAATTACTTCAGCATTTAATGCAGCTAAATCTAAAGGAAATGCATGATGTTCAAATTTTACTAATCCTTTATCAATATATTCTTTTTTTAAACCTTTGAAAATAGTAGTATGAAAATCAGCACAGTGTGGACATGTTAAAGATGAAAAAACTTTTACTGTTACTTTAGCATTAGGGTTTCCAATACTTAGAATTTTACTTTGTGCATGAACAGAAAAAATTAGAAATAATAAAAAAAATTTAATTAGAAAGTTATTCATTTTTTCTCTCTTTGTATGCATTTAAAAATTTATTTAGTGAATTTTTAAGATTATTATCTTTCGTATTAGTAATTTTTTTCTCGAGTTTAGATAAGTTTTTAATGTTGTTAAAAACATTTTTTTTTTTGGGACTATTTTATCTTGTACAATTTTTAATATAATCTGATTAATGCAATTATAACCAAAAAAACTGTTAATTTTATCTATTATTTCTTTTTTTTTATACTCTATCTCTATTTCTTTTCCATGAAATACGTTTAAGATTAATGTACCACTATTGAACTTTTTACCCATTTTTACGCTTATAGGATAGCACTCATCAGAAATTTTTTTACTCATAATATTTGTCCAGTTGTCTACTATATTTGAATAATTGTAACCACCTTTTCTAAGGTGTTTTTTTAAAGTTTTTGGAATCAAACTTGAAAAAGACCTAAGCCCTTGTATGTGTGTTTGTGTTTTATTATTATTTTTACTATGCATTTAAATTCAACTTTATCAAAAAAAATTCTTGCTTGGTATGATAATAGTAAAAGAAATTTACCGTGGCGTGTTAACAAAAAGTCCCCAAAAAAGCTTTATTACAGACTATTAAGTGAATTTATGTTGCAACAAACAAAGGTAAAAACAGTTATTCCTTACTTTAAAAAATTTACAGAAAAATATAGAACAATCGAGTCTTTATCGAAAATAAGTGAAAATCAAATTTTAAAGTTGTGGGAGGGTTTAGGATATTATAGACGAGCTATAAATCTATTAGCATCTACTAAACTATTAGTTAAAAAGCACAAATCAAAACTGCCAAACACTTTAGAAGAAATAAAAAAATTACCAGGTGTTGGTGATTATACTGCAAACGCTTTATTAGGAATTATTCATAACAAACCGACAATAGCTATTGATGGAAACGTAAAAAGAGTATTTTCGAGATATTTAAACAAAAAGGAGTCAAAAATTAATTTTGAAAAATTAATTTTTATTAATAAAAAAAATCTTTTTATCACAAATAGAAATTCTGATCTCGTTGAAGCATTGATGGAGTTTGGAGCTTTAGTATGTAAACCAAAAGACCCAAAATGTTATGATTGTTGTTTGAATAAAAATTGTAAATATATAAGATCTTCAAAAAAATTAAAGCTTACTAGTAGAAAAAAAACTAAAAGTGTTAATTATGATATTTTTTGTTATGTTAACAAACGAAGACAAATTGCTTTAACAAAAAACAATGAAGTTAACTTTCTTAAAAATTTTTATCTACCATTAATATTGAAAATGAATAATAATATTAAGCATATTAATTGGATTTTTTTAAAAAATTTTAAAAGCTCTATTTCAAATTTAAGACTCAACATTAATTTGTATTATAAGTTTTCAAAAAAGATTCCAAAGTCCTTCAATTGGCATTCTATAGATAATACAAAAAAATTTATTCCGAGTTTTACAAAAAAAATTTTAAATCAAGTTATAGTAATTTTTAAATGAAAAAAATCGCAATTATCGGAGCTGGAATCGCAGGACTTACTTTAGCAAATTTTATTAAAAAATTTACTGATTATGAATTTATAGTTTATGAAAGAGACGAGAATTTATCTTTTGAACATGGATATGGTATCCAATTATCTACAAATAGCATGAAAATTTTAAATCAAATTAGTTTTAGTAAAATCAATCATCAAAAAATTTTTCATCCAAAAAAGATTGATTTATACAATATTCAAATAAAAAAAATTTGCGAGCTAAATTTATCTAAATTTAATAGCAATGAAATAAAATATACAACTTTACAAAGATCAACTTTAATTGAATTTTTAAAAGAAGATGTCTATACACAACATCTAAGATTTGGAAAAAAAATAAAATCAGTATCTGAATTAAAAAATAAAGTTCTAATAAAATTCGATGATAATACAAATGACCTTGTAGATTATGTAATTGGAGCTGATGGAATATTTTCTAACACTAGGTCTTTTTTTGAAAAAGAAAAAACAGTACCCAAATTTAAGAAAGCAATAGCAGTAAGAGTTATGTTAAATTCAACATCTGATCTTAATATTAATGATGAGCACATAAGTTTAATCCTTGGAGGAAATAGTCATATTGTTCTTTATCCAATTAGTAAAAAGAAGCAGTTTAATATGGTTTGTATAATAAGATGTAAAAGATATGACCCAGAAAATACAGAACAATTAATTCAGGAAATAGTTTTAAAACAAAACCCTAATTTAAAAAAAATATTTGATAATGAAATTAAAATATTGCCGTTGTATTTTACTTCAAAAATTCTTCCATCTACTAACAAAAAAGTATTTTATATTGGAGACGCCTTTAATGGGTTTTTACCAACTCTAGCTCAAGGAGCTGGACAATCTATTGAAAGTGCTTTTGAAATTTTTAAGTTATTAAAAAAAAATAGATTGGACAAAGAAAATAATTATTTTGAAAATAGATTAAAAAGGGTGAAAATTGTTAGAAATAGATCTAATTTAAATTTCTTCGTATTTCATTTTTCAAGCTCAATAATGCAAATAATCAGAAATATTATTTTAAAATTTTTAGTGAGACGGAAATTTTTTATAAAAATATTTTTAGGTAAAGTTTATAAAAATTAGGCTTGCTTTTCTGATATAAATTTTTGCCTTAAACTATCAATAACTACTGTAGACCCGTTTATATTGCAGTGCCAGTAAGTCCATCCGTTATACCTTTCAGCACCCATAATTGTCGCAGCTACTTTATGAATAGAACCTTCAGAATCTTTGCATTTAATACTTCCATCAACCATAATTTTAGCATTGAATTTCTTTTTTGGATCAAAAAGTACAGTGCCAGGTTTTAATATCCCTAGCTCTACTAAATAGCCAAAAGGTATTCTTGGCTTAGATTTATTATTTTCAACTATATCTAAATAGTCCTCTTCTATTATTTTAGTTTTATTTATTCGATCATTTGCAGCATTAAAGTATTTTTTGTTTCTTTCTATTCCAAAATATTTTCTACCTAATTTTTTAGCAACTACTGCAGTCGTTCCGGTACCTAAAAAAGGATCGAATATTACATCGCCTTTATTTGTAGTAGCTAAAATAATTCGGTGTAAAAGCGCTTCTGGTTTTTGTGTTGAATGAATTTTTTTACCGTTTTTCTTTAATCGTTCTTTACCATTACAAATTGGTAACATCCAGTCGGATCTCATTTGTAAGTCATCATTCAGACATTTTAATGAATGATAATTAAAAGTATATTTTGATTTTTTATGTTTTGAGGCCCAAATTAATGTCTCATGAGCATTAGTAAATCTTGTCCCTCTAAAATTTGGCATTGGATTGTTTTTTCTCCATATGACGTCATTAAGAAGCCAATAATTTAAATTTTGCATGTGATAGCCTAATCTAAAAATATTATGATAAGAACCTATAACCCAAATACTTCCATTATCTTTTAATATTCTTTTACATTCTTTTAACCACGATTTACAAAATTCATCGTATTCTCTAAAACTATTAAATTGATCCCATTTGTCGTTAACTCCATTAACTTTAGAAGAGTCCGGCCTAGTTAAAGTTTCACCTATTTGCAAATTGTATGGTGGATCTGCGAAAACTAAATCAAAAGATTTATCTGGAATTTTTTTTATTTCCTTCAGCGAGTTTCCATTTACAATCTGATTGATAATTTGTGACATTTAAAGATTCAACCTTAAATTGAATTCATGGTCAAACGATTTCAGAGAAAAAAAAGAGTCTTTTAGTGTTGGAGCGTCTTAGCTCGACAACATCTGGTGTATAGGTTTAAATCCTCTTCTATGGTGTGAAGTAATTCCAAATTTTTTTAAGGAATCCATGTGAGCCTTGGTGCCGTAGCCAAAATTTCTCTCCCAAGCATAATTATTAAACTCTTCCGATAATTTTATCATTAATTGATCTCTAAAAACTTTAGCTATAATTGAAGCGGCGCTTATTGATTTAATTTTTTCATCTCCGTTAATTATAGTTTTATAATTTTTCAAGCCCTTTGGTGCAAAATTTCCATCAATTAGGATTAATTCTGGTTTAATTATTAATTTATTTATTGCTCTTTTCATTGAGAGTAAAGCCGCTTGCAAAATATTTAAGTTTAATATTTCTTCAACTGAAGATATTCCCACAGCATAAGTTGAATTAAGCTTTATATGTCTCGCAATTTCAATTCTTTTCTTAAAAGTAATTTTTTTTGAGTCCTTTAAAAGCCTAAGATCTATTGAGTCTTTTAAAATTACAGCCGCTGAAACTACGGGTCCTGCTAAACATCCTCTGCCAACTTCATCAACACCTGCGGTAATCATTAATTTATTTAAATTTTTAGTTTAGCTTTTTTATATCTTATCATTTTTAGATCTATCCAGGCCATTTTTTTTTGAGCTGGTTGCCTCATCAAAAAAGCAGGATGAAAGGTTATAATTACAGAAGTCTTACAGTCTCCAAATTCTTTATCAATCCATTTTCCTCTAGCTTTAGATATGACAATATCATTACCTATTAAAGCGTTCATTGCGGTACTACCAAATAAAACTAAAATTTTAGGATTTATTATTTCAATGTGTTTTTTGATAAATGGCATATATCGATTTACTTCCTCGTCGGTAGGTCTTCTATTTTCTGGGGGCCGGTAATTTATAATATTTGATATATAAACATTCTTTCTATTTAAATTAATTGAGGCTAGCATTTTATCAAGTAAAGCCCCTGCACGACCAACAAAAGGTAGACCTTCCTGGTCTTCATTAGAACCAGGGGCCTCTCCAACAAGCATAATCTTTGATTTAGGATTGCCATCACTGAATACTATATTTGTTGCGCTACTTTTTAGACTACAATTTTTGATAGCACCGATTGATTTTTTAAGTCTTTCTAAATTTTCTGCTTTATCAGCAGAAATTTCAAAATTATCCTTTTTATACCTATTGATTGCCTTGTTATTGTAAATTAAATTGTGATTAATAAGTTTGTAATATTTAATTAATTTTATAGAGGAAGAATTGGTTTTTTTTATCATTAGTTATTATGAAAATATTTAAGTTTAATTTAAACACTATAGGACAGATTTTGTTTGTCATTATTTTTTTGTCCACAACTCCTGCTAAATCTTTGGATAAGTTTAATAAGGCTGAACGTGTATCTGACTATTTTTCAGGAATTTTATTATTGAATGATAATCAATATGAACAATCTTTTAATTTTTTTAAAAAATTAAATGGGCTTGAAAATAGTCATATAAACTATTCAGTTAAATATTTATATTCG
>QBYC01000035.1 GCA_003283025.1 Pelagibacteraceae bacterium AG-325-C03
TGCCTTAAATACATGTGTATTTGTAAAATATGGCACCTCTTTAGTATAAACACCTGCGTTATCAACTGTGTAAAGTGATGGTATATTATTCTTTAGACACAAATTAAAATCGTCTGGACCGTGACTAGGAGCACAATGAACAATTCCTGTTCCTTGTTCTAAATTAACAAATTGAGCATCCAACATTGGAACGTTGTAGTCAAAATCCATTTTAATAAATGGATGACTACAAACTGTTCCTTTAAATTCTGAGCCTTTAAAAATATTTAATTCTTTAAAGTTTTTTATTTCACATTCTTTCGCTATTGAATTAATTAAATTTTTTGCAACTACAATTCTCTTATCTTTAAAATACTCAAGATTTTCAATTTCTAAAACCACGTATTCGATATTGCTATTAAAAGCTAATGCTTTATTGGCAGGTATAGTCCATGGCGTTGTAGTCCAAATTATAATGCTTGTATCTTTAAGAAAGTCTTTGTTGGTTTCCTTTACTTTAAATGCAACATAAATTGTATTTGAAGTATGATCTAAATATTCTACTTCAGCATCAGCTAAAGCTGTTTTTTCTACAGTGGACCAAAGAACTGGTTTAAATCCTTGATATAGACTTCCATCTAAAAGAAATTTTCCCAACTCTCTCACGATTTGAGCCTCAGCCTCGTAACTCATTGTGGAATAATAATTTTCGAAATCCCCTACTACTCCTAGTCGCTTAAACTCATTTATGTGAACATCAATCCAGCTTTTTGCAAATTCTCTGCATTCTTGTCTAAAAGCTTTAATGGGAACTTCGTCTTTATTCTTTCTCTTTTTTTTGTATTGTTCTTCAATTTTCCATTCTATAGGTAACCCGTGGCAGTCCCAACCTGGAACATAAACAGAGTCTCTGCCGTTCATTTGATGAAAACGTGTTATCATATCTTTTAAAATTTTATTTAACGCTGTGCCCATATGTATATGACCATTTGCATAAGGTGGACCATCGTGAAGTACAAACTTTTCTTTTCCTTTTGACTTTTTTCTAAGTTTTTCAAAAATTTTATTTTTTTCCCATTTCTTTAAAATTTCAGGCTCTTTAAGTGGCAAACTAGCTTTCATGGAAAAAGCTGTTTTAGGTAATTGTAAAGTATCTTTAGACATTTTTTTTTGCTTGTTTTATATCAAGTTTAATTTGTTTTTTTAAATATTCAAAATTTTTAAATTTTTTTTCTGGTCTTATAAATCTTTTAAAACTTACACTTATTACTTTATTATATAAATTTTTGTTAATTCCAAAGATATTTGTTTCTAATAATAAGCTCTGTCCCTTAAAAGTCGGCCTATAACCTATGTTAGCAATTCCGTCTTTACTAAGATTTCCTAAATTTACTTTAACTGCGTATACACCTAGCTTAGGAATTACATAATTACTAAGATTCATATTGCATGTAGGAAAACCTAATTTACGCCCTCTTTTTTTTCCTTTTATAACTTTTCCTTCCACACACCATTTACGATTTAATAATTTATTAATTTCTTCAATTTTACCTGCTCTAATTTTTTTTCTAATTAGTGTAGAGGAAATTATTTTTTTATTTTTTTTGTAAGGATTAGTTATAATATTTTTATAATTAAACTCTTTCTCAAATTTTTTCAAAGTTTTAACATTACCACAACGTTTAAAACCAAATTTAAAATTTCTACTTACATATAAATATCTGCACTTTGTTTTTTTATAAATTATTCCCTTGATAAATTGATCTGCTTTTAACGATGAGAATTTTTTGTTAAATTTTATAATTGCCAAAAAATCTAATTTTAATTTTTTAAGTTGTATCTTTTTTTGATTTAATGAATTAATTCTATGATCTTTATTTTTTTTACTAAAAAACATTACGGGGACTGGTTCAAAAGTCATAACACCAAAAGGTAATTTAAATTGTTTTGCTTTTTGTCTTGCCTCATTTATTACTTTTTGGTGACCAATATGTAGTCCATCAAAGTTACCAATAGCTATTACGCCTTTAAGATGTTTATGCTTTAAATTTGCGTTATTATAAATTTTCATTACCATTGAAATTCTTTCTGATAAAAATCTGCACTTACTTTGTATTTTTTTAAAAGAATATCAAGTTCTGAAGTATCTTTGTATTCGCCCCGGTGAACTCCATTTGTTATAAAAATGCAATCTAAATTTAAATTATTAGCACCTTTAATATCAGTTCTTAAATTATCACCAATCGCCAAAACTTTTTCGTTTGAATTAAAGCACATTTTGTAAACTTCTTTATGTGGTTTTCCAAAATAAATTACTTCTCCCCCTATTTCCTCAAATACTTTTGCCACTGATCCAGCGCAAAGTTCTTCCTCTTTTCCTCTGTGAACTGTTAGGTCTGGATTAGTACACACTAATTTTTTTGAAACAAATTTTTTTAAATAATTTTTATAATATTCTAGATCGTTCTCATGCTCGTCAAATAAACCTGTGCAAAGGATAAAGTCACAGTTTTCAAGATCTGTTTTATTATCTCTTACTTTTTCAAATACAGAACTATCTCTTGGTGGTCCCAAGTGAAAAAAAGTTTTACCAAATTGATTTTTATTAATTGCATGCATAGCTGCTTCTCCTGAGGTAATTACATTCGAAAGATATTTTCTTTCCATATTCATTTTTAATAAAAAATTGACTACCTTTAAACTAGGTCTGGGAGCATTTGATAAAAATACGATTTTTTTTGAGTTATTTTTTAATTGCTCAATAGCCACTATTGCTTTTGGATGCACCGCTATTCCATTATGTATAACACCCCATAAATCTATTATAAAAGTGTCATAATTTTTATATATTTCAGATAAATGATTTAGTTCTCTCAAATTACAAATTCTCTCTTATTAATCTTCATAAAATATGGCATTTTTTGCACTTTTTAATGATTTTTGCCTCTTGAAATCTTATTAAAACTCACCATATCAACACTACATAAAAATTTATAGGAGAAAATACATATGAAATTTAGACCATTGCACGATCGTGTACTTATTAAAGTGTTAGACAGTGAAGAGAAAACTGCTGGCGGAATTATTATCCCAGATACAGCAAAAGAAAAACCTCAAGAAGGAGAAGTAATTGCTGTTGGACCGGGGGCTAGAAACGAAGACGGTAAAATTGCACCAATGGATGTTAGAATTGGAGACATAGTTTTATTCGGGAAGTGGTCTGGAACTGAAGTCAAAATTGACGGAAATGAATATAGTATTATGAAAGAGTCAGACATAATGGGTATTTCAAAAAGTAAAAAATAACATTTAGAGGAGAAGAAAATGGCAAAAATAATTAAATTTGATACAGAAGCTAGAACAAAGATGCTAACTGGTGTTAATACTTTAGCAAACGCTGTGAAAGTTACTTTAGGTCCAAAAGGTCGTAATGTTGTTATGGATAAGTCTTATGGAGCACCAAGAACTACTAAAGATGGTGTATCTGTTGCTAAAGAAATAGAACTCGAAGATAAATTTGAAAATATGGGTGCTCAGATGGTTAAAGAAGTTGCTAGCAAAACAAATGATAATGCTGGCGACGGAACAACTACAGCTACTATTTTAACTCAAGCGATTGTTAATGAAGGTTTAAAATATGTTACAGCCGGTATGAACCCTATGGATCTTAAACGTGGTATTGATAAAGCAGTTGAGCAAGTAATCGACAAACTTAAGACATCCTCTAAAAAAGTTAAAGCAAATGAGGAAGTAGCACAAGTTGGAACTATTTCATCTAATGGTGAAAAATCTATTGGTGACATGATTTCTAAAGCAATGCAAAAAGTTGGAAACGAAGGTGTAATCACGGTTGAAGAGGCAAAAGGTGTTGAGACGGAATTAGATGTCGTTGAAGGTATGCAATTTGATAGAGGTTATCTATCTCCTTATTTCGTTACTAATACTGAAAAGATGATAACAGAATTAGAGAATCCTCTGGTCCTTTTGGTTGAAAAAAAATTAACTAACTTACAACCAATGGTTCCCCTTTTAGAGACAGTTGTTCAAGCTAATAGACCATTGATGATAATTTCTGAAGATGTCGAAGGCGAAGCTTTAGCAACTTTAGTAGTAAATAAACTTAGAGGTGGTTTAAAAGTTGTAGCAGTTAAAGCACCGGGATTCGGCGATAGAAGAAAATCGATGCTTGAAGATATTGCTATTTTGACTGGAGGACAAGTGATTTCTGAAGACCTTGGAATTAAACTTGAAAATGTTAAAATCGGGGATCTAGGTTCTTGCAAAAAAGTTAAAATCGATAAAGAAAACAGTACACTTGTAGCTGGTGAAGGTAAAAAAACTGATATCGAGGCTAGATGTAATCAAATTAGATCTGAAATAAATGAAACTACATCTGATTATGATAAAGAAAAACTTCAAGAAAGATTAGCTAAGCTTGCAGGTGGTGTTGCAGTAATAAAAGTTGGTGGTGCGACTGAAGTAGAAGTAAAAGAAAGAAAAGACAGAGTTGAAGATGCTCTGAACGCTACAAGAGCTGCTGTAGAAGAAGGAGTAGTAATCGGCGGTGGTTGTGCTTTGCTTTATGCTGCACAGGATTTAGATAGTGTTAAAGTAAAAGGTGATGACCAAAAAGCTGGTGTTGAAATAGTTAAGAAGGCTCTTCAAGCGCCAATCCGACAAATTACTGCAAACGCAGGTGTCGATGGTTCTGTGGTTGTAGGTAAACTTCTAGAAGGTAAAAAACCTACTCAAGGTTACGATGCTCAGAACGAGGATTATGTGGATATGTTTGCCAAAGGCATTATAGATCCAACTAAAGTAGTAAGATCAGCATTACAAGATGCTGCTTCAATTGCAGGATTATTAATTACAACTGAAGCAATGATTGCTGACAAACCTGACGAAAAAGACGCTGGTCCTGCAATGCCTCCAATGGGTGGTGGAATGGGTGGCATGGGTGGAATGGGTGGCATGGGAATGTAATCCCCATTAATCTCAAACAAAAAATTCAAAAAGGGCAGTTTTTACTGCCCTTTTTTTTTATCTTAAATAAAATTATTAGTGGTGAAGATTGATGAAGGAATTTTCAAAATATTAATTAAATCAAGTGTTTGAAACCAGTATGAGAATGTAATTTCACCTATCCAAAAATTTTAAAAAAGGCTGTAATTTTACAGTTTTTTTTTTTGCAATAAATAAACATGCATTTGAACTTAGTATCAATCCATCTTTAAGGACTCTTAAATTATTATCAGCCAAAGTTTTGCCTGTAGAAGTTATATCTGTAATGATTTCTGAAGAACCTATAAATGGATAAGTTTCGGTAGCACCGAGGCTAGGAATTAATTTATATAGAGTAACTCCTTTAGAAATCAAAAAATCATTAGTTAAATTCGGATATTTAGTTGCCACTCTCAATCTAGAATTTCTTTTAGATCTAATATCAAATGATACCTCTTCAAGATCAGCAATTGTTTGAACATCTATCCAATCATCTGGTACTGCGATAACTAGCTTGGCATTGCCAAAATCAAGTTTTTTTTGAACATTTATTTTGCTCTGTAAATTTTTATCAGACTCTTTTAAGAGATCTAACCCAGATACACCTATATCTAAAGTTCCATCTCCTAATCTTTGAATGATTTCTTTAGCGTGAAGAAAAATAATTTTAATTTTAGTTTCATTTTCAATAGTACCAAAATAATTTCTTTCTTTTTCACTTTGTATAATTTTATATCCTCTATCG
Organism: Pelagibacteraceae bacterium AG-325-C03; assembly: GCA_003283025.1. GTDB lineage: Bacteria > Pseudomonadota > Alphaproteobacteria > Pelagibacterales > Pelagibacteraceae > Pelagilacustribacter. The sequence goes on from QBYC01000035.1 coordinate 5,726, forward strand.
TCAAAAAACGATATTGCTTTGACTTTTAATCTTCCTTTACTTGGTAATCCTATGGTAATTAAATCTTTCATATATTTTTTAAGTTAATTGCAGCACCAACTGCCGGAGTATACTTTTTAGCTCCGAGATTTTTAAGTAAATCATCGTAACGGCCTCCCCTAGCAAATTCCTTTTTACCTGAGAATACTTCAAACACAATTCCAGTATAATATTCTACGTCTCTACCGAAATTTGTGATGAAATTGATATCATGATTAAGTTTTTTTAAATTTAGTATAGATTTAAAGTCTTTAAATATATTTTTTTTGAGATTATTTTTTTTGGCAAAATCTAATAACCTTTCATCGAGT
>QBYC01000036.1 GCA_003283025.1 Pelagibacteraceae bacterium AG-325-C03
AAACTATACTTAATGAAACTGGAGTTGCTTTGTTGCCAGGTTCAGACTTTGGCTTTAAATCTAAAAGAATGTTAACTAGATTAAGTTATACCGACTTTGACGGATCAAAATTTTTTAAAAATGTTACAGATTGGAGAATGATAGATGATAATATGATTAAAAAGTATGCTCCAAATGTAGTGGAAGGTGTTTCTAAATTAACTAATTGGGCAAAAAATTTGTAAGAATCCCTTTGACCTCAATTAAATAACATAGTTAAATTAACCAACTAACAAAAGGATGAACACATGAAAAAAATAATATCAATGATTTCAGCTGTTTTAGTAATGATAGCTTTCTCTAGCCCATTCACTTCAATCGCAAAATCAGCAGAGTTCTTTACTATAGGAACAGGTGGACCTACCGGAGTTTATTTCCAAACAGGTAACGCTATCTGTAAAATGTTACACAAGTCAGCAATAAGTGCTGATCATGGAAGAAAAAAAGGTACAGCTAAAGCATTTAGATGTACTGCACCCTCAACAGGTGGCTCAAACTACAATATTGGACAGATTAAAGATGGTGAGTTTCAATTTGGTGTTGCCCAGTCAGACTGGCAATTTCATGCTTACAATGGTTCTAGCAAATGGGAAGGAAAACAATTTAGTAATTTAAGAGCTGTGTTTTCTGTTCATAATGAACCTTTCCAAATTTGGGCAAGTAAAAAATCTGGAATTAAAGATTTCAAAGGCTTGAAAGGAAAAACAGTAAACATTGGTAACCCTGGTTCTGGTCAAAGGGGAACTATGGAAGAATTAATGAAAGCTATGGGAGCAGACATGAGCATGTTTAAAGCAACTACTGAACTTACTTCTTCTGAACAAGTAAAAGCTCTTTGTGACGGCAAAATAGATGCATTTGGGTATTCAGTAGGGTTTCCTAATGGTGCCATGGAGCAAGCAGCAACTTGTAAAGCGAAGGCAAGCCCAATTAATTTAACTGGTGAGCCAGTTCAAGGATTAATTGATGGAGCTGACTATTATGCAAAAGCTGTAATTCCAAAAGGAACTTATTCTAACCAGAAAAAAGACGCAACAACGTTTGGTGTAAAAGCTACAGTTGTTACTAGCGCAGATGTTTCTGATGAGCTTGTATACTTAGTTACAAAAGCGGTAATGGAAAACTTTGATGATTTCAGAGCTCAACATCCAGCTTTTGGACCTCTAGAAAAGAAAAATATGATAGCTGATGGTTTATCAGCTCCATTACATCCAGGCGCAATTAAGTATTACAAAGAAGCTGGATTGATGTAGTTTAAATTTTTAATTAAATTAAAAAGGCCCAATACTTTTTGGGCCTTTTTTTTTAGAATAAGGTAACTTAACCAAAATGAATCAAAACATTCGAAGTAAGTTTAAAGATAAAATTCAAGAAGATATTTCCCCAACAAAAAATTTGTCAGGCATTCACTTAAAATTAGTTTTAGGAATTGCTATACTCTGGACATTTTTTCAACTTTGGTATGCTTCACCTTTTCCTTTTTGGTTTAACTTTGGAATGTTCAAAGGCTTACCGGCTAGGGCAATACATTTGGGTTTTGCACTAATACTAACATTTTTAATTTTTCCTGCTGTTCGTGGAAAAAAAATATCAGCTTTTGATATTTTAATAAGTATAGTCGCTGCATTTTGCTGTTTTTATATTTACCTTTTCTATGATGATCTTGTTAATAGAGGGGGTATTCTTTTAATAAAGGAGGTTTTTGGATTAAAGGTACCTGTCGAATTGATTATAGGAACGATTGGTATCTCAATACTTTTAGAAGCAACAAGAAGAGCAATTGGATTACCTTTAGTAATAATTGCTATCTGCTTTCTTTTATTTTCTTATTTTGGAAAATATGCACCTGACATTATTTCTCACGGTGGTTTATCTATTAAAAGGTTAGTTGGATTTCAATGGTTTGATCAAGAAGCTATTTTTGGAATACCTATAGGTGTATCAGTAGATTTTATATTTTTATTCGTATTATTTGGGGCTCTGTTAGAAACAGCTGGGGGAGGAAAATATTTTTTAGATTTAGCATTCGCAATGGTTGGTAAAATGCGAGGCGGACCGGCAAAAGCTGCCATTTTAGGATCTGGAATGACAGGGATGATTTCAGGCTCATCAATTGCTAATACTGTTACTACTGGAACATTTACAATTCCGATTATGAAAAAAACTGGATTCTCTCAAGAGAAAGCCGGAGCTATTGAAGTCTCGTCATCTGTAAATGGTCAAATTATGCCACCAGTCATGGGAGCTGCAGCTTTCGTTATGGCTAGTTTTATAGGTGTTACTTATTTTGAGGTTGTTAAACATGCTTTTTTACCTGCTATTATTTCATACATCGCTTTATTCTATATATCTCATCTAGAGGCTCTTAAATTAGGTCTTAAAGGAATGGATGATGCAGATGTTCCTCATCTTAAGAGAACCTTTTTTTCTGGATTACATTTTCTGATACCAATTTTTGTTTTAATTTTTCTACTTGTTTACATGAGATACACCGCAGGTTTTTCAATTTTTTATGCCACGATCACTTTAATCTTTGTGAATTTGATAAGTCGTATTATTAAAAATTCTGATTATAAAACTGGATTAATTGATTGGTGCAACCAAACTATAGTAGGTCTTCAAAAAGGTGCAATAAACATGGTGGGAGTTGGAATAGCAATTGCCACCGCAGGAATTATTGTTGGCGCGGTCGGTTCTACTGGGCTTAGTACTAATTTGATTATAGTCATCGAAACATTAGCTAGAGATAATGTAATTATATTAATTTTACTGACTATAATACTTTGTTTGCTTTTAGGCATGGGTCTACCTACGACTGCAAACTATGTCGTGGTGGCATCATTAATGGCTACAGTTTTAGTTGACGTTGGAAATGCCTCAGGCTTTATCTTTCCATTAATTGCAGTTCATTTGTTTGTATTTTATTTTGGTTTAATGGCAGATGTTACACCACCCGTTGGTTTAGCATCTTATGCAGCAGCAGCAATTTCTGGTGGTGATCCTTTAAGAACAGGACTTCAAGCAATTTGGTACAGTTTGAGAACAGGAATTTTACCAATTGTCTTTTTATTTAACCATGAACTTTTATTAATCGGGGTAGATAGTTTCTGGCAAGCTTTATTAGTTATCGTTACTTCACTAATAGGAATTTTAGTTTTTACAGCAGCTACTCAACAGTGGTTTATAAATAGATTAAGATGGTACGAGACTATAGCTTTCTTAATTATATCACTATCTTTTTTAGCTCCGGATTTTGTTTTAGGTAAATTTTATCCGAAATTTAATAAACAAATACTTTCTGTAAAAAATATTCAAAATTTATCTTTCGATCCCTCGACAGAGGTTCATATAAAAGTCACTCGAGTAACTGAATATGGAGAAAGATATAAATTATTTGTGATTGACAAAGGAAAATTTAAAAATAAATACAATCTTGAAGATTATGGAGTTACTATTTATGAACAAAATGATAAATTAATAGTTGATAAATTAGATTGGAAAGGGAAAGCAAAAAAATCTGGAATACAAATGGGAGATATAATTAGTAGTTTTAAAATTGAAAACCCAGAAAGGCCGAATAAAGTTATAGTTTATCCTTTTGCATTAATTTTTTTGTTAATTTTTGGATATATGAATTTTAAATTTGGAAAAGAGATTCCAAATTAAAATTTTCTAGTCTTTAATATCTTTAAAATTAATTAGCTATCGCGTAAATTATAGCTAATACAATTAAAATTTCCCAACCTGACATTTAATTACCTCCAAAAGGATAATTAATAATCTTTTTGTTAAAATTATGATTGAATGGTTGTATTTATTATTTTGTAAAGTTGGTATTCATAGATATAAAAAGATAGATATTAACTATAGTTTTGGCCCAGGCGGTTCAACTGAAACGATTAAATGTAAAGATTGCGGAATTAAAAAGATTAGAAAAAAGGCTTGAAGAACTTTCTAAGTAGAAAACGAAAAAAAAATCATAGCATCATAAAGGCGCAGTGCTTAAATCATTAATTTTGTTTAGATATAATAATGAGTACAATTTTAAAAATATTAATTTTACTATGCATCTTTACAAGTAATTTAACTCATGCAGAAGTAAATTTACAACAAAAAAAGTTTTACTATGAAAATTTAGTTAGTAATTGGTTTAAGATCTTTCCTGACAGTAATAGAAATGCAGCGGGTCCAAAATTTTTCAAATACATGATAGATCAAGACTTCACATATGAAGAATTTATGGAATACAATAAACTTTATTGTCCTGTGTCAGGTTCTTTGATTAATCCAGGTGAAAAACCTGATTTTATTTTTGTGCAAGAATTCAGAACTCAAAAGAAAATTTGTGGTGATCTTTATAGATGTTGTTGGCCATGCTCGTGTGATTTAATGAATTATGCTAAGGTTAAAAAAATTAAACATAAATTTAAAGATGGTGAAAAAAAAATTGATGTACTCTTAATTAATAATCCTTGTTCAAAAAAAGATTTTCCTAAAGAAGTGAATAAAAATTATTTTTGCAATAAACAGAGATTAAACTCCGACGAGGTTTTTACAGTAGATGGAAAGCTTGTTATTGGACTTCTCTATAATTCAAAAAAATGCCAAAAATCTGATATCAGTCAGATAAATACAAACGAAATTACTGGAAAATTTTGCGCTTTCAAAAATGATATACCATTAGAGGAAATGAATATTGGTATGGGTGATATATTTATTAAGATGGCGAGATAGACATATTGCTTTGTTTAAAAATATAAGTCTTTCCTATTTTGTCTATCTTATATTCATTCACCTTTCCATCAGTCCACTTAATCTCAACTTTAAAATCTTTTTCACCTTCCCGAATTCCATAATGCGCAACAGGCTCCATTTGACATAAATATCCTGATCCTGCATCAATTGTTTTAGAGTGCTCTCTTAAATTAGAGACAAGTGTTACAGTAGCGCCTCTTGCTGGTGCACCATTTTTATTTAATGGTTTTATTCTTAAAAAATTGTTATCATTTTTTATTTTAGCTTTATAAAGAGTAAGTATTTGATTTCCAGTTTCTCCGTGTGAAATTAATAATTCTAAAATACCATCTTTATCAATATCTGCTACAGCTGCGCCTGTACCAAGTCCATTAGCTTCAGAATTTATTGCTAAATCAATTTCATCGAGCACTCCATTTTCTTTAATTTTGAATAATTTATTTGGTTCTCCAATATTATTTAAAAAGATTTCATCAAAACCATCATTATCAAAATCTGCAGATATCACAGTTCTTATTTTGGAGGGCATCTTAAATTTTCCTTTAGCAATGTCTTTAAAAGTATTTCCTTTTTTTACAAAAATTCGATGTTCTCCGTCCCAATTACCACTCACTATATCTAATTGCCCTCTGTATAAAACATCGCTTAAGGTTGTACCTCTTCCATTTTCATAGGGATCTAAAACATCATAGTTTGAGGCAACATCATAGAAAGTGCCATCAACATTCTTATACAAAAAATTAACTCCTCTCTCGTTTGCAGCAAAAATATCAGTATTTTTTGATAGAATATGGCCTGCAACAACTGCTCGCCCTCCAGTTATTTTGTCTAATCCAAATTCCGTTGCTCTATCAGAAATTATTCCTTTAAATTTTTCATAGAATCTTGTTGGACCACCATAATTAGCAACATAAATACCAAATTTTCCATTACCTTTTCTATCCACACAAACTACTGAGCGACCAGCTGTTAAATTTAAATCTGATTGATTTTTCTTTTGTTCAAAAATATCAAAAAATTTTTTATTTTTGAAATCTATAAGTCTGTCAGAATATTTTTTTTCACCGCTATA
>QBYC01000037.1 GCA_003283025.1 Pelagibacteraceae bacterium AG-325-C03
AAACTTTCAGATAAAAAATTTAATATTGGATCTCCAAAACAGTTAGGTGAAATTATTTATAATGATTTAAAAATTGCTAAGTTAAAAAAAACAAAAAAAGGTAGTCTTGCAACAAGTGCTAAAATTTTAGAGGATTTAGCCTTGACAGGTCATAAGTTTCCTAATTTGGTACTAGAATGGAGACAAGTTTCTAAATTAAAGAGTACATACACAGATGCTTTACAAGAACATATTAGTAAAAAAACTAGAAGAGTTCATACATCTTTTTTACTCGCAGCTACTAATACAGGTAGATTAGCCTCTAGTGATCCAAATTTACAGAATATTCCCATAAAGACATTAGATGGCAAAGAAATAAGAAAAGCATTTATAGCTGAAAAAAATAATGTACTTATTTCAGCAGATTACAATCAAATTGAGATGCGAATATTAGCTGATATGGCTGATGTAAAAGAGTTAAAAAAAGCTTTTAAAAACAATCAAGATATTCACGCTTTAACAGCAAGCCAAGTATTTGATGTTCCAATTAACGAAGTTACAGTTGATTATAGACGTAAAGCAAAAGCTATAAATTTTGGAATAATTTATGGGATTACTCAATACGGACTAGCTAAACAAATTTCTGTATCTAACCAAGAGGCACTAGATTTTATTAATTCTTATTTTAAAAAATTTCCTGAAATAAAAGAATATATGAGCTCGACAATTAAAACTTGTAGAAAACAAGGTTATGTCACAAATATTTTTGGAAGAAGAATACACTTAAGAGGCATTAATGATAAAAATTTTAGCATTAGAAGTTTTCAAGAACGCGCAGCAATCAATGCACCTATTCAGGGGTCAGCTGCAGATATAATTCGACTAGCTATGATCAAAATAGATAAAATCCTTAACGAAAAACTAAATGCAAAAATGTTGCTTCAAATTCATGATGAATTAATTTTTGAATGTTTGAAAAAAAATGAATTGGCAGTTAAAAAAATTATTAAAGACGCTATGGTATCTGTTTCAAGCTCTGATCATCACATGTTTTCAATACCACTTGAAGTAAATATTAATTCAGGTAACAATTGGGGTGACGTTCATTAAACGCCTAAATTTTGACAATAAAATCAGGAGAATAAAAATATGTCACAAACCATTGCATTAGTTGATGATGATAGAAATATTCTTACTGGAATAAGCATGGCTCTTGAAAGAGAAGGCTTTAAAGTTCAAACATATATTGATGGTGAGTCTGCATTAATTGGATTAACTAGAAATCCACCTGATCTTGCTGTTTTAGATATTAAAATGCCAAGAATGGATGGAGAAGAACTTTTAAAAAAATTAAAGAAAAAAATGTCTATACCGATAATTTTTTTAACATCCAAAGACGATGAGGTTGATGAACTTCTTGGTTTAAAACTAGGTGCTGATGACTTTGTTAAAAAATCAGGTGGTTTTTCCACTAAAGTATTAATCGAGAGAATTAGAGTACAATTAAGGAAAAAAAATAATGTTGTAGACGACACTAAAAATATTATCAGTCATGGTAAATTGAAATTAGATCCTGCCCAATTAGAGTGTGAGTGGAATGGCAAATCATTACCTGATAAATTAACAACTACAGAATTTTTAATAGTAAAAGAACTCGCTAAACGACCAGGAGTGATAAAAGAAAGAGCTCATTTAATGGATATTGCCTACAAAGAAAACACAGAAATAGAAGATAGAACAATCGATAGTCACGTTAAAAGAATAAGAAAAAAATTCAAAAAAGTTGATGAAAAGTTTTCTGCAATTGAAACAAGATACGGAAGTGGTTATAGATGGAATGTTAGTTAATGAAACAAAAAAAATCTGCTTCCATTTTAAAAAAATTTTTACTATTTAATTTAACCGTATTTTCTATACTCGGACTTTTTACTATTATTTATCTTGAAGCCATCCAACCTACACTTGTAAGCGATAGGTCATCAAATCATAAAATTGTAATTAATAATACAAAAGAAAATCTGGAAAGACTTAATATAGAATATACAAAAAAAGAAATAAGAGAGTTTTTGTTATCAACTAGATTTTTATTTCAAAGCTTAGACCGCGTTCAGTTTTATGACCTTTCAGGAAATCTAATTGGAGATACTAATATTCTAGATTTAGATCAAAGTGTTTTCTCAAGATCTGAAATTATATTTGAAGAGATTCTAGGTGAAGATACAATTACTCCTGAGATAGAAGAAAGACTTGAGGAGGAACAAAAAAATGAAATTAAAGATATTATAATAAATAAATACGATGAAGAAATAATGACGTTAACAGATGATGAAAAAAACAATTTCGTTGTCAGCACTTTAAGTAAAATTAAATTTCAAGAAAAAGATATTGGATACATTGTTGTATCTGAACAAGCCAATGACATTGTTACAGCAGTCAAAGAGAGAAAAGCTTTTATAGTTAGAACTATGATTGCAGTAGCAATCGTAATTTTAATTTTTTCTCTATTTCTTAATAAATATATTTTAAAACCAATAGGTCTATTAGTTAGATTTAGCGATGCGATCAAAAAAAAATCAAATCATAATTTAGATATGAAAAAAGTTTTTATTAGAGATGATGAAATAGGAAAGCTAACATTATCAATTGACGAAATGACTAAAGAATTACAACAAAGGACTTATAGGGCTGAGACTTTTTCGAATGATTTAGCACATGAAATTAGAAATCCCTTGGCATCCTTGAAAAGTGCTTCAGAACTTTTAGATAAAACTACAGAGAAAAATGATAGCGAAAAATTATTGAAAATAATTAATCATGATGTTGAACGTATAGAAAGGTTAATAACCGATTACTCTCAAATGCTAAAAGATGAGGCATCATTGTCCAGAGAGAAAATGAGTAAAATTAATTTAATAGAAATTATAAATAGTGTTGTAGAAGATTTTAAACAAGATTTAGCCAACCAAAATAAAGATATAAAAATTATTGTAAGTGATGGTGTGAAAAGTAAAGAAGGATACTTTATTTTAGGAATAGGTAATAGGCTAGAGCAGGTTGTGGCAAATTTACTAGATAATTCAATTTCATTCAGTCAGGACAGGCAAAAAATTGAGATAAAGATAGATGAGACCTCAAACAATTTATTGATGACAATTAAGGATGAAGGACCAGGGTTCTCTGAGACTTCACCACAAAAAATTTTTAAAAGATTTTACAGTAATAGGCCTAAGAGTTTTGGTAAACATTCAGGATTAGGTTTAAATATTGTAAAGAATATAGTGCAGCTACATAAAGGAACAATTGCTGCTTCAAATAGACTAAATACTAAAGGAGCGCAGGTAGAGGTATTATTGCCAAAATTTTCTTAGTATTCTTTCTTGCTATGAATAATTTAAGTTGATAATAACATTTTCAATATGTCTCAAGATTATAAAGTAAAAGATATCAATCAAGCAGATTTTGGAAGAAAAGAGATTTCGCTAGCTGAAACTGAAATGCCTGGCCTAATGGCTTTAAGGAAAGAGTACAAAGGTAAACACCCTTTAAAAGGAGCGAAAATTTTAGGGTGCCTTCATATGACCATTCAAACTGCTGTTCTAATTGAAACATTAGCTGATCTTGGCGCAGAAGTAAGATGGTCTTCTTGCAATATTTTTTCTACACAAGATCATGCTGCGGCAGCTATTGCTAAAGTTGGCATTCCCGTATTTGCTTGGAAAGGTGAAACAGAAGAAGAATATTGGTGGTGTGTTAAACAAACTATCGAGGGTAAAAAGGATTGGAAACCAAATATGATTCTTGATGATGGTGGCGATCTAACCGCTTTAATGCATAAGGAATATAAAAATCTACTAAAAGATGTAAAGGGTGTTTCAGAAGAGACAACGACTGGCGTTTTAGCTCTTAAAAAAATGGAATTGAATAATGAATTATTAATTCCAGCAATAAATGTTAACGACTCAGTTACAAAATCAAAGTTTGATAATTTATACGGATGTAGAGAAAGTCTTGTAGATGGAATTAAAAGAGCAACAGATGTGATGATGTCTGGTAAGGTTGCAATTGTTGCGGGATTTGGCGATGTTGGAAAAGGAAGCGCTGCTTCATTAAGACAAGCTGGAGCTAGAGTTATGGTTACTGAGACTGATCCTATCTGTGCTCTGCAAGCTGCCATGGAAGGTTACGAAGTTGTAGTAATGGATGAAGCAATTAAAGACGCAGATATAGTTGTCACGGCAACTGGAAACAAAGATATTGTTACTGCTGACCACATGAGAGATATGAAGGATCGAGCAATATTATGTAACATTGGTCACTTTGATAATGAAATTCAGGTTGAAGCTTTAAAAAATTATAAATGGGACGAGATTAAACCTCAAGTTCATGAGATTGAATTACCAAGTAAAAAAAGAATTATACTTTTAGCTGAAGGTAGATTAGTAAACCTAGGATGCGCAACAGGCCACCCAAGTTTTGTGATGAGTGCTTCATTTACTAATCAAGTTATTGCGCAGATCGAATTATGGAATAACTCAGATAAATACGAAAATAAAGTTTATGTATTACCAAAGCACCTTGATGAGAAAGTAGCGATGCTACATTTGGAAAAAGTTGGGGCGAAATTAACAAAAATGTCCAAAGATCAAGCCGATTATATTAGCGTTAAAACATCAGGGCCATTTAAACCAGATACTTACCGCTACTAAATAGTAGCTAATGATTGTAAAATCTTTAGATCATCTAAACTCTATATCAGTAAAAATTTCAGAAAAAATGGAAAAAGGAGATTGTATATTTCTTATAGGCGAAATTGGAGTAGGAAAAACCACATTTACAAGACATTTAATTAACAACTTACAAAAGAACAAAGGTTTAAAGGAAACTGAAGTTTTAAGCCCTACTTTTAATCTTCTATATGAATATGACATTAAAGATCTAAAGATCATGCACTATGACCTCTATAGAATTAAGAAAGCGTCTGAATTGGACCATCTAGGTATTTTTTCTGATAGATTAGACACTATAAAACTAATTGAATGGCCAGATTTAATTAAAACCCCATTGGAAAATAAGCTAGAAATACATTTAGAGTATGGTCAGAATGAAGATGAAAGAAATATGAAATTTATTGGTTTTGAAAAATGGGCAAACTTAGAAGATGAATTATAAATTAAAAAAAATTTCTGGTGACGCTTCATTTAGAGAATTTTATAGACTAAGAAAAAATAATAAAACCTCCATAATAGTTTCTGCAAAAAAAGAAAAATTTAAAAATTTAATTGTCTATGCAGTAGTAAATAAAATTTTAAATAATAATAAGATTAATGCTCCTAAATTATTAAGTAATTATTACAATAACGACATGATTGAAATTTCAGATTTAGGTGAAAAATCTTTTTTTAATTATGTTATTTTAAAAAAAAATAAATTAAATGACTATAAATCTTTAGTAAAGCTCATA
>QBYC01000038.1 GCA_003283025.1 Pelagibacteraceae bacterium AG-325-C03
AACAAATTGCAAAACATATTGATAGTTGTTTATCTTGTTATTCTTGTATGACAACTTGTCCTTCAGGTGTGAATTATATGCATTTAATAGATCATGGAAGAAATTATGTTGAGGATACTTATAAAAGACCTCTTTTTGATAGATTATTTAGAAACATTCTTTCGTTTGTATTACCCAGACCAAATGTATTTTTACTAATGGCTTTTTCTACTAAAATTATAAAACCATTTAGTTTTTTGTTACCGTCATTTTTTAGAAACGCCATAAATTTGATGCCAAATAAAATACCAATAAAGAAATTAAAAGAAAAAAAAGTTTATGAGGTTGACAAAAAAAAAAGAATTTCAAGAGTTGCCTTATTGACTGGTTGTGTTCAAAGAGTAATATCACCTGAGATAAACGAATCTACTATTAGACTTCTAAATAGACACAATGTTGAGGTTGTTGTGATGCAAGACATAAATTGTTGTGGATCTTTAAATCATCACTTAGGTAAAAAAAAATTAGCTAATAAATCTTTTAAGAATAATATTAATAGTTGGCATGATGAGTATCTCAAGAATGGCTTAGACGCCATAATTAGCAATACATCAGGTTGCGGCACTACCTTAAAAGATTATGGACATATTTTTAAAAATGATGAAAAATTATATAAAAAAGCAAAAAAAATTTCAGAATTAACAAAAGATATTACGGAATACTTAGAAGAAAATTTAAAATTAAATATTAATATAAAAACTGAAAAAAAATATAAAATTGCATATCATTCAGCTTGTTCAATGCAACATGGACAAAAAGTTCATCAACAGCCGAAAGATTTAATTTCAAAAACTGGTAATGAAGTTTTAGAAATACCAGAGGGACATCTATGTTGTGGATCTGCTGGAACATATAACATTCTTCATCAAAAAATGGCTAGATCATTATTAGAAAATAAAGTAAAAAATATTGAAAAAATTTCGCCTGATTTTATTTTAACTGGTAATATAGGTTGTATCACGCAAATTTCTTTAGGAACTAAAGTACCGATTATTCATACCGTGGAATTACTTGATTGGTTTACTGGCGGTCCAAAACCTATTAAATTAAATAATTTCTAAAATGAAAAAAAAAATTTTTGTTACTAGGAAACTTCTTAAAGAAAATGAGGAGAAGTTAAAAAATTTATTTGATGTGACTTTAAATAAAGATGACAAAATTTATACGTCGCAAGAAATTATTAGCGGATCTATGAATTATGATGGAATCTTAAGTTCAGTTACAGACTCAATGGATGCAGATACTATCTTAAAATTATCAAACTCAATAAAGATAATTGCTAACGGCGCAGTTGGTTTTGGAAATATAGATATACAAGCGGCAAGGCAAAAAGAAATAACCGTAACAAATACGCCTGATGTTTTGACTGATGCTACAGCTGACATCCAAATACTACTTTTGTTAGGAGCGTCTAGAAAGGTCTATGAGGGACGCATTGCAGCTGAAACCCAAAACTGGAAGTGGTCTTGGGATTTCTTATTAGGAAAACAAATGTCAAATAAAAGACTAGGAATTCTAGGAATGGGCAGGATAGGAAGAGCAGTAGCTAAAAGAGCTAAAGCTTTTAATATGGAAATCCACTATCATAATAGATCTAAACTTTCCTCAGATTTAGAGGATGGAGCAATTTATCATAAAGATTTAAAAAGTTTGTTTGAAAAAAGCGATTTTTTATCAATTAATTGTCCAGCTACTCCAGATACAAAAAACTTAATAAATAGAGAAACTTTGAGCTATTTAAAAGAAAATACAGTTGTAGGTAACGCAGCAAGAGGAGATGTAGTTGATGATGATGCTATGGTTGAGGCTTTAAAAAATGGAACAGTTTTTGCATATGGATTAGATGTTTATAATGGTGAACCAAAAATTCATTCAGAATATTTAAAGTTAAAAAATATTTTTTTACTACCTCATTTAGGAAGTGCTACAAAAAGGACTAGATGGGATATGGCATTTAGGGCCACGAAAAATTTAGAGGATTTTTTTTCTGGTAAGAAACCTAAAGATCAAGTAAATTAATACACCTACAGATTGAATTTGCAATTTAAAATAATTCTAGAAATATAGAGACTCTGATTTGAGTTTATGTTTAAATCTTACAGTTAATTAACAAACGGAGGACATATGTCAAAAATAAAAAAAGGAGTAAAAACTCCATCAAGACGTAAGTTCTTTAAAGCAGCAGCAGCTACGGGTGCTGCAGCGGCAGCAACAGTTGCAATGCCAAACATTGCACTAGGTGCTCCGGTGACTTTAAAGATGCAAGCGGCTTGGCCGTCAGGCGCCAACATTTTCTTTGAAATGGCAGGCGACTACGCGCAAATGGTAAGCGACATGTCTGGAGGTGAATTAAAAATTGATCTTCAGCCAGTTGGTGCAGTAGTAAAAACCTCGGAAATTGGACAAGCAGTAAGTTCAGGTGTGCTTGATATGGGACACTGGGTAACAGCTTATTGGTATGGAAAAAATCCGGCAGCTTCTCTATTCGGTACAGGTCCGTCATACGGAATGTCATCTCAAGAAGTAATGGGATGGATGGAGTATGGTGGAGGTAGAAAACTTTATGATGAAACTCTTGCAAAAGTTGGTTTCGATTATATTGGTTTCTTCCATATGCCAATGCCTGCACAGCCTTTTGGATGGTTCAAAAAGAACGTGACAAAGGTATCTGATGTAAAAGGTATGAAATATAGAACAGTAGGATTAGCTACTAACGTATTAACAGCAATGGGAATGGTTGTGAGACAATTACCAGGTGGTGAAATTCAACCTGCAATGAAAACAGGTTTGATCGAAGCTGCTGAGTTTAACAACCCAACATCAGACTCTCAGTTTGGTATGCAAGATGTTTCTAAGCATTATCACTTAGGAAGCTTCCACCAATCACAAGAGATGTTTGAAATTCCAGTAAATAAGAAAACATTCAATGGTTTATCGCCTCAACATAAGGCTATTCTTAAGAATGCTGCTTACGCTGCAAATACAGACAACTACTTTAAAGCATTAGTGAGATACTCGGCTGATTTGTCGAAATTGATGAATCAACACAAAGTAAATGTGTATCAAACATCTGACGCGATCTTAGCTCAACAATTAAAAGGTTGGGATAAAGTAATTGGTGATTTCAATAAGAAAGATCCATTCTTTAAAAAGGTCATTGACTCGCAAAAAGCTTACGCTAAAACAGTCATGAAATACTTACTCATGAACCAGCCTAATTACAAATTGGCTTATGAGAATGAATTTGGTGCTATAGGTAAAGTTAAAATTTAATTATATTTTAAATTGATAAAAGGGGCGATTTTTCGCCCCTTTTTTTTATGGAATAAACCAAAAAATTAGACTAGTTTTAGAATTCTTATGAGAGGGTTTATACATTTTGCAGATACACTTAGCACTTCCGTTGGAAAAGCTTTTTCATGGTGCATTGTTATTTTAATGGGTGGAACTTGCTATGAAGTAATCATGGCTTATGCATTTAATGCTCCTACCCTTTGGAATTTCGATTTTAGTTTACAAATGTACGGAGCAATTTTTATGATGGCTGGTGCATATACCTTATCTACGGAAGCTCATGTAAGAGGAGATGTTATTTACAGATTATTTAAACCTAGAACACAGGGTTACATAGATTTAGTTTTATACTTTATATTTTTCTTTCCAGGAGTGCTTGCCTTGGCATTTTATGGTTATGAGTATGCTTCATTAGCTTGGAAAATTAAAGAGACAAGTTGGAATAGTCCAGCACAAATACAAATTTACATGGCAAAATCTTTAATACCAGCAGCTGGTATTTTACTAGTCATTCAAGGTATCAGTGAAGTTTTTAGATCAATTATTTGTATTCAAACAGGGCATTGGCCAGCTAGAATGGTTGTAGCTGAAGAAACAGAAAAAATATTAATGAGAACTTCACAAGACGAGGATCAAAAAGATGTTATTTAGTTTGACCAATCCTGAAATTGCAATTTTAATGATGGGAATTTTCCTATTTGCTGTTTTACTTGGTTTTCCTATAGCATTTACACTTATGGCTATGGGAGTTGGATTTGGTTACTACGCTTATTTTGATCCAACAAGAATGGAACATCTCTTAGATAATAGAATTTTTCAACTATTTGTACAAAACACATACACAGTAATGGATAATACAGTTTTGACTGCTGTCCCCTTATTTTTATTTATGGGTTACTTAGTTGAAAGAGCAGGTATAGTTTCAAGATTATTTTTTGCAATTAGATTAGCTTCACACAGATTACCAGCTTCTATGGCTGTTGCTGCTCTTGTAACTTGCGCATTATTTTCTACAGCAACAGGAATTATAGGAGCGGTAGTAACTTTAATGGGCTTATTAGCATGGCCAGCAATGATCAAAGCAGGTTATGATAAAAAATTTGCATCTGGAGTGATTTGTTCTGGTGGTTGTTTAGGGATTCTAATCCCACCAAGTATTATGTTAATTGTATACTCAGTTATTGCTCAATTATCTCCGCTTAGATTATTTGCTGCAGCAATTTTTCCAGGATTATTACTTGCAAGCTTATATGTAATGTATGCTGTTACTTTGGCATATTTTAATCCATCAATTGCACCAAAACCTCCTAAAGAGGACATTCCACCAAGATCTGTCATTCTTAAAGAAGTAGTCGTTTCTTTCTTGCCTTTATTCTCTTTAATAGTTTTAGTTTTAGGAACTATCTTAGGTGGACTTGCAACCCCAGCTGAAGCCGCAGCTGTAGGCGCTTTTGGAGCTTTAGTTCTCTCATACTTTTATAAAACTCTTAAATGGAAAAATTTTAAAGAATCAGTGTTTTTAACAGCGAAAACAACTGCGATGATAATGTGGCTATTCATCGGTTCTTGGACTTTCGCCTCAGTTTTCTCATATCTAGGTGGTCATGAAGTGTTTGAACATTTCTTTAAATCCTTAAATTTGCAGCCTTGGCAATTTTTGGTTATAACCCAAATAATTATTTTTTTGTTGGGCTGGCCATTAGAATGGACTGAGATATTAATTATATTTGTTCCAATATTCT
>QBYC01000039.1 GCA_003283025.1 Pelagibacteraceae bacterium AG-325-C03
TTTGTCTAAACTCAAAAATTCAGTTTTTATAGAATATAAATGAAAAAAAAGATTATAATTATTAGTGGAGATCCTTTAAGTATTAACTCAGAAATAATTTTTAAATCTTGGAAGAAATTATCTCCTGAAACAAAAAAAAGAGTCTACTTAATTTCTAATTACAGTTTATTAAAAAAACAATTAAATAAACTTAATTATTCTATTAAAATGACCAAAGTTAGAGATATAAATGAAAGTAGTTCGAATAATAAATTAAAAATAATTAATATAAATTGTAAGTTTAAAAACCCTTTTAAATTAAATAAAAAAGTTAGGTCAGAATTCGTTTATAAATTATTAAACTATTCTCATAAAGTTGCTTTTAAAAATGATTCAGTAAATGGTGTAATAAACTGTCCTATAAGTAAAACTCTTTTAAAAAAAAATAACATTGGAGTGACAGAATATTTTGCTTCAAAATGTGGAGTAAAATTTAAATCTGAAGCTATGTTGATTTATAACAGAAAATTATCTGTTTGCCCCATAACAACACACATTGATTTAAAGAATGTTGCAAAAAATATTAACACAAATATAATTTTTAATAAAATTAATACAATTGAAAAATGGTTTAGATATAAACTTAAAAAAAAACCAAAAATAGGGATTTTAGGACTCAATCCTCACAACGCTGAATTAAGAAAAAATTCTGTAGAAAAAAAAATAATTATGCCAACTATTAAAAAATTAAAAAAATGTAGAGTTAATATTGAGGGACCTTTAGCGGCTGATACAGTCTTTATTGAAGACTATAAAAATTTTGATGTAATAATTGGTATGTATCATGATCAAGTTTTAGCTCCTTTTAAAAGTTTATTTAAATTTGATGCTATAAATATCACTCTTGGATTAGAATATTTAAGAACCTCTCCTGATCATGGTATTGCACTAAATTTAATTGGAAAAAAAAGAGCTAATCCTTCAAGTTTAATTAAATGTATAAATTTTATTAAAAATTATAAAAAATGAAATATCTAAAAAGGTCTTTAGGTCAACATTTTTTAGTCGATAAGAATATAATAAAAAAAATACTTAGTTTAACTAATTTAAAAAATAGAAATATTATTGAGATTGGTCCTGGTAAAGGAGCTTTGACGCATGAAATTTTAAAAAGAAAACCGAAAAACCTAATTTTAATCGAAAAAGACTTTAGTTTATTTAGAGAATTAGAAATAAAATTTAAAAAATTAAAATTTGTAAAAGTATATAATAAAGATATTCTTAAATTAGATATTGAAGGTATGGTCAAAAAAAATAGTTTGATTATAGGCAATTTGCCTTACAATATTTCATCTCAAATTTTAGTTAAATTTTTAAAATTTGAAACTTGGCCTCCATGTTTCAATGATCTAATATTTATGTTTCAAAAAGAATTAGGTGAAAAAATAATAGGAAAATATTTATCTTCTAATTATGGAAGGTTATCTATTATATCTAACTATAGATTAAACATTTTAAAGAAATTTATTGTATCTTCTCAATGTTTTTTTCCAAGACCTAAAGTAACCTCAATGGTTATAAATTTTCAACCAAAAACAAGTCAATTTAAAATAAAAAATATTAATAATTTAGAAAAAGTTACAAATATTCTATTTTCAAATAAAAGAAAGATGATTAACAAAAATATAAAAAAGCTACTTAATTCAAACCAAGTTCAAAAAATTTTGGATTTAGATGTTTTAAAAAGACCATCTGAAATAAAACCAGAAAAATACTATAAAATTACAGAACTTTATGAGATGAAATAAGCAATTTATTTTTAAAATTATGGATGATGTTTTCTATTTGTTTAAAACAAACATCTAGATTTTTATTAATAATTACATAGTCGTAATCACTCCAATGTTTAATATCTTCATCAAAAGATTTAAGTCTTTTTTCTACTTCTTCTTTTGAATTTTGCGCCCTTTTTATAAGCCTATTTTTTAATTCTTTTTTATTATCTGCAATAAGAAAAATTTTTATTAAATTTAAATTGTCAAACTTAGAAAGTTGTTTTGTACCCTGCCAATCAATATCAAAGATTATATCATTCAATAAAATAGTATCATCAACATTTTTTTTGAGAGTTCCATAATAATTATCAAATATTTTTGCATATTCATAAAATCTATTTTCACTTATTAAAGTTTCAAAATTTTTTTTTGAAACAAAATGATAATCAACTCCGTCAACTTCATTAGATCTAGGAGCTCTAGTGGTGTGTGAAACAGAAATTCTAAAGGTATTATATTTTTGTTGTATTTTTTTTGTTAATGTGGTTTTTCCTACCCCAGATGGAGAGGACAATATAACCATTATATTTTCTCCATCTCGGTTCATCTTAAAAAATATTTAATTTATTAACTAGCTTTACTTTCAACAAATTTGATAGCATCGCCGACTGTAAGAATTTTTTCCGCTTCGCTATCTGAGATTTCGGAACCGAATTCTTCTTCGAATGCCATAACTAATTCTACAGTATCCAAACTATCTGCACCCAAATCATCGATAAAGCTTGCTTCTTCAGTAACTTTCTCTTCATCGATTCCTAGATGATCTGCTACAATTTTTTTTATTTTTCCTTTAATATCTTCTGACATGAAATCCTTTCATATGTATATTTTCTTAATAAATTAATAATTATAATTGTCAAGCCATATACATTCCGCCATTAACATGTATGGTTTCACCATTAATGTAACTTGCTAAATCAGATGCCAAAAAAGCTACACAATTTGAAACATCTTCTCCTGATCCAAGATCACCAGATGGTATTTTACTTATTAAAATTTTTTTAAAATTCTCATTAATATTATCAGTCATTTCGGTTTTTATAAAACCTGGGGAAACACAATTTATATTTATATTTTTTTTTGCATATTCTATAGCTAAACTTTTCGAAAATGCTACGATACCTGCTTTTGATGCAGCATAATTTGCTTGACCTAAGTTTCCAGTATGCCCAACTACAGAAGTAATATTAATAATTTTTCCGTATTTTTTTTTTAGCATTTTCTTAATTGCATATTTGCTCATTAGAAAACTTGCAGTTAAATTAATATCCAAAACTTTCTTCCAATTTTCCTCCGTCAACCTAACTGAAAGATTATCCATTGTTATTCCTGCATTATTAACTAAAACATCCAGTCCATCTAATTTTGAATGTACTTTTTCAATAAATTTATCAATCTTATCATGTTGGTCTAACTTAAACTTTTCTAAATAAACATTTGGAAATTTTTTTTTTAGTTTATCTAATTTTTCATCATTTGTGCCTGTTGCAACTATATTTGCCTCTAAACTTACAAATTTTTCTACTAGACAGTTTCCTATACCGCCAGTAGCTCCTGTAATTAAAATTTTTTTATTTTTTAAATTCATTTTTCAAATTTTTAATATCAGCTATAGTGTTAATTGAAAAGGAATTTACATTTTTTATTGTTCTTTTAAGCATTCCTGACAAAATTTTCCCTGGACCTATTTCTATAAAATCAGTCTCCCCTTCCTTAGAAATATAAATTAAACTTTCACGCCATCTAACTGTTGAAAAAATTTGCTCAACTAGAAAATTTTTAATATTATTTGCCTCATATTCAGGCTTTGCCGTAACATTATTTACTATTGGGTATAAAGGATTTTTAAAATTAATTTGACTAATCTTTTCTTTCATAAAATCGGCTGCTGGCCTCATAAGCGAACAATGAAATGGTGCGCTTACTTTAAGAGATATAGATTTAATTTTTTTTTTTTTTAGTTCATTCTGTAAAATGTTAATACTATTTTTATCACCACTAATTATTACTTGTCCGTCTGCATTATCATTAGCAATTTCACAAACCCCCACTGTATTATCAAAATTTTTTAAAAAACTTTTAATTTGCTCAATTTTTAAACCTAAAACAGCAATCATACTACCCTCACCTACTGGTACCGCTTTTTGCATAGCTTTACCTCTCTCATGTAATAAATAAATTGCGTCATTAAAATCTAATGCTTCAGAACAAACTAAACAACTATACTCACCAAGTGAATGACCTGCTAAAAATTTAATTGATTTTTGATTAAAACCAAATTCTTCTTTTAACACTTTAAATATCGAATAACTTACCGTCAAAATTGCAGGCTGTGTATTTTTTGTTAATTGTAACTGATCGGTTGGTCCTTCTAATATCATTTTTGAAATTGGAAATTTTAATTTTTCATCAGCTTGTCTAAAAATTTTTTTAACAATATTAAAACTGTTGTAAAATTCAGTGCCCATACCGACAGTCTGTGATCCTTGACCTGGAAATAATAAAGAGCTCATTTTAATAAGTTATATTAATAATTATTAGTATTGCTATAAGTATTGATTATAGTATAAACCACATTTTATAAATAATAATTAAACATAATTAACACATAAAAATATGGCTTTTTACGAAAATACTATGATAACTAAGCAAGACTTAGCTGTAAAAGAAGTTCAAGCAATTGTGAAAAAGTACAATGAGGTAATCAACAACTCTTCTGGTAGAGTTGTTAAAATTGAGGAATGGGGACTTCTCAATTTAGCAAAAAAAATTAAAAATTTTAAAAAAGGCTTTTATATACATTATAAATTTGAAGGTAACAGCAAAACATTAAGTGAAATTGAAAAAAAAATTAAAGTTGACTCAGCAATAATTAGGTATTTGACCGTGAAATATAAAAAACTAGATACAGATAAAGAATATTTTAAAAAAGATAATTAAAAATGAAGCGAAAAAATAAAAAATTTCAAAAAAGGGGAACCAATTCATTAAACAAGCTCAGTCTATTTCAAAAAAATGATGGAAAATTTTCAAAGAAATGTCCGTTA
>QBYC01000040.1 GCA_003283025.1 Pelagibacteraceae bacterium AG-325-C03
AAATAACTGTTTAGACTGTTGTTTTTTTAAATTTGTTTGTATATATATTTTATTTATTTCGCACACAGATATAAGGGCATTGCCCTACCGGTCCAGTAATTTGGGTTTTCTGTGGTGGATTAACCGGAAAAAACTATGAACGTACCAAAAGTAGATATCAAACAATTGTTAGAAGCAGGCGTGCATCTGGGCCATAAAACATTAAGGTGGAATCCAAAAATGAAGAAATATATTTTTGGTGAAAAAAATTCAATACATATAATTGATTTAACGCAGACTGTAGAATTTCTTAAAAATGCATTAATCCAAGTGCATAAAATAATTTCAAGTGGAGGAAAGTTATTAGTTGTTTCAACAAAAAAACAAGCATCAGAGCAAATTAAAGATTTAGCAAAAGAGACTGGTCAGTATTACGTAAATTATAGATGGCTTGGAGGAATGCTAACAAATTGGAATACAATTCAAAATTCAATTAAAAGACTAAAAAAATTAGATGAGCAATTATCTAAAGAAAATTTAGGTTTCACAAAAAAAGAGATACTAAAATTTGGTAAAGAAAAAGAGAAACTTCAAAGATCTTTGGGTGGAATTTCTGAGATGAAAAAAACACCTGATCTTATTTTTATAATAGATACCAACATTGAGTCTTTAGCAGTGGCTGAAGCAAAAAAACTTGGTATCCCAATTATTGCTGTACTTGATACTAATTCTGATCCTACAGGAATTGATTTTCCAATACCTGGTAATGATGATGCTAGAAGATCAATTAATTTATATTGCGAACTTTTAAAATATACAATTAAGGATGCTGAAAACTTTATTAAAGGATCTAACGAAAAAGATGAAGAGAAATCTTTAAAAGCGAAAAAAAAATAATCTAAATATTTATTCAATGCCAAATAAAAATCCACTAGAAAATATAAAAAAGTTAAGAGACATGACTGGGGTTGGATTTAAAGATTGTAAATTAGCTTTAGACGAAACTAAAGGTGATATAGAAAAATCAATCGAGTTTTTAAGAAAGAAAGGAATTGCTAAAGCTTCAAAAAAAATGAGCAGGACAGCTTCAGAAGGTTTAGCATTAGTTAAGGAAGATAAAGGACAAATTTCATTAATTGAAATAAATAGTGAAACAGATTTTGTTGCAAAAAACCAGGACTTCATTAATTTTTGTAAAGAGTTGTCTGAAATTAACTTTAAAACACAAGGTGATTTAAAAAAACTAAATGAGATAAAAATGATGAACGGTATTTTAGTTAAAGATAATCTAGTAAACTTAATTGCAAAAATAGGTGAAAAAATCACAATCAGAAGAGCTAATTTTTTTAACAATACAGAAGGAACGAACTTTTTCTATGTTCACTCTGCAATTGAGAAGGGCATTGGTAAAATAATATCCATTGTAAAATTGAGTGAAATTTCAAAAGGTAAAAACGAGGATATCGGTAATAAAGTTGCAATGCACATTGCTGCGTCGAATCCACTAGCCATAGATAAGGATGGAATTGACAAAAATATTGTCAATAAGGAGTTGGAAATTATAAAAGCAGAAATTGTGAATTCTGGTAAACCGGCAGATATGGCTGAAAAAATTTCTAAAGGTAAAATTCAGAAATTTTTAAATGATAATTCCTTATTAAACCAAATATGGATAATGGATCCAAAAAAAAAGGTTTCGGATATATTAAAGGAAAACTCCTCAGATAAAATTCTTCAGGTTTTAGACTTTGTTAGATATAAAGTTGGAGAGGGAGTTTAAAGAGGTGTCTAGCGAGTTTAATGAAAACAATTATTCATCCAAGATGAATAAAAGCGTCGAGTCTTTAAAAAAAGATATTTCAACTTTAAGAACAGGTAGAGCTAACATTAATATGCTCGATACGATCAAAGTTGAAATATATGGACAGCAAATGCCTATAGATCAACTTGCAACTGTTAGCGCACCAGAGGCTAGACTGATATCTATTCAAGTTTGGGATAAGGCTAATACAATGTTGATAGAGAGTTCAATTCAAAAATCTGAACTTGGAATAAATCCTCAAATCGATGGACAAATTATTAGGTTAAGAATTCCTGATTTAACAGAGGAAAGAAGAAAAGATCTTATTAAAGTTTTAAAAAATATGGGAGAAAAAAGTAAAATTTCTGTAAGAAACGTAAGAAGGGAAGCCAATGAGGATCTTAAAAAGAAGTTAAAAGAAAAAATTATATCAGAGGATAATAGTAAGAAGTTTGAGAAGAATATTCAAAAATTAACAGATTCTAATATTGAAAATATTGAAAACATTTTAATTAAAAAAGAAAAAGAGATCAGTCAGATATGAATAAGCTTTACCATGTTGCCTTTATCATGGATGGTAATGGTAGATGGGGCTTAAAAAAACGTAAAAGCAGAAACTTTGGTCATATAAAAGGAATTGAAACTGTAAAAAGAGTAGTAAGGTGTTCAATAAAATTAAAAGTTCCAATAGTGACTTTTTATGTTTTTTCTTCAGAAAATTGGAAACGTCCAAAAAAAGAAATTTCATTTTTATTTAGATTAATAAAAAACTATTTTCTTAAAGAAATTGATAGAATTAATTCGCAAGGAATAAAAATTAATATTTTTGGAGATCTTAACAAATTACCAAAAGAGACTAAATCTGTATTAAAAAAAACCTTAAAATTAACAAGTAAGAATAAGAACATTACTGTAAATTTAGCAATTAACTATGGTGCCAAAAATGAAATTATTTCTGCGTTTAAAAAAACTAAAAAAATAAACATCAAATCAATGGAAAAAAATCTTTATACTAAAAACATGCCCCATCCAGATATTATGATAAGAACAGGCGGACACCAAAGATTAAGTAATTTTATGTTGTGGCAATTAGCTTACACAGAATTATTTTTTTTAAAAAAATTATGGCCTGACTTTAACATATTCGATTTTAAACATATAATTAATAAATTTAAAAAGAGTAAAAGAAATTTTGGATCTGTATGATTAAAAAAGACTTAAAAAATAGACTCGGAACATCAATATTATTATTAATTATTCTTTTTAATGTATATAAATTCGATTTTATTTTAATTTTAAGTTTATTTATATTTGGCGTTGCTTCACTTTTGGAATTTTTTTCAATTTCTAAAAAAATTTTTAAAAAAAATTTTTCGAAAACCATATTAAATATATTTTTCACTTTATATGTATTTCTTTTTTGTATAATTTTTTTCATTTTTTCTAATTTTTTACAACTAAAGATAATATTATTTATATTACTTTTGAGCTGTATTGCTTCAGATATTGGAGGATTTGTTTTTGGAAAAATATTCAAGGGCCCTAAATTAATATCAGTAAGCCCAAATAAGACTATAGCTGGATCGATAGGTTCATTTATTTTTACAGCTTCAATTTTTTCAATTACAATTTTTTATTATAGAGCAGATTTTAATTTAGAGATAATAATAATTAGCCTTATTACATCTTTAGCATGTCAATTAGGAGACTTATTTTTTTCTTTGTTGAAAAGAATGGCTAAAATTAAAAATACTGGAAAAATTTTTCCTGGTCATGGCGGGGTACTAGATAGACTTGACAGTATATATTTTGGAATTCCAATTGGTTTTATTTCTTTTATAATTTTATATTAAATGAAAAAACACATCTCAATTCTTGGATCAACGGGCTCGGTTGGAAAAACAGCTCTACATATTATAAATAAAAAAAAAAATTTTTTTCAAACATATTTATTTTCTGCAGATAAGAATTACAGTTTAATTTGCAATCAAATTAAAAAATATAAACCTTTATATTTTATTATCAACAACCATAAAGTTTTCGTAAAAGTAAAAAATAGATTCAAAAATAAAAAAATTAATATTTTAAATTCTTTTAATAGTTTAAACTTAAAAAAAAAATCTGATATTACCATTACAGCTATTCCAGGTTTATCAGGACTTCAACCTACTATTAAAATGACCAAATTAAGTAAGAAAGTTTTAATTGCAAATAAAGAATCTGT
>QBYC01000041.1 GCA_003283025.1 Pelagibacteraceae bacterium AG-325-C03
TAAAATTAATTTTCTTTTAGGTGTCACAGAAACAACAAGTAAAAAAATTAATGAAAAAAATCTTTTAAACTTTTATTTGTCTAGTATTACTGTTGCGAATTTTAAATATGAACCAACCAAAAAAACTAAGCCGGAAATATGGCAATATTTAAATGCCGCCAATCTAATTAAGTTAGACGATGCGTCAGATAAAAATAAACTAAAAGAATTAGAATTGGCAGCAAATAATAATCAATTGGATAAAAATAAAATATTTGAAATGTACAAACAAATACCTTTTAATTTAAAAACTTTAATTAATGCTAGGGACAACTATCAAACCTTAAATGAAAGCGATGCAAGAGCACTTATTTATCAAAAATATTTATTGTCTGAAAAAAATGAGTCAAAAATTGAGTATTTATTTTTATTAGATGAATTATTTAAAAAATCAGAATTAACGAATATTTATTCCAAATTTTTTAGTGATAGAATTGAGGAAATAGGTATTCAAAACTTGCCAGAAGAATATAGAGAAATAGCAACTGCTAAAATATTTTCAGACGAAGATCTGCTTTTAGGAAAAGTAAAATATAATGATAAAATCTTGCATCAATCAAAGATTTTAAAATATTTTGTAGAGGGAGAAAGTAAAAAAAAAGTTCAAAAAGATATTGATAAAATTTTCAAAAAAATTTCAAAAAATAAAAAATATTTTGTATCAGCAAAAGACTTAGCTTTGGCTGACGCTCTTATAAAAGATGGTTTTATCCTGCCAACCAATTTTAAATACAAAGATTTGTCTCAAAAATATGATGTACCTAAAAATTTATTAAATCTTATTGATAATCAACAAAAAGCGTTTTTAGTACTTAAAATTGTGGAAATAATTGGTGAGGATGAGCCTTATCAACTTGATCCAGAAACAATTTATTTTGTAACAAATCTTTTAAATAAAATGGATTTAGTCAAAATAAGAAATAAAGTTTTAAATTCTGCTCTACCATTAAGAAGCTAATTTAAATATAATTTAAAATGTCAAAAAAAAAAATTATAATTGAGCCAGATCCTATTTTAAGACAAAAAAGTATATATCTTGAGAAAGTAGATGATGAAATTAGATGTTTACTAGACGATATGTTGGAAACAATGTACTCCGCTCCAGGGATTGGCTTAGCTGCAGTACAAATTGGTATTTTAAAACGTTTAGTTGTAATTGATGTTTCCAAAGAAAAAGATAAAAAAAATCCACTTTTATTAATTAATCCTGAAATAATTTCAAAATCAAAAAGCACCTCAATACATGAGGAGGGCTGCTTGTCTCTTCCAGGTTACTTTGCAGAAATTGAGAGACCAGCAGAATGTTATGTAAAGTATATTGGTTATAATGGAAAAAAAAAAGAAATTAAAGCTAGTGGCCTTTTATCTACTTGCATTCAACACGAGATAGATCATTTAGATGGAGTGTTGTTTATTGATTACTTGTCTAAATTAAAAAGGGACATGATTTTAAAAAAATTAGTAAAACAAAAAAAAGAACTAAATAAAATTGTTCTATAGATCAAATGGCTCTAAAAATAATTTTCATGGGAACTCCAGATTTTTCTGTCCCTTCTTTGAGATTATTAAATTCTAATCATAATGTTTTATGTGTATATACTCAACCTTCAAAAAAAAAATCTAGAGGTCAAAAAATATATAAATCTCCAATTCATATTGAAGCAGAAAATTTAAATCTTCCAGTGAGATCTCCTGAATATTTAGATAATGAATTTGATTATAAATTTATTAAAGACTCTAATGTAAAATTTGTAATTGTTGCTGCATATGGACAAATAATACCAAAAAAATTTTTAAATATAAAAAATTTAATATTCTTAAATATTCACGCATCACTTCTTCCAAGGTGGAGAGGCGCTGCTCCAATTCAAAGATCCATAATTGAAATGGACACTGAAACTGGAATTTCTATTATGAAAATTGTGCCAAAACTTGATGCTGGACCCTACATGATTCAACAAAGTATAAATATAAATTCAAGTGATAATTTTTTATCATTAAATAAAAAATTGTCTGAGCTTGGAGCAAAATTAGTAATAGAAGCATTATCATTAGCTATTAAAAAAGAAATTACTTTTACTAGTCAAAACGAAAAATATGTAACGTATGCTAAGAAAATTAACAAAAATGAGTCCGAAATCAATTGGAATGATACAGCTCAAAAATTAATTGCAAAAATTAAAGGACTAAACCCCTACCCAGGTGTTTGGTTTAAACATAAAGGGAATAGAATAAAAATTCTTGAAGCTGAAATATCTGATCGGCTCGGTAAAAAAGGTGAAGTAATTACTAACAATCTTATAATAGGTTGCCAAGACAGATCCATAAAAATTAATTTGTTACAAAAAGAAGGTAAAATAGTTCTTAATGCGGAAAGTTTTTTAGCAGGTTATAAAATTTTAAAAGGTGAAATACTTAATTGATGTTTAATTATAATATTATAATTGAATACCTAGGTACAGGATTTGTTGGATGGCAAAAACAAAAAAACGGAATTTCAATACAGACGGTAATTGAAAATGCATTAAGCAAAACATTAAAGTATAAAATTAAAATTAATGGTTCAGGTCGAACAGATGCTGGTGTTCATGCATTAGCACAAAGTGCAAATTTTATTTTTCATCAGGAAATAAAAGATGAGTTTAAATTCTTAAATTCAATTAATCATTTTTTAAAAAATGAAACAATTTCAATTATAAAATTAAAAAAAAAAAATTTGAGTTTTCATGCTCGTTTTAGCGCCAAAAAAAAAATATATAAGTATATTATTTTAAATCGAACTATAAATTCACCTATGTATAAAAATAGAACATGGTTAATAAAAAAAAAACTTAATATTATCTTAATGAAAAAAGGTATAAAGTTTTTTTTAGGTAAGCACAATTTTTCGTCTATGAGATCAGCTTCTTGCGGTGCCCAAAATCCTATAAAGATAATAAATAAAGCAGAAATAAAAAAAAAAGGTGATCATATTGAGATAATATTTGTATCAAAATCTTTTCTTCAGAAACAGGTAAGGTCTATGGTGGGTTGTCTTAAATATGTTGGCGAAACAAAATGGAAACCAGAAAAAATAAAATTTGTTTTAAATTCAAAAAAAAGAAACTTATGCGCTCCACCGGCACCTGCTAATGGATTATATTTATCAAAAGTAATTTATTAGTTCTTAATTATTTTTAAATAACTTTGACTAACCTTATTCCAAGAATAGTTATTTATAAATTTTAAAGATTTTTTTGAAACTTGACTACTGAGTTTTTTATTATTTTTTAAAATATTAATTTTTTTTAAAAGATCATTTTCACTATTATAGCTGATGACATAATTGTTAAAGTTTAAAGCAACTTTCTTAGAACATATTACCGGTAAACCATAAGACATATAAGTTAAAACTTTTCCTTGGATACCGGTCGCTATACTTAAATTTGCAAGACCGCAAAAAGAACCCTTTATAAATTTATCTAGATTTTTTTGTAAACCGAAACACCTAACTTTATCGTATTTTGCAAGAAAATATTTATCAAAAAAATTAATATCACCAATTAAATCTAATTTTACATCAGGAAGTTTCTCCCTTAATTGAGGTAGTATTTTTTTTATAAAATTTTTTACTGCTAATAGATTAGGTAAATATTTCAAATTACCAATAAATATAAGTCTTGAATTATTTTTAGAAAATTTAAATTTTTTTTTAATTTTGTTTACAGAAACTTTGATAAGTACTATCTTTTTTTTAAAAGATTTATCAATTTTGTTTATTTCATCTTTTGAGAAAAGGATTATTTTATCAAAATTTAAGAAGATTTTGTTTTCTAATCTTTTAACAAGTATACTTTCTATAAAATAAATATACCTTAGAGGATTAAAAAAGCTCAAATTATAGAATGTTTGCCTGT
>QBYC01000042.1 GCA_003283025.1 Pelagibacteraceae bacterium AG-325-C03
ATTTTGGAACTTAAAAATACAAAAATGAACTTACTAAAATGATTTTTTGTCAAGTCTTCTCTAAATAATTTTTTAAATTCTTTAACATTAATATAATCAAAAATTTCAGAAGTTGGATCAAATAAATAGTCAATTGTATCTTTATTAGAAAAATCTATTAATGATTTTATTGAACAGTTAAAGCCTTTCTTTACTCTATCTGTTCTTATTTCTTCATTCAAAATACCTTTCATAGACTCTCTAACTAAATACTTTGTGTATCCATTTTCAATTAATAAATCTGGTGGAATGGAATAACAATAATCAAAAATTTTTTTATTTAAAAAAGGGGACCTATTTTCAACTGAATACATCATAGAATTAAGATCTTCGTTGTTAAGTGTAGGTTGTACTTGCTCATAAAAAAGTTCATTGAGTCTTCTATTAGAAAAATGATTTTCTGTAAAATTTGTTTCAGTAAATTTTTCAATATTTGGTGAAATAAGATATTTAGACAAAGTTTGACTATGATCGTAAACGTAATCTCTAAAATTTGGATTATCTATAAACAATTTATCATTTCTAAAAATTTCATTTCGCACATGAGGTAAGACATGATTTTTCCAAGATTGTAAATGATTTTTTAATTTATGAGATTTCTTTAAATATTGAAAATGAAGTAAATAATGATCATAATATCCAGTAAATAATTCATCGGACGCTGTGCCTGAAATTGCAATTTTAAAATTTGATTTATGTATAGATTTTATCAAACAAGATTGAAGATATTGGGATAAAGAATAAACAGGACTGTCGTGATATCTTATTAAATTAGATAAATTATCAAAGAAATTTTCTTTTTTAATTTTCAAAATCTCATGATCACAATTTAACTCCTTTACAACTTTTTTTACGTTACTCTCTTCATTATATCTAAAATCTTCGTCAATTATTGAAAATGTCTTTATTTTGTAATTGAGTTCTTTCACTGCAATTGATGCTAACGCACCTGAATCTATCCCTCCACTTAAACAAAAAGCAGCGGGTACATCTGCTCTTGTTCTTAATCTCACAGTTTCAATTAACAATTTTTTAACTTCTCTTATAGCTTCTTCACTAGTAATTTTATCATTAATTTGAAATTTAGGTTTCCAATATTTATTAATTTTAATTTTTTTTTCATTATTGTAAATTAAGCTTTCTGAATAACCCAGAAGTTTAATGTCTGTATAAAAAGTATTATTGTCTTTAAAAACTTTTTTTGGACCTAATGAGAGAAATTGATTTAATTTTAATCTATTTTTTTCAAACTTTTTATCAACTAAATTTTTTATAAAACTAATTTGTGAACCAAAATAAATCCCCTCCTTATCAATATAATAATAAAGTGGTTTTTCTGCAAATCTATCTCTTGATAAAAATAATATTTTTTTGTTATTATCGTAAATTGCAAAACTCCACATTCCGTCAAAATGATCAACACATTTTTCACCATAAAGAATATAGTACTGCAGTAATACTTCTGTATCAGAACTGGTAAAAAATTTTACTCCTTTGTTTTCTAATTTATGCTTTAATTCAATGTAATTATAAATTTCTCCGTTAAATGTGATTGTGTAATTTCCTATCGAAAATGGTTGATTTGATCTTACCTTCAAATCAATAATACTTAATCGACTGTGAAGCAAATATATAAAATTTTTTTCAGAGATTTTAGTATTAAAGAATGATGAAAAATCAGGACCTCTATTTTTCATAGAGATCAATGTATTATTTATTACTTCTCTTTCAATTTTCTTTGATCCAAAAAAACCTGCTATGCCACACATGTTAAAATAAATTTATTTTTCTAGATACCATTTAGTATCGATTTTAAAAGTTAATTGATGTTTTTTTTTTGGAATAAAATTTTTTAATTGTAATAAAAAACTTTTCCAAAGATTTTTTTTATTTGAATTGTCTAATTGATAATTTTTCTTTATTAAAAAACTAATTGAACCTTCTGTATTTATAAAAACGTCAGCCTCACTAATTTTTGTTACGCTTGTTAAATCTTTTGGCAACAGACAAATCGGTGAAATCTTACAAGAAATAAATTTTTTTCCATCACTATTATAAGAGTTATAATTTATATATGGAGATAAAATATAATTATAGTTTTCATATTTAAAATGTACTTTTACTTTTCTTCCTTTTTGCACTTCATTAATTAAGTTTGTAATTCTTTTTTCATCATAGCCTTCACGGGTATCATATAAAATTTCGTAATCTTTTGCTTTAGTATTCCAAGAAAAATCTTCATAAACTTTTTTATGCTCGTCAGGATTACTGCTGCTATAATAAAATGAATTAAATTCGATATTTTTACTGTTCGATCTCAAAATAAAATATGATTGATCAGTTGCATAAATTAAACTGCAATTATATATGTATTTATTTTCTTGGTTTATAAATTTTTTTAAATTTACTGAGGAAGATTGAAATGGCATAAAACCAAATAATCTTTTGTTATCAAAAGCAATATTTTCAAAATTTAAAACTTCATCATAAACAAAAATAGTAGAACTTGATTTTCCAACTTTTAATGAAAGATTGATATCATAATTTTTTATTATATTTTGAAAAAATTTTTTTTTTTCTTTATCCTGGAAATTTAAATTTAAAAAGTTTTCTAACATAATTTATTTCAATATCTCAAAGTTTTTTAAATTACCTATTTTACGATTAACTTTTATTACTCCTTTTTGTGTCTTGATATAGGTTTGTCCAGTTTTTTTGTATACTTGGCCCACATGTAGTTTGGGAAATTTTTTTTTGGTTTTAGAAACCTCTAAAAATGAAACCTTTTTTCCATCTGTATTATAAGAAAAAGCTCCTGGGAATGGAGCAGTTATTGCTCTCACTAAGTTATATATATCTGTTTGATCATATATCATCCATTTAATAAGTCCATCTTTTAGTGTTCGTTGTTTATAATATTTTTTAAGATTTTTGTTTTTATTAATAAAAGGATTTTTACTATTAAATAGTTTTATTATTGAGCGATATAAAATTTTTGGAAAAATTTTATTAGCAATTTCATGAACATCTCTGATGTCATGTTTTTCTTTTAATTTAAAAAATTTTTGCTCTAGTAGTGGCCCGTCATCTATGTTTTTATTGATTTTAATTACAGATAAACCAATTTTTTTTTCTCCATTTATTATTTGCCAATTTAACGGTGATCCACCTCTATACTGTGGTAAAGG
>QBYC01000043.1 GCA_003283025.1 Pelagibacteraceae bacterium AG-325-C03
CACCTGATCCTGTTACTGTATAAGCAGGTTTGCTACTATCTAGCTTTTTATAAATATGACTCATTCTTGCACTTTTTACATTTGGTAATCCAAATTCATCGTCTATTTGCCAAACATTTTGACCTTCTTTTGTATTAGCAAGTCTTTTTAAAACATTTTCAGAATGATTAGTTAGTTGTTTGTTTTCTGCTTTGTCATAAAGTCTTTTGTTTTGTTTTGTGCCTGGAACCCCTTTTTCCAGTGCAACTTTGCATGAAATTCTCTCTAGTGTGGAAGCAGGTTTTTCATACGAAATATTATTTTTTTTGAAGAAATCTCCTCTATACCCTACTAAGATCTGTCTATGTCTTGTTTGAGGAACACCATATTCTTCAAATTTAAATTTATCTGCATAAATATGATACCCATGCTTTGATGAGCTTGCCAAATCTTTCATAATTTTTGTAAAATTGAGAAACCTTTCTGAACTTTGATTTTTATCATTCAATGGAGCTATGGAACTTACATTTTCGGCAACAAAAAATTTAGGTTCAAAGAAATTTAATACTTTACATGCTGCTTTATATAGTGGCCCATAACTACCTTGTAATCCTAGAGTTTTTCCAACGATACTGAAATCGTTACACGGAAAGCCAAATATTAAACCGTCTATTTTTTTTAATTTACTCATTTTTTGTTTAATAAATTTTTTATAAACATCTCCTTCAATTACTTCACAGTTTGGATGGTGTTTTCTAAAAGTGCTACAAGTGTCAGCATGAATATCATTTGCCCAAACATGTTTAAAACCCTTTGATTTTCTCGCTCCTTCAGCAAATCCGCCTGGTCCACAGAATAGTTCACCTAATTTAATCATATAAATATACGTATTGTATACACAAAATACAGGTACTTGACAAGCTTATTTATTTAGAGTATTTATTAATCATGGAAAAAGAAAAAAATATAGTAGATTTCAGAGGTCCAAGAAAAAAAACAAAAAATCTGGCCAAAGATAAAAAATTCAAATTGTTTGCAAGTATTAGAATGCCAAAGCTAGAGTCCGCTATGAACAGTGTAAGAAATTTATCAAATTCTAACTATTACAACTATAGCAAAGAGGAAAGAGAAAGAATTATGAGAGATTATAGACTTTGGTTCAAAAAATTAGATGAAGCTTGGAAAAACGCAGGAAAAACAAAAATAAAGTTTAATAAAAAAAATTACTGGGAAGAATAGATGAGTTACAGAATTAATAAATTTAGAGAACGACTAGAGTATTTAAATGAGTGGTTGGTCGATACCCTAAACTACGAAGAACATAGAAATCTAAGTTTAAAAGCAACTTTAAATGTTTACGAAGATCAGCCTTTAGTGTCATTCTTATATAAAACATATTTACTACCAACTTTAACAATTACATATTTAAGCAGGCTTAAAAGCAGATATCTCATAAAAAAATGTATTAAAGAAATGGCATTGATTAGAAATACAATCGAAGATCAAGAACAATATAGCAAAAAAATATTACACAAATATAAAATAAAGAAAAATGAAAAAAATTAACAGTTTGATGCAAATAACAAAGAGGAAGATACTTTCTACGGTGAAAAGCTACATCGGATTTAAGGATTTGAAGTTTCTTCTCGCCATATTGCATCGTGGTCATAACAACTTCAAATCCATTAGCTATAAATATTTAAATTATGAATTTAAGAAAAATTATTAAAGAGTGTTGCTGGCACTTTAGAAAGGTTTTTGAGGGAGACGATGCTACTGATCCTAAACCTTTTGATAAATTTAATGCCTTAAGCTGCGTTTTAGAATTTATTCAAAATGCCTTGGATGCTATTAGAAAAAATCTAAAAAAAGTTAAAATTTTAATTAGAACTCAATATGTTTCAGTTGAAGATTTTAGAAATAATTTTTTGGTTGATAATTTTGAAATTTATTTAGCAAATGGACAGAAAGCAGCATTAAAAGAAATTCCTCCTGAAAAAAAAATATTATGTCTTATATTACAAGATAATAATACAACTGGAATACTTGGAGATCCAGAACAGTATCGATCAAAGCTAGATAATGGTGAAGAGAATTCCATACATCAGTTCAATCATGAAATTGGTGGAGGAAGAAAATTAACTAATGCTGACTTTGGTGGTAGTGAGGGTGAAGGTAGACAAACTTATTGTCAAAGTTCTAATATTTCTACATTTTTTTATTTTACTAAAAGAGAAGACGGTAATGAATATTTTATGGGTGTACATTACAGCGGTATATTCGAGTACAGCGGTGATACTTACAAAGCCTATTCTCACTTTGGTAATTTAGTTGAGTCTAATCAAGAGGGAGGAAAATCTTTTGCAGTACCGATATCAGACAAAAAAAAGATCGAAACTTTTAAAAAAATTTTTGGCATAAACAGATCAGAGCCGGGAACAGATATTATTATCCCTTTTATAGACCAGGGAACAATTAAATTAGATACAATAGAAAAAGTTATTTTAGATAAATACAGAGTGGCTATAGCTAAAGATGAATTAGAAGTTCAAGTTCAGAAGAAAATGATAGATAAAGATAGTGTATCTGAACTATGTGCTGCACAAGTTGCTGAACAAGGTTTGAAAGAAAAAATGACTAAGGAATATTTTATTTTCCTTAACGATTGTTTTAAAAATGGATTAAAATCCAACAAATTGAATTTTAGTCCCAGCTCCCCAACAATATTGGATAAAGAGCTTAACATTAATGAAAATGTACTTTCAGATTACAGGGACGGTAAAACTATTAAATTTGAAGTTCCGTTCAAAATTTACAAAAAGAGGATTATAGAAAAAAAAATATCTAATGAAATAGATGAGATCGACTCTTCTATTAATATCTACGTAAGAAAATTTTCAGATACTTCTGAACAATTTAAACTAAATGACACAATTAGAGGTAACATGCCTCTTGAGGAAATCAGAAAAACATCATCTAACTTTGTTCTTACTTATATTAAAGACAAAGAAGCAAAATTACTTGTAAAAACTGGGGAAGTAGCCAATCATTCAAAAATTAAAGTTAAACACGCAAAATTTAAACATCTTTACAAACTTCACAGCCAAATCCCGGTCATAAGTTTTATAAATAATTCTG
>QBYC01000044.1 GCA_003283025.1 Pelagibacteraceae bacterium AG-325-C03
CTTCCACCTAATTTTTTGAATGGGTGACATTTTGAAATTCTTTTTAAGCTCAATATCGTTCCCGTGATGAAACCTTGAGTTTTTAAAGCCTCAATAAAATATTCTGAACAAGTTGGTAAAAATCTACATTTATTTCCTAGTAATGGAGAAATAAAATATTTATAGAATTTTATAATTAAAATTAGAATTTTTATCATTTTATTTATTTAAATTTACTAAAACTATTCTCCATTATTGGTAAAAGCACTTTTTGTTTTTGGGCATAAGCTTTAGACTTACCAAAAACTATATAAGTGTAATCCTTATTAATTGCACCTCTTTTTTTTAATAATTTTTGAACAATTGCTTTTAATTTTCTTCTTATTTTATTTCTTTTAACTGCTTTTCCAATTTTTTTTTTCATAACAAAGCTAATTAGTAAATTTGCTTCGTATTCAGGTTTAAAAAAACACTTCGCGGCAAAAATAGAAAAAAAATCGGTATGAATTTTTTTTTCTTTCAGTGCTCTTTTGAATTGGTTGCTCTTTTTTAAACTTTCAAGCTTTACCATTTAAAAATTAAGTAGATAAAGTCCTTCTTCCTTTGGCTCGTCTTCTGGCAATAAGCTGTCTTCCTGCTTTAGTGGCCATTCTACCTCTAAATCCGTGTCTTCTTTTTCTTACTAAATTACTTGGTTGATAAGTTCTTTTCATAAATATTTTAAGGTATATATTTTAAATGATGTCTATTGTACAGGTTTAATATGAGTAAAAATTTAAAAATCACATTAGGAACAATTTACTTAGTTATCTTATTCTCATTTCTATATTTTTTATTTTCAAAATTTGATATTTCTAGGATAGATGACTTTTCATATTATAAGTTCGTTCAAGCCAATATTCAGGATTATATCGGTAAAAATATAATTTTAAATTTATTTTTATTTTTCTTATTTACAATATTTTGGATAATTCTTTTAGGCTTTGGCTCGCCAATACTTGTATTATCAGGTATCTTATTTGGAAAATGGATTGGAACTGTTATCTCAACTATTTCAATTTCTATTGGAGCGTTATTATTATACATAATTGCAAAGTTTTTTTTTAAAGACATAGTCAATTTGATACTTAAAGATAAATTTGAAAAATATATTGAACGTTTTCAAAAAAATGAATTTTATTATTTTTTAGCCTTTCGATTTACTGGAGGCTTAGGAATTCCCTTTGGTTTACAAAATGTCCTTCCTGTTATTTTTAACATTAAAAACAGTAACTATTTTTTTGCAAGTTTTTTTGGCTTAATGCCCCATTTTTTTATTTGGAATACAGTGGGATCTGGAATTAATAATTTTATTAAAGGTTCTGATAGTTTTAATTTAATAAATTTATTAATGAGTAAAGAAATTTATTTTCCAATTGTAATTTTTTTCATTTTAATCATTATCTCATTGATTATAAAAAAAATTTTTTTTAAATGAATAATATTAACCAGAATAATTTAATTAATAGTTCTAGCCCCTATTTGCAACAACATAAAAATAATCCTGTACATTGGCAAACGTGGTCGACAAGTACTTTAGAAGAAGCAAAAAAAAATTCTAAGCCAATTCTATTAAGCATTGGTTATGCAAGTTGTCATTGGTGCCATGTAATGGCTCATGAAAGCTTTGAAGATCAAAAAACCGCGAAAATTATGAACCAATTATTTGTAAATATAAAAGTTGACAGAGAAGAAAGACCTGATTTGGATTTTATTTTTCAAAGCTCATTTCAATTGTTTAACCAGACAGGAGGTGGATGGCCTTTGACAATGTTTTTAGATGAAAATGGTGTACCATTTATGGGAGGTACTTATTTCCCTAAAGAGGCAAAACTTGGATTACCATCATTTAAAGAAGTTCTTCAAAAAGTTTCAGATACTTACAGAGATCAAAAAAACAAAATAATAGATCAAAAAGATTTAATAATTAAAAATTTAGATTTAAAAAAAAATTCTGTTTTAAATCAAGATCTAGAACCTATTCTAGAAATATCTTTAAGTAATTTAGATCCAGATAAAGGAGGCTATAGAGGTGCGCCCAAATTTCCTACTTTTAATCTATTTGAAACTTTACTTTATTTTTATAATACAACAAATAATTCAAAGTACCTGAAGCCTGTCGAACTAATTATAAAGCAACTTTGTTCTAAAGGAATATATGATCATGTTGAAGGCGGTATTGCTCGTTATACAGTAGACGAGGATTGGAAAGTACCACATTTTGAGAAAATGCTTTATGATAATGCTCAATTTATATTGTTACTTTCTAAATATTGCAAAATTAATTCAGATAATTATTTCAAAATTAAATTAGAACAAACAATTGAGTTTTTGAAAAAAAATTTTATTAATAAAGAAGGTTTTCTAGGTTCTGCCTACGACGCTGATAGTGATGGAGAGGAAGGTAAATATTATGTTTATACTTACAGTGAAATCAAAGATATAGAAAATATTAAAAAATATTTTGAAATAAAGCCTGAGGGAAATTGGGAAAATAAAATTATTCTAATTGAAAAAGAAAAACCAACTCAAGAAATTTTAACAAATCTTTTACAAATAAGATTGAAAAGAAAAAAACCTTTTTTTGACGATAAAACTCAATTAGATTTAAATTGCTTAATGATAAGCGCTCTAATTACCGCAGATGAAATTTTGCCAAAGAATAGGTACCTTCAATTAGCCGAAGAATTTTTCAGAAAGGTTGAAAATAAATATATTAAAAAAAATATTTACCATAGCTATTCAAAAGATATTGTTTTTATTGAAGACTATGCTTTTTTAATTAGCGCAATTAATGATTTATCAGATAAAACCATGAACTTTGAATTTAAGGATTTAGCAAGGAAATTGTCTCAGGAAGCAATAACAAAATTTTTCTTAGAAGATAAAAATATCTTTCAAAAAAGTCCAAAAAATAACAATGACGTTTTTTTTAAGCCGATCGAAATAGGCGATAATAACATTCCAAACGGTAATGCAATTATGCTTATAAATTTTATAAAGTTAGGGATGATAGAAGAAGCAAAAAAATTATCTGCTAGTTTGAATGGGTACTTAAA
>QBYC01000045.1 GCA_003283025.1 Pelagibacteraceae bacterium AG-325-C03
TTTGTTTTAGTTATTTTAACTGTATTGTTTATTGTATTTTTCGAAAGGGCAATGAGAAAAATACTAATTAATTATCCAAAGAGACAAGTTGGTAATAAAATGTACGGCGGAGAGTCATCACACCTTCCATTAAAGATTAATACCGCTGGGGTAATACCAGCAATTTTTGCATCAGCTTTATTGCTTTTACCAGTAACAATTTCAAATTTTGGTTTTGCAGAGTCTGATGCTTTTTTAAAGATTTCATCTATGTTTACCCAAGGTCAACCTTTATATATGTTATTATACGCATCAGGAATAATTTTCTTTTCATTTTTTTATACCTCAATTGTTTTTAATCCAAAAGAGACAGCTGAAAATTTAAGAAAATATGGAGGATATATACCTGGTATAAGGCCGGGAGAGAGAACAGCGGAATATATTGATACAATATTAATGAGATTGACTACTGTAGGTGCATTATATTTAACATTCGTCTGTTTAATGCCTGAATTTTTAATAGCAAAATATCCTATACCATTTTATTTGGGAGGAACTTCGATACTTATTGTTGTGGTCGTTGCAATGGATACAGTAACACAAGTACAAACGAGATTAATGAGTTCACAATATGAGTCTTTGATAAAAAAAACAAAATTTGGTAGATAATAAATTTAATGAATATAGTTATCTTTGGACCACCTGGTGCTGGAAAAGGCACTCAGTCAAATTTAATTGTTCAAAAATTTAAATTGTATCAATTATCAACTGGTGAGCTTTTAAGAAATGAAATTAAAAATAAAACTAGTTTAGGAAATCAAATTTCATCAATCATGAGAAATGGAAATTTGGTTTCAGATAAGATTGTAGGTGATTTAATTGAAAAATATGTTTCTAATAAACTTTATAAAAGTAGATTAATATTTGATGGTTACCCAAGAAATTTAATACAGGCAAAAAATCTACAAGACTTATTGAAAAAATATGATCAAAAAATAAACATAGTTTTAAAATTATCTGTAAATTTAGAAATAATAAAAAAAAGAATATCAGAAAGAAGAACTTTAGAAAATAGAGCTGACGATAATGAGGAAATTGCGATTAAAAGATTTCAAACCTATGAGAATAACGTTAAGCCGGTAATAGATTTTTATAAACAATCTAATTTGTTAAAAGTGGTTAATGGTGAGGCATCTATTACTGAAATAAGCGATGAAATAAGTGGCTTAATTGAGAGTATCAAGGGTTGACTTTGAGATATTAGACAATATAAATACGCAAGATAATAATTCATAAATTTATGGCTCGTATCGCAGGGATAAATATTCCACAAAATAAAGTAGTTAGCATAGCACTAACTTACATCCATGGCATAGGTTTATTGTCATCAAAAAAAATATGTAAAAAATTAGAAATTCCTTCATCCAAGAGAGTTAACGAATTATCAGAAGAACAAGTTTTAAAAATAAGAGAATTTATTGACGCCAACCATAAAGTGGAAGGAGATCTTAGAAGGGAAGTTTCAGTAAATATAAAAAGATTGGTTGATCTTGCTTGTTACAGAGGCTCAAGACATAAAAAAAAATTACCAGTTAGAGGTCAAAGAACCCAATGTAATGCAAGAACTAGAAAAGGTAAAGCCATAGCAATTGCAGGTAAAAAACTTACACCTCTAAAGAAATAATTATAGATGAAAAAAAAAAAAGTAAATGTAGATAAAAAATCAGAAAATATAGGCGTAAAAAAAGTCGAAGTTAAAAAAACAAGTTCTTTTAAAAAAAAGAAAAAAATAAAAAGAAATATTAGCTCTGGTATTGCATATGTATATTCAACATTTAACAATACGATAATATCTATTGCAGACGAAAGTGGAAATGTGGTTTCCTGGTCCTCTGCTGGAGCAAAAGGTTTTAAAGGTTCAAGAAAATCAACTCCGTATGCTGCGCAAGTTGCAGCTGACGACGCGGGTGCTAAAGCTTATGAACAGGGTTTAAGAACTTTAACCGTTCAGGTTAAAGGCCCAGGATCAGGGAGAGAAACAGCTTTGCGTTCACTTCAATCAAGAGGATTTAAAATTTTATCAATAAAAGATACAACACCTATGCCACATAATGGTGCAAGACCACCGAAAAGAAGGAGAGTATAATGCAAACTACATCTAATGTAATAGATAAAAACTGGAGAGCACTTATAAAACCCAATAAATTAGACATATCAAGCAATGAGGACAGAACTATTGCTAAAGTAATTGCAGAACCTTTAGAGAAAGGGTTTGGACAAACTATTGGAAATTCATTACGAAGAATATTATTGTCTTCCATTCAAGGTGCTGCTGTTACTGCTATTCAGATAGACGGAGTATTACATGAATTTTCCTCTATTAAAGGAGTAAGAGAAGATGTCACAGATATAGTTTTAAATGTTAAAAACCTGGCAATAAAATCTTCTTCTTTAAGTTCTAAAAAAATTGTTTTAGATATAAAAGGCCCTAAAGAAGTAAAAGCGAAAGATATTACGCTTGTACCTGAAATAGAAATATTAAATCCTGAACAAACTATTTGTAATCTAGATGAAAAAACACAATTTCATATGGAGCTCATGGTAAGCACTGGAAAAGGATATGTTCAGGCCCCAAAAAATAAATCTGAGGATAGTCCATTAGGTTTAATCTCAATTGACTCATTGTTTAGTCCAGTTAAAAAGGTTTCCTTCTCTGTTGAAAATACAAGAGCTGGGAGTGCTTTAGACTACGATAAATTAATTATGACTGTTGAAACAAACGGAACTATAGATGCTGAAGACGCAATAGCATATTCAGCAAGAATTTTTCAGGATCAACTTTCAATGTTTGTAAACTTTGAAGATCCACAAGAAATTGTAAAAGAGGTAAAATCATCTGAACCAGAATTTAATAAAAATTTACTTAAAAGAGTGGAAGAACTTGAATTATCGGTAAGATCAATGAATTGTCTTAAAAATGATAACATTATTTACATTGGTGATTTAGTTCAGAAAACTGAACCAGAAATGTTGAGAACACCAAATTTTGGAAGAAAATCTTTAAACGAAATTAAA
>QBYC01000046.1 GCA_003283025.1 Pelagibacteraceae bacterium AG-325-C03
TCATCTCTTTTGATTACCCCATTATTCTCATAAAGCTGAAACACTAAACCCCTCAAATATTGATTTGTAATTTTATGTCTCGTTAATTTAATAAGATCGCCTAACACTTCATTAATATAATTTGAAACCCACTTGCTTAAGAATGAATGTAGTTTTGATTTTGAGCTTACGTTTAATGACTCGTCAGCAATTATATCTAGATCAGGATTTAAATAATCGTTACCCTTTTTCAATTTTGCTATTGGATTAAAATTCCAAATAATTCTACCTTCATTATCTATTTTGATTTCGGCTTTAGTTATAATATCCTCAACTCTTTTTATTAATTCTTTTTCTACGCCTTTTCTAGCTGCCTTTTTGATTGACTTAATATCAGTATCTAAAGTTTTAGATGTCACTTCTATTAAAAATTTCAGACCTTTTAATTCACCTATCAACTGTCCATCAATATGTATTTTATTCTCATTATTAATTTCAGTATTGAGAACTAGATCTTGTTTTAAACCTCTGGAAAGAATACTTATCTTTTTGTCAATAAAACTCTTTGTTAGTTCTTCGTGTAATTTATCAGACAGTTTGTCTTCAATATTTTTGGTTAACTGAACCCAATAATCTGAATTTTCAACCCAATTTTTTTTATTAGCCACATATGACCAAGTTCTTACATTAGAAAGCCTGTGAGAAAGTAAATCTACATTTCCGTGATCTCTCTCTAATCCCTTTAGTTGTTCCTTCATGAATATACTTGGAATTCTATTTTTACGCATTGAAAGAAATTGAAAAACTTTGTCAATTACATCTATATGTTGACCATAAGCTTTCTTTTCAAAATCAGGGATTTGACAACATTCCCACAATAATTCTAAATTTTTACGATAAAGAATATTATTTGCCCCTTTTTTTAAAAAAAATCTCAATACACTTTCATCCAGTGAATCATTTGTTCTCAAAAGATTTGGTTTAGACGGCTTTAGTTCGAGTGAAGCAATTAAAGTCTCTGAATTTTTAAAATTTAATTTAGAATTTCTCCAATAAATAGTTTTAGTATTTGGTAATTGATGTTTCTCAATCTTTTCAATTTCATCTGAATTTAATGTTTCACAATCTCCAGTGGTACCAAAACTACCATTATTTCTGTATCTTCCCGCTCGACCTGCAATTTGAGACATTTCAATTAAATTTAAACGTCTAGTCTTCTTTCCATCAAATTTTTTTAAATTTGAAAAATAAATTTCATTGATATCCATGTTTAAACCCATTCCAATTGCATCTGTTGCAATTAAATAATCCACATCACCAGACTGATATAAACCGACCTGAGAATTTCGAGTTTTTGGGCTTAAAGATCCCATTATTAGAGCTGCGCCACCTTTCTGTCTTCTTACAAGTTCAGCGATTGCATAAACTTCTTCAATCGAAAAAGCTATTATTGCAACTTTACGATCTAATCTAGAAATTTTTTTTATTCCAGAATAACTTAACTTTGAATAACGATCTTTTTTATTAAACTCTACGTTATCTACTAGTTGCTCTATAATATTACCCATGACTTGTGAGCCTAAGAACATAGTTAAATTTTTACCTCGAGACTCAAGCATTCGTTCAGTGAATATATGACCTCGTTCTCTATCAGCGCACATTTGAATTTCATCGATTGCAATAAATTCAACATCTTTATTTTTTGGCATCGACTCAACTGTACAAATAAAGTAACAGGCAGTACTTGGGATGACTTTTTCCTCGC
The DNA here is from genome assembly GCA_003283025.1 of Pelagibacteraceae bacterium AG-325-C03. Classification (GTDB taxonomy): domain Bacteria; phylum Pseudomonadota; class Alphaproteobacteria; order Pelagibacterales; family Pelagibacteraceae; genus Pelagilacustribacter. Next base: position 1,745 of record QBYC01000046.1, read on the forward strand.
CAGTAATTAAAGCAACTTTTTCGGCACCAACTTTATCAACACATTTATCGTAAACTTCTCTTGCAAGAAGCCGTAGAGGCAATCCAAAAATGCCTGATCGAAATTCAAGCATTTTTTCAATGGCTACATGAGTTTTACCAGTATTTGTAGGTCCTAATAATGCTATAATTTTTTGGGATTGATTATTCATGATTGTGTTGGATTTTTTTTTTTATACTACATCTAGCCCAAAGTTGAGAACAAAATGTGATTAAAACATGACCGAATCGTTTTGTCAAATGTTCTAATTTTAATAATTTAAATTGACTTTAAATAAGCAGTCCCCGTATAGATTTAATCTAAAAAAATGATTTCAAAAATTAAAAAAAGTATTTTTAAACTAAAAGAGTCGTCAACCCTTATTATTAATGAAAGATCAAAAGAATTAATAATTCAGGGTAAAAAGGTTTATCAATTTGGGTTTGGTCAGTCTCCATTTCCTGTACCTGAAAAAATTGTAGACGTATTAAAAAGTCATGCTCATAGAAAAGAATATTTGCCCATACAAGGATTACCAAAATTAAGAAAGGTAATTTCAAATTATCTTTTAAAAAAAACTGGAAATCTTTACCCCAAAGAAAATATTTTGATTACACCCGGGTCAAAAGAAGCTATGTTACTGATACACATTGCATTTAAAGGAGAAATATTAATTCCAGCTCCAAGTTGGGTTTCTTATGAACCTCAAGCAAAAATTGGTTCTAATAAAGTTCATTGGTTAGAAACTTCAAGATCTAATAATTGGTTTCCAACTGCAAATGATCTTGAAAAAAAAATAAAAAACATAGGTAAGAAAAAGAATTTACTTTTTATATTTAATTCACCAAATAATCCTTCAGGAGCAGTTTGTAAAAATATCATGGAATTAGCTAATGTTGCAAAAAAATATAAACTTATAGTCTTATCTGATGAAATTTACACTGATTTAACATTTGGAAAAAATTATAATTCTATATCTAAGTATTATCCTGAACTAACTTTTATTACCGGAGGTTTAAGTAAATGGTGTGGTGCAGGTGGTTGGAGGTTAGGTTTTCTAGCTATACCAAAAAATCTAAGTAAATTTTTAATAAGTTTAAAATCATTAGCAAGTGAATCATATTCAACAGTAAATACCCCAAC
>QBYC01000047.1 GCA_003283025.1 Pelagibacteraceae bacterium AG-325-C03
ATATCTTTTTCCCATTGATGAACGTCAATTAAAAAGTACTTCAGTCATAGAAACTGAAATAGAAAATTTAGATAAAATCGTTTTAGAAATTAAAAATGCAGAAGAAGTTAGCAAAAAGAACAAAGGTGAACTATTAATTTTTATTTCTGAGACTAAAAATACAATTCCATTGCTGACAAATGAAAAACTCCTAAATTTTGAAACTAAAGAAAGTATAGAGATTCTGACTGAAAGAATTAATAGCCTATCAAAAGATTTCATAAAAAAGGATTATGCTAATGAAAGTGATGAGGAGAGAAATAAAAGAATACAAGCAGCTAAGCAAGAGGGAACCTGGAGTGCTTCCAGTACGTCAATAGATAATACTGTTGAAATTCCTTCAATACCTAAAACTAATAGAGGTTTAAAATTTCAAATTGCTGCAGTAGAACTAAATTCAATAAGTGATGAATTTTTTGAACTGCGAAATCATAATGATAAGTATAAATCAGCTTTAGAAAATCTTAAAAAAGAAATTGAAGAATATAGATCTAAATTTGACACTTCAGATGAAATTTCGTCATCCTTAGCAAAAGATATTCTTAAGATTGCAAGAAGAATTGAGTACGCCAGTATATTTCCTCCAGATACTTTGAAAAATATGGAGGCTTCCATAGTAAATTTTGATAATATCCAAAAAGAGGAGCAAGGGAGTTTAAGATGGATAGATATTCTTCTATTTCCGTCTGGAACAATTATTTCTAGTGGACCTAGCTGTTCTGAGCAAGGCTCTGGAAGATGGTTGCCTAAACCTTCAGATACAATTAATAAATTTACACTAATGTTAAATCCTAATGTTGGTTTTAAACAAATTCCATTAATTTGGTATGAAATGATGGATGTAAGTAAAATTATTGGTTTTATTCTTCCAGATTGGATTGCTGATGTGTTGCCTGGAAAATATCCAGTTCATAACGAACTAGGAGAAATTAAACCCAACTTTAAAAGTAAAATACTAATTTTAGTTACCGGCGACTTTGAATTGTTTAAAATTCCTATTCCAACTGGACATATTTGGGACTCTTTTTTAAGAGTTTTTCTTGGACTGGTTGCAGGAATAATTATCGGTGTTCCTCTAGGATTGTTTATGGGCTTAAATAGATTTGCCAAAGGTTTCTTTGACCCGTTAATCGAATTGTATAGACCTGTGCCACCACTTGCTTGGGCACCTCTTGTTATATCGGTATTAGGTATAGATAATCTTGGTAAAGTATTTTTGCTATTTATGGTCTCACTTTCAATTATGATAATCTCAGCTAGAGCCGGGGCATCTGGAACTCAATTATCTAAAATTCATGCAGCTCACTCACTTGGAGCATCTAAATGGCAAATTCTAAGGTACGTAATATTCCCAAATTCATTACCAGAAATTTTAACAGGTATTAGAGTGGCTACGGGGATGTGTTGGGGTACTTTAGTAGCTGCTGAATTTTTAGCAGGTACCACTGGAGTAGGTTTTGTCGAAAATGTCGCGAAAAAGTATTTTCAATATGAAGTAATTTGGATCACAATATTTATTATGGGAATGCTTGGATTAATTTTCGATATCACAATCAGAAAGATTATTGATAAAACTATTCCTTGGCGAGGAAAAGGTTAAATAGATTTAAAATTATGATTGGTATACTTGGTGGCATGGGAACGCAAGCTGGTTTAGACTTTTGTATTAAATTAGCAAAACTTAATAGAGGAAGGTCTGATCAAAAATATCCTTTATTTTTACTTTATAACAAAGCAAACATACCAGACAGAAATCAAAACTTAAAAAAATATAAAAAAGTTTTAAAGAGTCTAGTTGAGGGATGTAAATTTTTGCAACATAGTAAATGTAAATTCATTTCTATACCATGCAATACCGCACATTATTGGTATAAAGATCTTAAGAAGTTAATTAAAATACCAATTTTAAATATGCCGGAAGTTGTATATTTAAACGTAAAGAAAAACTGTAGAGCAAGATCTAAAATTGGTTTGCTTGCAACAGATGCAACAATTAAAACTGGAATTTATAATTATTTTTTTAATAAAAATTTTAATTTAATTACACCAACCAAAAAGTTACAAATTAATAACGTAAACAAATCAATAAAATTAGTTAAAATGGGTAAAACTAAGAGTGCAGAGAAAGCTTTAAAACCAGCAATAAATTATCTATTAAAAATGAACTGTAAAAAAATCATTTTGGGTTGTACGGAGTTGCCAATTGCAATTTTTGCATATAAGCCTTTTAAGAAAGCTAAGCTATCAAGAATATTTATAGATCCGAATTTAATTTTAGCTGAAGCTTCGATGAAAAAATATAAATGAAAAAAATATTATTATTAATAATTTTTATAATTATACCTTTTTCTTTAAATGCAAACGATCAAGCTAAAGAAGGTAAAGTTGCTAAATATGTAGTGGAAAACATACAAAAGGATTACTTAGATTGCTACAGCTTTTATAAAGTGGCCTCAGTAAGTTTTAAAAAAGCTGGAAAAGATAAGAACATTATCGATAGTTTAGAAAGCAGTGCCGATGTTTCGCTTAAATATACTTACGATTTAGGTGAAATCATGGGTTTTAATCCTGATGTTATGTCTCAGATAACAAAAGAAAATATAAATAATTTTGTACAGTTAGCAAAAAAAGACTTTTCTTCACTTGCCAAAAAGTACGGCT
>QBYC01000048.1 GCA_003283025.1 Pelagibacteraceae bacterium AG-325-C03
GTGTTAAACTAGCTAGGCATAAATTTTCTAAGCCATTACTAGGCTTTGTAGCATTTATCGAAAGCTTCTTTTTTCCTGTTCCCCCAGATTTAATGATCGTGCCTATGGTCGTAGCCAAAAGAGAAGATTATTTAAAAATATTTTTAATTGCTACTGTAGGTTCAGTTTTAGGTGGATTGTTTGGTTACATGTTGGGTGTGTTTTTTTTAGATGCTTCGATGGTTATTATCGAGTTTTATGGATATGAGGAAAAAGTTTTTCAAATTCAAGATAAGATGTCTACCAGAAGTGGTTTTTTAGCTTGGCTTGGGATTATGTTTTTAGCTGGTTTCACTCCTCTTCCTTTTAAAGTATTTACGATTACAAGTGGAGTGATTGGTTTTAATCTCACTGTTTTCTTTTTTATATGTCTTTTTACAAGAGGTCTTAGATTTTTATTAGTTTCTTATTTAACTTATCTTTTTGGTAAAAAATTTGGTGAATTTATTGAAAAAAAAGGTGCGTTATGGTTTACGCTTGCTGGAATATTTATTGTAATTTTAGCGGCTGCCTTGTACATAATCTTCGTTAAATGATTTTAAACAACAAGCTATTACTAAATAGTATTTTAGCCTTTAGTATACTCTCGCTTTCAATAGCTTACTTCATACAGTATGTGCTTGGCCACAAACCTTGTAATTTATGTATAATTGAAAGAATTCCTTATATTGCTGCGATAATACTTATTTCACTAATCTTTATTTTAAATAGATATCAAAAAATAATTTCTAGCCTCATTTTAATATTCTTTATTTTTGGTGCTGTAGTTTCTTTTTATCATTTTGGTATAGAACAAGGTTTTTTTAGTGAATCTTTAGTTTGTGATTTAGGCAATAGCCGTCCCTTAAATAAAGAAGATCTTCTAAATCAGCTTAAAAAAACAGAGATAGTAAGCTGTAAAGATGTAACTTTTAGATTTTTTAGGGCTTTCACTTGCTACAATAAATACAGTTATCTCATTAATACTTAGTGGTATTATAATAAATGTTATTAAAAATTATGGAAAAAAACTAACAAAAAAACTTTAGAAGAAATTATAAGAGTTGACCATGCTGGTGAACGTGGGGCTATAAAAATATATGAAGGACAACTTCTAGCTCTTAAAACGTTCAAACAAGATGAATTTTTAAAAAAGAAAATAGAGGAAATGAAAGAGCATGAAAAAGAACACTACGAATATTTTGATAACGAAATTAAAAAAAAAGAAATATAAAACCTACAAAACTTTTACCTCTCTGGGATCTGATGGGTGTAACTCTTGGTTTTGGAACGGCAATGTTAGGAGAAAAAGCAGCCATGCTTTGTACTGCATCAGTTGAAGAGGTAATTGATGGTCACTATAAAGATCAAACTTATAAACTTGGAAAAGATGAAGAAGAGTTAAAAAAGAAAATTATGAAATTTAGGCAGGACGAATTAGATCATAAAGACATAGCGTATGATAATGGAGCAACAAAAAAAGGATTATACGGAGTCCTAGATAAAATCATTAAAACTTCATCAAGAATAGCTATTACGATTTCAGAAAAAGTCTAATTAAGGTTCTAACTCGATATCCCAATATAGATAATCCATCCAACTTTCATGAAGAAAGTTTGGTGGAAAATGTCTACCGTTGCGATGTAAATCTTCGACTGTCGGTGCGTAAGGTTTATTAGCTAATTTTAGATCACAGTTTCTATAAAGCTTTCCGCCTTTTTTAACATTGCAGCTAGAACATGCTGTTACAACATTGTTCCAATCTGTTAATCCCCCTCTCGACTTCGGCAACAAATGATCAAAGGTCAAATCTTTTTTGTCGCCACAATATTGACAAGCAAACTTATCTCTTAAAAAAACATTAAATCTTGTAAAGTTTGGATTTTTTGAAGGTTGAATAAAATTTTTAAGCGCGATCACACTTGGTAAATTCATTTCAAATGAAGGGCTTCTTATTTTTCTTTTATAATTTGAGACAATACTCACTCTGTCTAAAAAAACTGATTTAACTGCATCTTGCCAACACCAAATTGAAAGCGGGTAATAGCTTAGCGGTCTAAAGTCAGCGTTGAGCACTAACGCCGGACATTTTTCAAGAGGTACTTTATCGACAGAAGAAATAATCATAAACTAAAGCTAACTGATACAAAAAATTATATCAAGTTATAATTATGTATCACTCAAAAAATTAAGAATTAAATTGTTTTTTAATAAATTGAAGGCCAAAACTTGACCCCTCAGTTGGTATACGATGTTCACAGTTTTTGAAAATTTTTGTTTCTATTTCATAATTATTTTTATTAAAAAAGTCTTTAGCTTCTAATAATGAGTCGATAGAAACCACTTGATCTATGTCCCCATGCATTAAAATAATCTTTGGTCTAGAATTAATATTTTTTGAAAGATGTTCGGTGTCTATAATTCTACCTGAGTAGCCAATTACAGAATTCACCATATCTTTTCTTTTTAAACCAGCTTGTAAAGTAATCATGCAACCTTGGCTAAATCCTCCAATGATGATCTGGTCAGCTTTCAGACTATTATTTTTTTTTACTTCGTCAATAAGTTTATTTAATTTGTTTTCTGCTACCAGTGATTTAGCTAAAACTTGCTCTGGTGTCTGAT
>QBYC01000049.1 GCA_003283025.1 Pelagibacteraceae bacterium AG-325-C03
AGCCCTGTCTAGTGTAAATTTCCTTAATTAATTGATTATACTTATCTCCGTCATTTACGCGTATTACTTCTTGTTTAATTTTTTCAATTGGAGATGATGTAGAACCAGATGAAATTCTAATTGGTTGATTTAAATATTTTTTAGCTAGTTTTAAAATATTAATTGGCAATGTTGCCGAAAATAATAAAGTTTGATGTTTGATTGGTACTGTTTCAAGGACTTGGTTAATTTGAGGTGTAAAACCCATATCTAACATTCTATCTGATTCATCAAGTACTAAAAAAGATGTATTGTTTAGTCTTAAAGTTTTGCGCTTAAGATGGTCATTAATTCTTCCAGGTGTACCAACTATTAATCTTGGGTTTCTTCGCATTTGCTTTAATTGTTTTTGCATCGAGTCTCCACCGATTAGTAGAGCTGTTATTATGTTTCCTCTTCCAATTAAGTTTTTCATAGTTTGCATAACTTGTGTTGCAAGTTCTCTAGTTGGCGTAATTACTAAAGCAGTTTCTTTATTTGTTTTAAGTAAATAGTTTACCAAAGGAATGCCAAAAGCTCCTGTTTTTCCAGTTCCAGTTTGTGCAGTACCTAAAATGTCTTTACCTTCTAATGCAATAGGAATAGCTTTAGCTTGAATAGGTGTTGGAGTTTTAAAATTAATTTTTGCTAAAGACTCGAAAAGAGTATCTTCCAATTTCAAAGATAAAAAATTTTCCATAATTTATTTATTATATTTAATTAAACCTAGATATTAATGCCTCTATACCTTTAAATAGGCCTTAACAAGATTAACTATTAAAATATTGTTGCAGAACGCAATTTCAGCACAGTGAATCTTAAAAACACGTGTTTTTTTAAAAATTTATTTAGGTTTTCTCTACGTTTTGGTGCGGTCGGAGAGACTCGAACTCTCACGGGAAAACCCACACGCCCCTCAAGCGTGCCTGTCTACCAATTTCAGCACGACCGCAGTAATTATGCGACAATAAAGGAATGACAATTTAACCTCAAGTTGATAAATTAGAGCAAGTATGTCCACACAAGAACAAATTAATAGAGACACCAATGAGATTTATAAAAAAATCTCTAAACACATTCCTGAAATTGAATGGAGGGTGCACGCACCTTTGATAAAAAAAATAAATAAATTAAAACAAGAGAAAAATGCGGTAATTTTAGCTCATAATTATCAAACGCCAGAAATTTATCATGGTGTTTCTGATATTGCCGCAGACTCCTTAGCACTTGCGGTTGAAGCTGCTAAAACTTCAGCTAAAATTATTGTTCTTTGTGGGGTTCATTTTATGGCTGAAACAGCAAAATTAATGAGTCCTGAAAAAAAGGTTTTAATTCCTGATATAGATGCAGGATGTTCACTTGCTGCTTCTTTAACTGGAGATGATGTAAGATTATTAAAAAAGAAATATCCAGGAGTTCCCGTTGTATCATATGTAAACACTTCAGCTGAAGTTAAAGCTGAAACAGATATTTGCTGTACATCTGCTAACGCTGTTAAGGTAGTAGAGTCGCTAAAAACTGACAGAGTTATTTTTTTACCTGATCAACATTTAGCAAACTATGTTGCAAGGCAAACAAAGATTAAAATTATTTCTTGGAAAGGTTCATGTATCGTTCATGAACAGTTTTCGCCGAAAGAAATAAAAGATATTAGAAAAGCAAATCCTGGCATTAAAGTTATTGGTCATCCTGAATGCCCTAGTGATGTTCTAGACGCATGTGACTTTGCGGGTTCCACTGGTGGCATGATTGATTATGTTAAAAATAATCAACCTAAAAAAGTTATGTTGGTTACCGAGTGCTCAATGAGTGACAATGTTCAAGCTGATAATCCAAATGTAGAATTTATTAAACCATGTAACCTTTGTCCTTATATGAAAAAAATTACCCTACAAAAAATTCTTAATTGCTTAGAAAATGAAACGAATGAAATTTTTATTGAGGAAAAAATAGCAAAAGCGGCAAGGCTATCTGTACAAAGAATGGCTGAAATCGGTCGTTAGATCAGTGCAAAAAATAAATAAAATTTATATCAATTTAGTTGTTAAAAAAGCTTTAGATGAAGACCTAAAACCACATGGAGATGTTACTACAAACTTAATAAGTTTTAAGAATAAAAATACCACAGCAAAGATTATTGCAAAACAAAATGGAATAATTGCTGGTTTAGATTTCTGCAAAGCTACTTTTAAACTTGTGGGTAAAGAAACGATTTTTACTAATAAAGTTAAAGATGGTTCTAGAATTAAAAAAAATAGAGTTATTGCTGAAATAAAAGCAAAAGCTAAAACAATTTTGATTGCAGAAAGAACTGCTTTAAATTTTCTAAACCGCGCCTCAGGTATAGCTTCATTAACTAATCAATTTATTCAAAAAGTAAATAAAAAAACTAAAATTTGTTGCACAAGAAAAACAACTCCTAATCTAAGATTATTTGAAAAATATGCAGTTAAAAAGGGTGGTGGCTTTAATCATAGATACAATCTAAGTGACGAAATTTTAATTAAAGATAACCATATAAGTGTTGAGGATAATTTAAAAGACTTGGTAAAAAAAGCCAT
>QBYC01000050.1 GCA_003283025.1 Pelagibacteraceae bacterium AG-325-C03
TAAATTAAATTATGAGTAAAAATTTTTACATCACAACACCAATATATTATCCTTCGGGAAAACCACATATGGGACATGCATACTCAAGTATTGTAGCTGATATTTTTGCAAGATTTAAAAGAATTGAAAAATATGAAGTTTTATTTTTAACAGGCACAGATGAGCATGGACAAAAAATTCAAAAAGAGGCTAAAAAAAATAATAAAGATCCTAAAATTTTTTGCGATGAACTTTCAGATAATTTTAGATCTTTAACAAAAAAACTAAATTTATCAAATGACGATTTCATTAGAACAACTGAAACAAGGCATTATGAATCAGTTATCGGAATATGGAACAGACTAATTGACTCAGGTGATATATATTTAGGAAAATATAGTGGTTGGTATTCTGTATCAGATGAAGCTTTTTATGAAAAAGATGAAATTGAAGATAAAGACGGCAATAAAGTTTCTAAATCATCAGGATCTAGAGTTGAATGGTTAGAGGAAGAGTCATATTTTTTTAAATTATCAATCTGGGGCGATAGATTACTTGAGTTTTATAAAAATAATCCTGATTTTATTTTACCATCATCGAGAAAAAATGAAGTTGTTAAGTTTGTTGAAAAAGGATTAAAAGATTTATCAATTAGCAGAACTTCATTTTCGTGGGGTATACCGGTGCCCAAAAATAATAAACACGTGATATATGTATGGCTCGATGCTTTAACTAACTATATTAGTGCTTTAAATTTTCCTGATGTTACAAATACTAAATTTAAAAATTTTTGGCCTGCAGATCTTCATATAATTGGTAAAGATATTTTGAGATTTCATGCAATATTTTGGCCTGCTTTTTTGTTAGCTGCTAAACTGTCTCCACCGAAACGAGTTTTTGGTCATGGCTGGATACTTTCAGATGATAAAAAGATGTCAAAGTCATTAGGGAATATTTTGGATCCAATAGAAATTATTAATAAATATGGTGTAGATCAATTAAGATATTATCTTGTTAAAGAAGTCTCGCTAGGTAATGATGGATCTATCTCTATGGATAATTTAAAAAATTGCATTAACAGCGATCTAGCAAATAATTATGGAAATTTATGCCAAAGAGTTTTTTCATTTATTAAAAAAAATTGTAATAATAAAATACCTGAAAACACAAACTTAAATAAAAAAGATAAAAATCTTTTAGATAATTTAATAAATAACCTTCCACATTTGATTAAACTTATGAATAATCAAAATCTTAACGAATATATTAAGGTAGTTTTAAGTTTTTCTTTTGAGGCAAATAAATATTTTAATGACTCTGAACCATGGACTGAAAAAAAAAAAAATCATAAAAGAATGGAAGCAATATTATTTACTATAATTCAACAAATAAAGAATATAAGCATTCTCTTAAATCCTATAGTGCCAGACGCAACCAAAAAAGTTTTAACCACTTTAAATTTTCCCTCAAAGAATATAAATTTTGACTCGATTAAAAATATGAATAATTTAAATCATAAAATTGAGTTAAATAATTTAGAAATATTGTTTAGAAAGATAGAAGATGATAATTGATTCACACTGCCACTTAAACTACGAACCTATAATATCATCTTTGAAAGAAACCATTAAAAGGGCAAATTCCGATGGTGTTAAATATTTATTAACTATATCTACAGAAGACAACAGTTTTGATAAAATATTAAAAATTGTAACCGATTATAATTGTGTTTATGGTACATACGGAATTCATCCACATGAGGCAAAAAATCATACTTCAATCATTTCGGATAAAATAATTGAAAAACTTAATACTAATAAAAAAATTATTGGTATCGGGGAAACTGGATTAGACTTTTACTACAATCACTCTGATAAAATAGATCAACTTAAATGTTTTGAAGAACACATTAATGCAGCACAAAATACTAATATACCCCTAATTATTCATACTAGAAATGCAGAAAAGGAGACTTTACAAATCTTAAAAAAGAAAAAAGCCGAAAAAGATTTTAAGTTCCTAATACACTGTTTTACAGGAACAAAAGAGTTCGCTTTTAAATTATTAGACCTCAATGCTTATATTTCAGCAAGTGGTGTAGTAACATTTAAAAAATCACAAGCCCTAGCTGAAACATTTAAAATAATACCAAAAGAAAAAATACTAGTAGAAACAGACTCTCCATATTTAACACCAGTTCCTTTGAGGGGCAGAACAAATGAGCCAAGCTATATAATACATACAGTAAAATTTTTGTCTCAATTAAAAGAAATTTCTTTTGCTGAATTTTGCTTAATTACAAGTAAAAATTTTTTTAAATTATTTGGTAAATTAAATTGAAAAATAAATTTACAA
>QBYC01000051.1 GCA_003283025.1 Pelagibacteraceae bacterium AG-325-C03
ATACTTCTGAACAAAAAATTAAAGTCTATTAATTTAAAGTAATAAATGGACTCAAATATTTTTTTTAAAAAAAAAAATATAAAACTCAAGCAGCTATTTCCTACTCAAAAGTCAACAACTAACTTTAAAGTTAAAGACATAAAACCACTTCACCTAGCTGAAAAAGATGAAATCACCTTTTTTGATTCAACAAAGTATAAAAACCAAGCAATTAAAACTAAAGCTTCAGCATGTATAACAACCAATAAATTAGCAAAATATTTACCTAAAAATTTAGAAAAAATAGTCGTCTTAAACGTTTTGTATGAATTAGCAAGAATAACAAAATTAATTTACCCTACTGCAGATATAGATTATCCAGATCTATTACTAAGAAAACCGAGAAAAACAAGTTATAATAAGGTTAAATTTGGAAATAATGTTTTAATTGGCAAAAATGTCAGTATAGGTAAAAATTCAATAATAGGTTCTAACAGTATAATTGAGAGCAATGTGGAAATTGGAAAGGAATGCATAATAGGTTCAAACGTAATTTTAAAGAATTCACTAGTTGGTAATAATGTTGTGATACAAGATAATTGCAAAATAGGGCAAAAGGGATTTGGTTTTATTCCCTTGAATAAAAAAAATATTAAATTCCCACATATTGGGAAGGTAAGAATTAATAATGACGTTGAAATTGCCTCTGGTTGTACAATTGATAGAGGATCAATTGATGATACAGTGATTGGATCAAATACTTATTTAGATAATCAAGTCCATGTAGCTCACAATGTTCAGATTGACTCTAATTGCATGATCGCTGGTCAAGTTGGTTTTGCAGGAAGCACCAAAATTGGAAAAAACGTTTCTATTGGAGGTCAAGCAGGTATCTCAGGACATTTAAATATTGGAAATAATGTGAAAATAGGAGGAGGCAGTGGAGTTATAAAAGATATTGAGGATAATAAAATTGTTATGGGTTATCCGGCCGTATCATTAAAGGAGTTTTTGAAAATTCATAAGAAAAATAATGAGTAAAGTAGAATTAGATAAAAAATCAATTGAATCTTTACTACCCCATAGGGAACCAATGTTGTTAATTGATAAATTGACAAATATTGTTCATTTAAAATCAGCTACTGCGATTATGTATGTTAAAAAAAACGGTTTTTATGTGCAGGGTCATTTTCCTGGACAACCTGTGATGCCTGGCGTTTTAATTGTTGAAGCTTTCGGACAAGCGGCTGCAGCTTTAACAGCACACGGTATTGATCCAAATGAATATGCAAACAAATTAGTTTATTTGATGAGCGTAGATAAAGCGAGGTTTAGAAATCCAGTTATACCAGATTGCGAGTTACATTTAGAAATTGAGTCATTGAGATCACATGGAAGAGTTTGGAAATATAAAGGAACGGCAAAAGTTGATGGAAAAAGAATGGCAGATGCAGAATGGTCAGCTACAATAGTGGAAAGAAAAGCGTGATACATAATTCAAGTATAATTGATAAAAATGCTAAAATTTCTCAATCAGTAAAGATAGGTCCTTTTTGCTATGTAGGGCCAAATGTAGAACTATCTAATAATGTCGAATTAATATCAAATGTTCATATCGAAGGATACACAAAAATAGATCAGGGAACAAAAATTTTTCCATTTGCTAGTATCGGCACACAGCCACAAGACCTTAAATTTAATAATGAAAAAAATAGTTTATTGATAGGTAAAAATAATATTATTAGAGAATATGTTACTATAAATCCTGGCACAGTGGGTGGCGGTCTCGAAACCAAAATTGGAGACGGTTGTTTATTTATGATTTCTTCACATATTGCACATGATTGTAAAATTGGAAATAATGTAATAATAGCTAATAATGTTCCATTAGGCGGGCACGTCACAATTGAAGACTCAGTGGTTATTGGCGGAAATTCTGCGGTGCAACAATTTATAAGAATAGGAAGACTTGCAATGATTGGTGGAATGACAGGAGTAAATAAAGATGTAACACCATTTGGCCTATCAATCGGAAATAGAAATTATTTACAAGGATTAAATTTAATAGGTCTAAGAAGAAAAAAATATGATAATAAAAAGATTATTGGACTAGATAAAGCCTATAAAGATATTTTTGCA